>JBOHBN010000151.1:0-27289 GCA_050698355.1 Streptosporangiales bacterium | reverse complement strand
GTCCGATGTGCTGTCCCTGGTCGGTGACGTGGCCGGCCGCGACGTCGTCGAGGTCGGCTACGGGCCGGGGACGCTGGCGCAGGCGTTGCTTTCCCGCGGCGCGCATGTACGCGGCGTCGACCCGTCGGAGCGGATGCACGCGATGGCGCGCCGGCGCAATGCAGCGGCGGCGCGCGACGGTCGCGCCGACCTCCGCATCGGTGACGCGGAGTCGACGGGCCTCGCCGACGGCTGCGCCGACCTCGTCGTATCGGCGAACAACGTGCCGATGTGGCCCGACCTTGCCGCAGGCTTGCAGGAGATGCGCAGGTTGCTGCGACCCGGCGGCCGGCTCGTCGTGTCCTGGCACGGCGGTACGCAGGCGTCCCGCATGGCCCGGCGATTCGCCCTGCCCGAGCATGCGCTGGGGCGTATCGAGGAGGAGCTACGCTCCGCGCTGGGCAACGCCGAACGACACGACCTCGCACACGTCGTCGCGTTCACGGCGACGCGATGACGATGACGTAGCGGTCACTCGTTCGGGCGGCGACTGCGGCGAAGCGGAAGGCGCGGAGGCATGGGAGGCGCATCCGCGTCGCCCGTGCCTTCCTGCTCGTTGCGGGCGCCCCGCAAGGGGACGTGCGGTGGCGGCGGCGCCTTGGACCAGGAGGGTCCCTCCCCGGCGAGCAAGCCGGGCATGCCCTGCGCGAGCACGACGAACAGCCCACGCCGGATCTCGTCGTGAGTCGGCCTGCGGTTGGGGTTCTTGTACAGCATGCGGTGGAACAGCGGCGCGAGCGGACCGGACTTGCGTGCGATCGCGGGTGGCTCGTCGATCACCGCCTGCACCGCATTGCGCCAGTCGCGCCGGTCGTACGGGCCCATGCCCTCGGCGGCGAAGTAGAGCGTGGCGCCGAGGCTGAACAGGTCGCTCGCGTCGCTCACGTGCTCGCGCTTGGCCTGCTCCGGCGACATGTAACCGGGCGTGCCACCGGCCACACCCGCCCGCGTGCGGCCGGTGCGGTCAACCAGCAGCGCAACCCCGAAGTCGGCGAGGCACGTGCGACCGTCGTCGGTGATCATCACGTTCGCGGGCTTCATGTCGCGGTGGACGATGCCCTTCTCGTGCGCGGCCTCCAGCGTGTCGATGAGCTGGATGCCGAGCGCCGCCACGAACTCCGGCGGCAGTGCGCCGACCTCCGCGACCCGATCGCCGAGCGTCGGCGCGCGTACGAACTCCATCACGATGAGGACCTGCTCGGCGTCGACGACGATGTCGTACACGGGGATCGCGCCGGGGTGCTGTACGCGCGCGGCCGCGCGTGCCTCGCGCATCGACCGCTGGCGTTCCTCGGCCACCATGTGCGGTGCCATCAACAGTTCCTTGACGGCGACCTCGCGCTGCAGAGCGGGATCGTAAGCACGCCATACGCTGGCCGTACCGCCCTTGCCGATGAGGGACAGGATCTCGTACCGACCGGCGACGACGCGTCCCGCGCTCAGATCGGGCATGCCAGCACCGTACCCGAACTCCGCAAGGAGGTCGCCCGCGTACGCGGCGGCTCGTTGGGTACCGTGGTGTCATCTCGCCGGCGTGGCGCAACTGGCAGCGCACCTGTCTTGTAAACAGGCGGTTCTCGGTTCGAATCCGGGCGCCGGCTCTCCTATCACCGCAGGTCACAGGCGAGTCGCTACCCCGTCTTTACCCAAGCCGGGCCTCATAGTGAAGTAGCTCATCGTCGGCAGCGACCTGGCTGAACCCGGCCCGCTCCAGAATCCGACGGGATGCCACGTTGTCATCGCGGCGCTGCAGATCGCGAAGACGTACACGTACGACCTTGGCCAGTACTCACAATCACTCGACGAAGCTACGTTGTTCAACGACCGGAGTTGACTTTGTCATCGCCGGTCCGTGGTTGGATCGACGTATGCCCCATGACAACACCCGCGAGATCGGGATCGTGTTGTTCGACGGCGTCGAGGAGCTGGATGCGATCGGCCCGTGGGAGGTGTTCGCCTTCTGGACGCGCATGTACCCGCAGAACGGGTACGAGGTGTCGTGCCTGTCCCGCGACGGCGGCGCCGTGCACTGTGCCAAGGGCCTGACCGTAGAAGCGCACCACAGCTTCGCCGACGCCCCGGACCTCGACGTTCTCCTGCACCCGGGCGGACAGGGCACCCGCCCCCAGCTCCGCGACGACGCGCACCTCGACTGGGTACGCGATCAGCGGCAGGCGGTGCCGTTGCTGACCAGCGTCTGCACCGGCTCCCTCGTGTACGCCGCGGCGGGCCTGTTGCGAGGCAGGCCGGCCACCACCCACTGGCGCTCGCTCGACCTTCTGCACGAGCTCGACTCCACTATCGACGTCCGCGGCGACGAGCGGTTCGTCGATGACGGCGACGTCGTCACCTCGGCCGGCATCTCCGCGGGGATCGACATGGCGCTGCACCTGGTCAGCCGGCTCGCGTCGCCCGAGCGCGCACGCGAGGTACGCAAGGGCATCCAGTACGACCCGGCGCCGCCCGTGTAGCTGCGTCCAGCCAGGGCAGTGCGCTGTTACGTAACGCAACGCGGCGCGAATGCGGGAGGATGTGTGCCTGCCTCGGATCCGGGCGTCGTAGCGACCGCGCGTCTCCTGGTTCGCCCACCTCGGGAGGCTGACTGGCACCGCTTCGCCGAACTCTTCTGCAACGAGGCCCTGCTGGCCAAGGCTCATCAGACATACGCGGGAGAACTGCTGGTCCTCATCGACCCGCAGAACGTTGCCTCGCAAAATGTCTGCCGCGAGCTCGGTTTCACCTTCTGGAAGCAGGTGCCCGTAGCGGGCGACATCCGCAACCTTTACACCCTTACTGAACGGAGGAGGTAAGTCAGGCGAGGCCGGCATACGCCGCAGCTTGCAAGTCGCGATGGAGCTGTGGCGGCTGGGGGCTCTCGAACATGCGCTGGGTCAGCACGATCATGGTGAGGTCGCGGCGCGGGTCGACCAGCCAGGTCGTACCCAGCCCGCCGTCCCACCCGTACGCGCCGCTGGCATACACGGCCTGACCGAGTCCCCACGAGTTCTCGACGAAGAAACCGGGGACAAGTGCGCCGTACGCCTTCTGCGACGGGCTGAGCTGGTCGGTCGTCATCGCGGAGACCGCGTGCCGAGGCAGAACCGGCGAGCCGCCGCGCAACAGCATCCGGGCGAACGCGAGCAGATCATCCGCGGTAGAGACCAGGCCCGCTGCGCCATCGCAGAACGCCGGAGGCCGGCTCCACACCCCATCGGGTCCGTCGTGTACCGCCAGGCCATCGGGTGTGGGCTGGTAGGCGGTGGCGAGACGGTCGTGATGCGGTGTGTAGAAGCCGGTGTCGCGCATGCCCAGCGGTTCGAATATCCGCATACGCAACACCTCGGCGAACGTCTGGCCCGCGGCTCGGGCCAGGAGCACCCCCAGCACCTGGGCGCCGGTGTTGTACAGCCAGCGTTCGCCGGGTTGCGCCAACAGCGGAAGGCTGGCCAGAGCCGCGATCCAACTATCGGAGTCGTGCGGGATGCTCGGGTCAGGCGGGCCGATGGCGGCCAGGTTGAGTGCCTGCGTCGCTTCCACGACCGGCCAAGGTTCCACCGCAGTGAACATGTCGATTGACATCCCGAAACCGAAGGTGAACGTCAGCAGGTCGCGGGTTGTTATCGGGCGGCTGGCAGGCACGGTGTCATCGATCGCACCGTCCACTTGCCGCAGCACACGCCGGCCCTCGAGTTCGGGCAGTAGCCGGTCGACGGGGGCGTCCAGGTCCAGTAGTCCTTCCGCGACGAGGGCGAGCGTGGCCGCCGCGGTGATCGGCTTGGTGGTCGAGGCGATCCGGAAGATGGCGTCCCGCGCCACGGGCTCGCCGCCGACCGCCAGGGTTCCCAGCGCCTCCACGTGTGCCTCTGCGCCCCGGGACGCCAACGCGACCAGGCCTGGAACCAGGCCGTCATCGACCGGACGTTGCGCGGCCGCGTGCAGTCCCTCGCGTCCGGCGGCCGTGAAGCCCTCGCTGCGTGCCGTGGGTGACATGTCGGTGCTCCCTCGCTCGCCCGTCGAGCCCAGTCAGTTGGCGTGGTTCCATCTGATGCAGAGGCGGACTCCACCGCAGGGCGAAATTCATCGATCGCGGCGGCCAGACCGCTCTGTCAACTTCGCGAGGCGAGTGCCGCCTTATCGAGGGCTGCAGACATCGAGAAGGCCGGTTTACCCCACATAACGTGGTCATTTGGGGCTCCCCGCCCGTGTAGCTACCCGCCTGGGAGGCTCACAGGGTGGCGTCGACCCCCATCGCGCCGAGCAGGGTACGGAACTTCGCCGAGGTCTCGCGTACCTCGTCGTCCGGGTCGGAGCCGGCGACGATCCCGGCGCCGGCGAACAGTCGCATCCGGTCGGCTTCCACCTCCGCGCTACGGATGGCGACGATCCAGTCCCCGTCGCCGCTGCCGTCCGTCCAGCCGACCATCCCCGCGTAGTAGCCGCGGTCGAACGGTTCCAGCTCGGTGAGCGTGCGGCTCGCGAGATCCGTGGGCGTACCGCAGACGGCCGGTGTTGGATGCAGCGCGCGGGCCAGGTGCAGCGACGTCGTCGCCTCGTCCGCCAGCTCGCCTTCGATTGGCGTCGCGAGGTGCCAGAGCGTACGGGTGCTGACCAGGTGCGGCTCGGGAGGTACGGCGAGGCTGCGGCAGAAGGGCCGCAGGTGCTGCGCCACGTGCCGTACCACGACCTCGTGCTCGTGCCTGTCTTTCGCCGAATGCAGCAGCGCCGCGGCCAGGGCGCGGTCCTCGTCGCGGTCTGTGCTGCGCGGCGCCGTGCCCGCGTGCGGGAAGGCGACGACGCGGGTACCCGCGCGGCGGACGACCAGCTCCGGGCTTGTGCCGAGGAACGTGCGTGGCGCCGGGCCGTCGCCAGCGACGTTCACCGCGAACGTGTATCCGCCGGGGTCGCGCTGCGCGAGCGAGGCCACCAAGGCCGGTACGTCGACAGGTGCATGCCCGGTGAGGTGTGCCGTGCGCGCGAGTACCACCTTCTCGAGCGGGCCGTCCGCGAACCGTCGTACGCACTCGGCGACGGCCTTGGCGTACTGCTCAGGTGTGGGTTCGTGCCGAACCTGCCACTCCTGGTCGTCGTGCCGGGGCGCACGGTCGGTAGCGGTCTCGGGGGACGGGCCGGTGCGCCGGGTGTTAGCCGGTACGTAGAGGTGCGCCGGCTTGTCGCGCTCGAACGGGATGGCCCCGACCGCGATCGCCGAGCCCTCAGCGGACGCCAGCAGGTCTGCGACGCGCTCCGGCAGCGCCTGCCACGCCGCCGACCCGGGCTCGGCAGGCAGGCGCGCGTGGACACCGGTCGCGAGCAGCGCGCCCGAGGGTCCTGCGAGCAGCGTCGAGTCGTCCGGGCGGTACGCGGCCAGCAGGTCGTCCAGCCCGGCGGGCTCGGTTGCCAGTGGTCCACGCACGACCCCATCGTCGCGTACTCGACCTGACTGCGAGCAGCGGGCACGGGACCGAGCCCGTCTTCCCAGCTACGCTTACGCTGGCCGGACGGAATCGTCGCCCGGCCCGCGTCCATCGGAGGTGGCATGCGCTGGCAAAAGCAGCAAGGTGACCTGGAAGAGCAGCGCCGCGAGCAGCGCAAGGAGCATCACGAGAAGCGCCACACCGTGGGCACGGACACCGGGCGGCAGGGCACCTTGCCGGAACGGCTCGTACGCGCGTACTTCGAGGAAGCCGATCCGCTGACCGAGACGCTGCTGCTGTCCTGGCTGTCGTTCGGCGCGACGTTCGGCATCACGCGGTTCATCACGCACGGCATTCGCGGCGAGTGGCTGCCGCTGAAGAACGTCAGCGCCGGCGACAAGCACCTGCACCACTACAACTTCGGCATCCTCCTGCTCGCGGGAGTCGGCCTGATGGCGGTGCGCCTGCCCCGCCGCGCGGGTCGCCGGCCGGTGGCCGGGATCGCGTACGGCATGGGCATCGCGCTGATCGCCGACGAGGCGGCGCTCCTGCTCAACCTCGAGGACGTGTACTGGAAGGACAAGGGGCGCACGAGCATCAACATCGTCGCCGGCATCCTCACCGGTCTGGGCGCGTACGTCGTCGCCGAGCCGTTCTTCGACGACGCGATCCGCGAGATCCGCCGCGGTATCCGTCGCATCGGCTGAGCGGCCCTCGTTACGGGGTGATCAGCACCTTGCCGACCGCGCCGTGCTCGACGGCGTCGTGGGCCGCGGCTGTCTCATCCAGGCCGAACCGCTGGACGGGCAGCTCGGACAGCGCGTCGTCGCGCAGCGCGTCGCTGACCCACCGGACGGCTGCGGCGATCTCCTGCGGGGGCACCAGGTAGAGCAGCACGAAGTGCAGCGTCGCGTTGGACGCCATCAGCCGGCGAACCGGAATGGCCGGGTCGTCCGCACCGCCCGCGTACGTCGTGATCACGGTGTTGGGCGCTGCCAGGGCAAGGTCGAGATCCATGTTGGCGCCGAGCGCGACCTCCACCACCCGGTCAACGGTGGGGGTGAGCGCCTTGATCTGGTCGACCGCGTCGTCGTCGCGGTAGTTGACGACGAGGTCGGCGCCGGCGGCGCGCGCCAGCTCACCCTTTTCGGCCGAGCTCACGGTCGTGACGACCTCGGCGCGGGCATGCTTGGCCAACTCGATCGCGTAGTGGCCGACCGCACCGGCGCCGCCCGCGACGAGCACCGGCCTTCCCGCGAGGTTGTGGCGGTCGCCGAGGCAGTGTGCGGCGGTGACGGCCGGTACACCGAGGCTGGCGCCCAACTCGTCGGAGATGCCGTCCGGCAACGGGATCGCGCGGTCGGCGTCGAGCACCGAGTACTCCGCGGCGGTGCCCCATTTGTTGTTGTACGCCGCGAGCATCAGCCACGCACGCTCGCCGACCTTGCCGGGATCGACACCCTCGCCGACGGCGTCCACGACGCCGACGCCGTCCTGGTTCGGGACCTGGAAGCCGTCCATCGGCATCGGCGTGGCGCCGGAGCGGGCCTTCCAGTCGGTGGGGTTCACCGCGGACGCCGTGATCCGTACGCGGACCTCGCCAGGGCCGGGTTCCGGCGTATCGACGTCGGTGACCCGCAGTACCTCGTCGGCCGGTCCGTTGCGGTCGTACAGTGCAGCCTTCACCGTCGCGCCCTCCTCTTGGCAGCCCTCATCACGCCATCCTCTTTCCCTGGTGGATCTTCAGACTAACAACGCCGCCTCATCCCTTCGTAGCGCCGAGTGTGAGGCCGCGTACGAAGTGCCGTTGCAGCGCGAAGTACACGATCATCGTCGGGAGCGCGATGATCAGCGATCCGGCGGCGAGCAGATTGTTGTCGGTGAAGAACTGTCCCTTCAGGTTCTGCAGCGCCGAGGTGATCGGTCGCTTCGCTCCTGTCGTCATCAGCACCAGTGCCCAGAGGAAGTCGTTGTAGATCCAGGTGAACTCGAGCGTCGCGAGTGCCGCGAGCGGTGCGCGGCACAGTGGCAGCGTCACCTTCCAGTACTGCCGCCAGGCGCTGGCGCCGTCGACGAGCGCCGCCTCCGTCAGCTCCTCCGGCAGCGCCTGCATGTAATTGGCGAGCACGAAGGTGCAAAAGCCCGTCTGAAACGCCACGTGAATCGCGATGACGCCAAAGTACGAGTCGTACACGTGCCAGCCGTTGTAGTACATGAAATCGGTGTCATCGATGATTTGGTAGAACTGGTACAGCGGCGTCAGCAGGATCTGCTGGGGCAGCAGGTTCCCTGCGGTGAAGATGATGAGCAGCACCTTGCGCCCCGGGATGCGGTACCGCGATATACCGAACGCGATCGACGACGAGAACAGCAGGATGAGGACCAGCGACGGTCCGACGATTATCAGCGTGTTGAGGAAATGCTCGGGTATTTGTCCTTGCTTCCACGCGTTGGTGAAGTTCACGAACGTGAGGACGTGGGGCAGCGACACGTACCCGTGTCGAGCGGTGTCCTCGTACGGCCGGAACGAGGTGTACAGCGCGTACAGCAGCGGCAGCAGGAACGCGAGGGCGGTCAATATCAGGAACGCGTGCAGGGCAACGCGCCGGATGCGTCGTGCCGTCATCGTTCCTCCCGGAATACCTGGACCGTGTAGACGATGATGAACACCGTGGAGATGAGCAGCATGATGGCGGCGATCGCCGAACCGTAGCCGATCCGGCTCGCCTCCCCGATGATGTTCTGCGTCACGAGGGCGGACAGGAGTTCGAGCCCGTTGCGTCCGCCGTTGATGATGTACACGATGTCGAACGCGCGCAGCGACTCGATCACGGTGATGACCAGGACGATGATGTTGACGGGGCGCAACGCAGGGAAGACGACGTACCGGAACGCCTGCCACTCCGAGGCGCCGTCGAGTGCGGCGGACTCGCGCAGCGACGGGTCGACGCCCTTCAGGCCGGCGAGGTACAGGATCATCATGTAACCGACGTGCCGCCAGCTCGCGGCGACGAGTACGGCCCACAGGTTGATCTTCGCATTGCCGAACCAGTCGACCTTGGTGCCGAACAGCTGGTTGATCAGGCCCTGGTCGGGTGAGTAGATGAGCTGCCAGATAAAGCCGACGATGGCCAGGGAGAGCACGACGGGCAGGAATATTGCGCTCTGGTAGATCCGGGTACCGCGGATGTCCTTGTCCAGCAGCACTGCGAGGAACAGCCCGAGCGGAGTCGCGAGAACCATGAAGAACAGCAGCCAGATCAGGTTGTGCAGCAGCGCGGGCTTGAACGGCGGGTAGATGGTGAAGATCTGCCGGTAGTTGTCCCAGCCGACCCATTGGATGGCATCGAGCCCGATGCCGTCCCACCTGGTGAACGAGAGCCCGACGGAGATCAGCGCGGGTGCCCAGACGAGCCCGAGGAAGATCACCGTCGGCACCGCGACCATGAGCGCGATGACAACGCGGTCGCGGCGTGTCCACCGGTGGGACCGGCGTGCGCGTTGCGAGCGCGCGGCCGGCGCGCGGGTCCGTTCGTCAAGCACCCTGGTCAGCCTCTATAGATGGCCTTGGCCTGCTTTTGCATGGACGTGAGGATCGAGTCGACGGACTTCGGTTCCCGGAGGAACTTCTGGAAGGACGGGATCGCGACCGTCGACGCGAACGTCGGGTCCGAGTCGCGGTCCAGGAACTGCGAGATCGACGCGGCGTTCGCGATGAGGTCGGCCGCCTGCTTCTGTATCTGGTTGTAGCCGGAAGTGTCGGCGTTCTTGTTCACGGCGACGTCGTTCGGGTCTGTCTTGAGGTAGGTGTTCTCCGCCTCCGCGCTGGCCAGGTACTCCAGCAGCTCGGTCGCGCCCTTCTCGTTGCGCGGGCGGCGCGACATCATGAACCCGTCGATGGGTGCTTCGACCGCGTCCGTGCCGATCGCGGGATCGATCTCGGGGAACGGGAAGAAGGTGAGGTCGTTCCGCTCCTCTTCCGGGAACTGCTGGCCGACGAACGAGCCGAGCAGGTACATGCCGGTCTTCTTCTGCAGCAGCCCCTGGGCGGCCTCCTGCCAGGTGCGGCCGAGCGCCGACCTCTGCTGGTACGGGAGCACCTCCCGCCAGGTTTCGAAGACCTGCTTCACCTTCGGGTCGGCCCACGACTCCTTGCCCGACATCAGGGCGATGTGGAAGTCGTAGCCGTTGATGCGCATGTTGAGGTAGTCGAACGTGCCGAACGCGGGCCAGCCGCCCTTGTCGGCGAACCCGATCGGCACGAGACCGTCGGTTTTCATCTTCTTGGCCAGCGCGATGAACGCATCCCAAGTCTTGGGTGGCTCGTACCCGTACTTGTCGAAGATGCTCTTACGGTAGAAAACCGCCCACGGGTAGTTGTAGATGGGGATGAAGTACTGCTTGCCGTCGTCGCCGGTCGACGCCTTCTTCATCGCGGCGGTGAAGTTGTCGCCGACCTTGTCCCAGACGCTGGAGATTTCGCTGACCAGTCCCTTCTTGGCGAAGTAGCGCATCCGGAAACCAGCGAACCAGGTGAACACGTCGTCGGGCCGGCCCTGCAGGTAGTTGTTGATCTGTTCCTGGAACGTGTTGTGGTCGACGGTGTTGACCTTGACCTTGAGGTCATGCTGCTTCGCGAACTTCGCGAACACGTGCTGGTACGCCTTCTTCGGGACCGCGTCGGAGGCGTTCGACCCGAAGGTGACGGTCTTGCCGCCGCCCGCACCGGGCCCTCCCCCGCAGCCGGCGAGCGACGGCAGGGCGACCACGCCGAGCGCGGTCAGGCCCCCTCCGAGGAACCCCCGGCGGCTCACCGGGCGGGTACCGACCGTACGAGCGTGCTCTGGGCTGGACATATCTACCTCCCGGGCAACCGAGCGGGACTGTGACACCACAGAATCACCCATCGCGCCCGCCAAGGCAAAGACTTACCGCCGATCCTGTCCGGTCGTGTCAGCGATTCACGTCCGAAGGCCGGGCTTGCCCCGCTGTTGACTCGCCCAGCCCTGAACATCTGACCGGTTTGCCCGTTATGCACCCGGGCTGAGCGAGTCAACATGCGGTGTCGTCCGGTCCGCATCGCCCCGGCTACAAGTAATCAACCATCTAGGCTGCCGGGATGAGGACGTTGACGTGCGGTGACGCCGCGGTTCTCGTCGAGGTGGACGGCCTGGACATGGTGCTGCGGCTGGCCGCGGCGCTGCGCGCAGCTCCGATTCCCGCCGTGCTCGACGTCGTTCCCGCCGCGCGGACGCTGCTGCTGCGTTTCGACCCGGAGCTGACCGACGCCGCCGCTGTCGCCCGGGCGGTCGCCGACACCGAGCCGGTCCCGCCCGACGCGCTCGATACGGAAGAACCGGTCGAGATGCCGGTCATCTACGACGGCGCGGACCTGGCCGAGGTCGCCGACCTGACTGGCCTGGGGGAGCGTGGTGTGATCGAGGCCCACACGGCGGCATCCTGGACCGTGGCGTTCTGCGGGTTCGCGCCCGGGTTCGGGTACCTCGCGGCGAGCGACTGGGAGCTGTCGGTGCCGCGTCGCGAGACCTCGCGTACCGACGTGCCGCCCGGGGCTGTCGCGCTGGCAGCGGAGTTCAGTGCCGTGTACCCGCGGCGGTCGCCCGGTGGATGGCAGCTCATCGGGCATACCGACCTTGCCGTGTGGGACATCGACCGGGACCCGGCCGCGCTGCTCCGCCCGGGCGTACGGGTGCGGTTCGTCGAGGCTGCCGCATGAAGAGCCTCGAGGTGGTGCGTCCCGGGCCGCTCAGCACGGTGCAGGACCTCGGCAGGCCCGGCAAGTCGGAGCTGGGGATCGGCTGGTCCGGCGCGTGCGACCGCGGCGCGCTCCGCCTGGCGAACCGGCTCGTCGGTAACCCCGAGGATGCCGCCGCGATCGAAGCGACATTCGGCGGCCTGGAGGTACGCGCGGCCGGTGCTCTCCTCGTCGCCGTGACGGGCGCGCCCTGCCCGGTGACCGTCGACGGCACGGCGTATGGCTGCGGTACGACGATCGACGTGCCGCCCGGGGCAGTGCTACGGCTCGGCAGGCCGGCCGCCGGCCTGCGGACGTACTCGGCCGTCCGCGGCGGCATCGCCGTGCCGCCCGTGCTCGGCTGCCGGTCGACGGACCTGCTCGCGGGCATCGGCCCGGAACGGCTGGCCGAGGGCACCACGCTCCCGGTCGGTGCTGTCGCGGATGACTGGCCGCCTGTCGACGTCGCGCCTGTACCTGCGCCGCCGGTGGGCGAGGTCACGTTGCGGGTCCTGCTCGGCCCGCGCGACGACTGGTTCGAACATGATGCGATCGAGCGGTTGGTGAGCGAGCCGTACGAGGTGACGCCCGAGAGCAACCGGATCGGGATGCGGCTGGACGGTCCCCAACTGACGCGGGCCGTCCAGGGTGAGCTGCCGAGCGAGGGGCTCGTCGCGGGTGCGGTGCAGGTGCCGCCGTCCGGCAAGCCGACGGTGTTCCTCGCCGACCACCCGGTCACCGGCGGGTACCCGGTGCTCGCCGTGGTCTGCTCGGCCGACCTCGACCGCGCCGGTCAGCTGCGCCCCGGCCAGCCCGTCCGCTTCCGGCGGCGGTGACGGTCACGGCTGTCGGGGGATCCCCTGCCGGGTAGGCACCCGGCAGGGGATCCCCACCGCGGTCGGTCAAGGCCGCCTGGTCCGCGCGATCCTCCAGGGCCGCGACGAGCTGGGACAGCGGCACCTGGCCGAAGAAGGCACAGCGAGGTTGTCAGTGCCTGGTTGGGCTATGGCTCAACCAGGCACTGACAACGTCGAAAACGAGCGGCGCCCCTCAGCCGTCCTGGGCGGCCTGGAGCTTCGCGGCCTTGACCGTCGTACGCAGAAGCCAGATGTCGGTCACGGGGCCCACGCCGCCGGGGACGGGGGTGATGGCCTCGGCGCGTGCCGCGACCGAGTCGAAGTCGAGGTCGCCGGTGAGCCTGGTGCGCCCCGTACGCGGGTCCGGCACCGGGTTGATGCCGACGTCGATCGCGACGACACCGTCCTTGACGTGGTCGCCGCCGATCAGGCCCGGGGCCCCGGTCGCGGAGACGAGGATGTCGGCCTGCCGGGTCAGGTCGTACAGGACACCCGCCTTGTAGGTCGACACGTCGCAGGAGATCACGGTGGCGCCGCGGGCGAAGCCGAGCAGGACCGTGGACTTGCCGACGTTGTTCGACCGGCCGACGACGACCATCAGGCTGCGGCCGAGCACGTCGTCGGGGTCCCTGTTCGTGTCGCGGTAGTAGCGGTCGAGCAGCTGGAAGACCGACGCCGGCGTGGACGGTACGAACCTGGGCATGCCGAGCGCGAGCAGGCCCGCGTTGATCGGGTGGACGGCCTCGATGTCCTTGAGCGGCGTCAGCGCCCGGTACAGGGCGAGTTCGGAGATGTGCGCCGGCAGCGGCCGCAGGACCAGGATGCCGGAGATGCGCGGGTCGGCGTCGAGCTTGCCGATGTCCGCGACCGCATCGTGCTGGTCGACGTCGGCGGGGAGCCGCTCGGAGACGTAGTAGCAGCCCACCCGCTCGGCTACCTGACGCACTCGCCGCTCGTACATGAGTGCGCCGTAGTCGTCGCCCGCGACCACGGTCGCGAGACCCGGCCGCGTGCCGCCGTCCGCGAGCGCCGCGATCTCCGCGGCGACCTCACGCTCGAGGTCGTCGGCGTACGCCTCGCCGTCGATGATGGCGGCGGTCATGTCTCTTCCGCTCCTTCGAGCTGCTCGGCTGCGGTTGCCGCGGCGGTGGCGTTGCGGCCCGCCGCCTCCAAAAGCTGTGGGTCGAGGCCGCCGCCGGCCACGTTGATGCGTACGAGGTGTGCCGCGGAACGCGAGGCGGCGGCGCAGAGCAGTGCAGCGGTGGTGGCGTCCCCGCGCAGGTTGGGATTGCCGCGGGAGGCAACGGTTACCGCGAGGTTGGCGGTACGCGCGGCCACGTCGGTCATCCGCAGCGGTACGTCACAGGCGCGCCGGGACGCCACGGCGACGCGCTCCCCCCGCCCCTCGGACCGGTCGCGGAAGGCGGCGAGCAGCTCGCCGTACGCGTCCGCGTCGGCCTGTACGAGCGGCAGCGCGTCGGCCCGCAGCTCGTCCGCCTCGGTGGCGAGCGCGTCGGCGTCCGGCAGCTGCTTGCCGGAGTACCTGGCCGCCATCGCGACGAGAGCGGCCGCCATGCCGATGGTGACCGCGCACGCCCCGCCGCCCCCCGGCGCCGGCGTACGCTCCGCGATCCGGTCCAGGAACGCGCCCACTCCCGCCAGGTTGTCAGTGTCTGGTTGAGCTATAGCTCCACCAGACACTGACAAGTGACCGGGGCCAGCCGTCACGACAGGCCCACGATGTCGCCGTTCTCGTCCAGGTCGACGCGGGTGGCCGCTGCGTTCCGGCCGAGGCCGGGCATGGTGGGGATGTCGCCGCAGATCGGGTACACGAACCCGGCGCCCACCGACGCCCGCACCTCGCGTACCGGCAGCCGCCATCCGGTCGGAGCCCCCTTCAGCGTCTTGTCCGAGGAGATGGACAGGTGCGTCTTGGCGATGCACACCGGGAGGTGGCCGAAGCCCGCCCGCTCGTACGTGTCGAGCTGCTTGGCCGCCGCCGGCGCGTAGTCGACGCCGTCCGCCCCGTACATCTTCGTGGCCACGGTTTCGATCTTCTCGCGCAGAGGTGCCTCGTCGGGGTACAGGAACCGGAAATCCGTCGGCTCCTCCGCCGCGTCGCGTACGGCCGCGGCCAGCTCGGTCGCCCCGGCGCCGCCGTCGGCGAAGTGCGTGCACACCGCCGACCGGGCGCCCATCTCCGCCGCCACCTGCCGGATCGCGTCGTGCTCGGACTCGAAGTCGGTCGGGAACGCGTTGATCGCCACGACGGGGGAGACGCCATGCGTGCGGATGTTCTCGATCTGCTTGCGCAGGTTCGCCGCGCCCTCGAACACGTCGTCGGGGTTCTCCTCCAGCAGTGGCGGCGGTAGCTCCTTGCCGGCCACGATCTTGTACTTGCCCGAGTGCGCCTTGAGCGCGCGTACGGTCGCGACGACGACCGCGGCGTCCGGGCGCTCGCCGGAGACCCGGCACTTGATGTTGAAGAACCGCTCCGCGCCCATGTCGGCGCCGAAGCCGGCCTCGGTGATGTGGTAGTCGCCCGAGCGCAGGCCGATGAGGTCCGCGACCACCGACGAGTTGCCGGTGGCGATGTTGCCGAAGGGTCCCGCGTGGATGAGGACGGGTGTGTTCTCCAGCGTCTGCAACAGGTTCGGCTTGACCGCCTCGCGCATGATGACGGTCATCGTGCCCGCCGCGTGGAGCTGCTCGGCCGTCACCGGCTCGCCCTCGCGGGTATACCCGACGACGATGTTGCCCAGCCGCTTGCGCATGTCGGCGAGCGACGTGGTGAGCCCGAGCGTCGCCATGACCTCCGACGCCGCGGTGATGTCGAAGCCGGTCTGCCGGGGTACACCGTCGGTGCCGCTGCCGAGCCCGACGACGATGTTGCGCAGCGCCCGGTCGTTGATGTCCATCACCCGGCGCCAGGTGATCTGGTGCGGGTCGAGACCCAGCTGGTTGCCCTGGTACAGGTGGTTGTCGATCATCGCGGCGAGCATGTTGTGCGCCTCGGTGACCGCGTGGAAGTCGCCGGTGAGGTGCAGGTTGAGCAGCTCCATCGGTACGACCTGGCTGTAGCCACCGCCGGCGGCGCCGCCCTTGATGCCGAACGTCGGACCCATCGACGGCTGCCGGACCGCGACCGTCGCCTTCTTGCCGATGTGTGAGAACGCCTGCCCGAGCCCGACGGTCGTCGTCGTCTTGCCCTCGCCGAGCGGTGTCGGGGTGATTGCGCTCACGACAACGTACTTCGCGCGCGGGCGGTCCGCCATGTGCTCGATCGCATCCAGCTTGATCTTTACGACGTCGGTGCCGTACGGCTCGAGCAGGTGGGCGGGGATGCCCATCTGGTGCGCGACGTCATCGATCGGCTTCAACGCGGCGGCACGTGCGATCTCGAGGTCACTGGGGAAGGCCATGGCGGCGGCTCCTTTTTGAAGGTATTGCTGTGTTGCCATTCCGCGGGTTATCGGAGCTACCGGCCCGCGTACGGGGTTCTCCTTGCAGTTCAGCAGAGCGCATCGCGAACGTCCATAATCTGGGCCAGAGTTTCATGATACGGAACCCGCGTCTGTTGCCTGGATGCCGTACTCGGCGCCGGCGTCGAGTACGCACCCCCACAGGTAGCGCCCGGAGGATCGCTCGCAGTGCAGCAGGTACGAGCGCGTCCCGTCTGTGTCGTCGCGTACGACATCGGTGACGAGCTTGGCGACCGAGCTGCGGAACGCGCCGCCGTCCGGGACGATCGCGTCGGACAGGTCCACCGCGCACAGCTTGGCCAGCACGTCGGCCGCGCGCGATCCGGTGAGCCGCATAAGCGCCCTGCCGTGGCTGACGTCGACGACGGAGACCGGTTCGGGGTCGGTGGTGCCCTGCTCGGTGAGCCACGCCTCGACCTTGGCTGCCTCGCTGTAGGCCGCGATGACCAGCCACTCGCCCGGACCAGAACCCACGATGAGCCGGTCACCATCGCGTACGGTCCGGCCGAACCTGGTGCCGAGCGCCTCGGGCATCGGCCCCGACGGCGTAGCGCGTACGGTGATCTTCGCGGTGGCCGACGCATCGGCGAGGGTCAACGCCGCGGTGGCACGGTGGTCGCCAACTTCCCACCCGTCCTCGACCCGTACGGTGCCGGCCGGCGGAATCGGGCTGCGCGCGACCGGCGCCGGGCCCTGGTAACGCTTCTCAGACACGTTGCCTCTCCCCTTCGGGGTCGACGTGGGCGAGGTGCTCCTGTACGCGGGCCGCGGTGCGGGTGCCGTCCGGCAGCAGCACCGTCACTTCGGTGCCGGGGGCCGCGAGCGCAGCGTCAACCTGGGCGAGGCAGACCGAACGGAGAAGCGTCGGTGACATCCGGCTGGACGTGATCCGCCCGACGATCGTGTTCCCGCCACCGATCAGCTGGCTCGCCTCGTCCGGCACCACCGTCGGATCGACCGGCTGCACGGCGACGAGCCGTGGATGGTCGCTGCCCTCGGACTCCCACCGCAGCTCGGGCATCCCCGCGAAGTCGCTCTTGTCCAGCTTCACCGCCCAGTCCAGGCCTGCGCTGTACGCCTTGGTCAACCCGTCGGTGTCCTGGCCGACGATGAGATGACCCTTCTCCAAGCGCAATACCCGCTGGGCCTCCACCCCGAACGGGCGGACGCCGAGATCCTTGCCGTACGCCATCAGCTGCTCCCACACGTGCAGGCCGTACGACGCCGGTATGTGCAGCTCGTAGGAGAGCTCACCGGTGAACCCGATTCGCCACAGCACGCAGTCCGGCACCCCGGCGACGGTGCCGGTGCGCACGTGCATGTAGGGAAAGGCCTCGTTGCCGAGGTCCACGCCGTCGACGAGGTGCAGCAGCAGCTCCCGGCACCGCGGTCCCGCCACGTTGATGCTGGCGTACGCGGTCGTCACCGGTGTGACATGCACCCGCCATTCCGGGTGCTCGGTCTGCAGCCAGCTCTCCACCCACTCCCAGACCGCGCCCGCGCCGGACGAGGTGGTGCTCATCAGGTAGTGCTCGTCGTCGAGCCGGCCGGTGACGCCGTCATCGAGCACGACGCCGTCCTCGGCGCACATCACGCCGTAGCGGACGCGGCCGACGCCGAGCTTGCTCCACTTGTTGACGTACAGCTGGTTCAGCAGCTTCGGTACGTCGGGGCCGCGCAGGTCGAGCTTGCCGATCGGGGTGACGTCGATGATCCCGACGTTCTCGCGTACGTTGCGCGCCTCGCCTTGCGGGTCGCCGGTGGCGGGGATCCCGGGTGTGGCGGAGTAGACATAGTCGTCCGGCCTGATCCACGCGCCGGCGGTCATCGGCCTGCCGCCGTGCGCGTCGTGCCACTCCTGCATGGGGGAGTACCGCGCCGGCTCGAAGATGCGGCCGGCGAGCGCTCCGAGCGACACCGGCTGGTACGGCGGGCGCCAGGTGGTGATGCCGGTCTCCGCGATCGTGCGCCCGGTGGCGCGGGCGTGCGCGGCGATCGTGTTCATCACCTCCAGCTTGCCCTGCGTCGGGCCCATGGTCGCGGTGGTGTACCGCTTGGCCAGCTCGACCGAGTCGTACCCCTCGGCGACGGCCTGCTTGATGTCCTTGGTGGTCACGTCCTCGGCGAAGTCGACGAAGCCGTGCGTAGGCGAGCAGAACAGCTCCGGGTGTGGCGCGGGCACGAGCTCGGGAAGCTCCACCGCCGGGCCGGTCGGCGGCGGTGGCGGGGCGTCGTCCGGGCGGGTCGGCACCGCCGCGTACGCCTGGCCGACCGTCTTCGCGTGCCGGGCCGCGGCCCGGCCGACGACGGATCCGTGCTCGACCAGCCCGTCGCCGGATGCGTCACCGACGACGCCGCCGGTGGCGAACACGCCGTCCGGTAGCGCGGCGGACGTCGGTACGAACCGCGCGGCCGTCGCGTCGTATCGCGGGCGGTCTCCGGCCATGCCGATCAGCGACGTGGGTGCGGTCCAGCCGGTGGCGGTGACCAGCAGGTCGCACTCGATCCGGCCACCGAGGGCGACGTCGACCGCGCGTACGCTGCTGCCCCCGCTCGCGCGCAGCACGTCGCCACCCTTGCGCGCGTCCTCGACGTGCACGACGTCGACCCCGGCGCCGCGCAGGTCGTCGACGGCCGCGTCGCCATCGCCGTTCGCGGTGACAACGACGGCGCGGTCGCCGGGCCTGACCGCGTAGAGGTTCGCGAGGCGCCGGACCGCCGTGGAGAGCATGACGCCTGGCAGGTCGTTGCCCTGGAACACGTACGGGCGCTCGATCAGGCCGGGAGCGGCGACGAGGGACTTCGCGCGCGCCTTGACCAGCCGTTCGCGGGCGGCGACGCCCCCGCGCTGCACGACGGCAACCCAGTTGTCGTCGTACCGGCCGAGCACGACCGCGTCGGTCATCACCTCGATCGCGTCGAGCTGGGCCACCCGGTCACGCAGCTGGGCACACACCGCCAGGTCGTCGGCCGAACCCCAGCGCAGGTGCCCACCGAGCTGGTGGTTCTCCTCCACCAGCAGTACCGAGGCGCCGTCCTCGGCCGCCGCGATCGCCGAGGCCAGGCCGGCGGGACCGCCACCGGCGACCAGGACGTCGGGGTGCGCGTACCGATTGTCGTAGTAGTCGTGCGGTGTGTCCGGGCTGATCTCACCGGCGTGTACGAACCGCTGCAGCACCCGCTCGTACGCCGGCCACAGGAAACGGGGCTTGATGAAGGTCTTGTAGTAGAAGCCCGCGGACAGGAAGCGCTTCGCGAGCCCGTTGGCCGACTTGGCGTCGAACCGCAGCGACGGCCAGGTGTTCTGCGAGCTGACCCGCATGCCGTCTCGTACGAGGCGATGCCCGCCGCGCACGTTCGGCTCGTCGTCGACCTGCACCACGCAACCAGGGTCGACGTAGTCGGCGGTGAGCAGTCCGCGTGGCCGGTGATACTTGAAGCTGCGCGACATCATCCGCACGCCGGATGCGGCCAGCGCGGACGCGATGGTGTCGCCTTCGTATGCGGGGTACGCGGTGCCGTTGAACCAGAACCGCAGCGGCCGCGCGCGGTCGATCACCTCGCCGGGCCGGCGCTCCAACCGGTAACTCATCGTGGCTCTCCTACGCGGTTCTGCTCGGTATGTCGCTCTACGGTGAAATACCGCCGGCAGCCCGCCTGGTGGTACCAGCTCTCCCGCGCCCAGCCGCGTACGTTGCGCTCGTGGTACAGGTACGAGCGCCAATCCGCGGGCGTCGTCGTCGCCGGGTCGGGCCGGTGCGTCGCCTCGCCGACGTACTTGAACTCGGTGGCGTTGCGCGGCCCGCAGTGCGGGCAGGGCAGCAACATCATCGCGCGATCAGCTCCTTCATCAGTGGCCCACCGACGCGGCGCCCTTCTCGCCGACCAGGTCGCCGTGGTCGAACCGGTCGAGTCCGAAGGCGGTGATGATCTCCGGCGTGCGCTGCTCGGCGATGCAGGCGGCCATCGCCTCGCCGCTCACGGGACCCGCCTTGAACCCGTACGTGCCCCACCCGACGTCGACGTAGAACCCGCCGACCGGCGTACGACCCATGATCGGGCTGAAGTCGGGCGTCATGTCGCAGAGGCCGGCCCACTGCCGCAGCAGCCGCATCTTGGACAGCGCTGGCATCAGCTGGAGCACGTGGCCCGCCAAGCCCTCGATGAACTCCAGCGACCCGCGCATCGAGTACGAGGTGAACGGGTCGACGCTCGCCCCGAAGACCAGCTCCCCGCGGTCGGTCTGGCTGACGTACACGTGCAGGGACCCGGAGACGATCACCGTGTGGAGGAACGGCCGGACCGGCTCGGTGACCGCGGCCTGCAGCGGGAAGGTCTCGATGGGCAACGGCAGGTCGACCATGTCCGCGATCGTCGTGGCCCAACCGGCGGTCGCGTTCAGCACCGTGCCCGCGGCGATGCGCCCCCTGTCGGTGACCACGCCGGTGACCCTGCCCATCCCGTCCCGCCGATCCCCATTGCCGCCGGATACCTCGATGTCCTGCACGGTGGTGTGCTGGTGGATGTGCACTCCAGCGGCGTGCGCGCCGCGTGCATACCCCCACACCACCGCGTCGTGCCTGATGATGCCGCCCGGGGGGTGGTACAGCGCACCCTGGATGGGATGCCGCGCTTGCGGTGAGACGTCGAGATACGGAACCCGCCGCTTGATCTCGTCCGGGCCGATGACCTTGGAGTCGACGCCCTGCACCTTGTTCACCTCGGCGCGCCACCGCATCGTGCGCAGCGACGAGTCGTTGTGCGCCAGAGTCATGTGCCCGCGCTGGGCGAACATGACGTTGAAGTTCAGGTCGGCGGCGAGCCCCTCGTAGAGCCTGACCGACCGGTCGTAGAACGCGACACCCTCAGGCGTGAGGTAGTTGGACCGGACGATCGCGGTGTTGCGGCCGGAACCGCCGCTGCCGATGTAGCTCTTGTCGAGCACGGCGACGTTGGTGATGCCGTGGTTCTTCGCCAGGTAGTACGCGGCCGCCAAGCCGTGCACACCGCCGCCGATGATGACCACGTCGTAGCTGGGGCGTAGCTCGTTCTCATACCACGCCGCCGGCCACTCCTTCTTGGCAAGACCCTGCTGTAGCAGCCGAAACGCGGAATACCTGGGCCCGCGCGTTCTGCTCACGTTGTCTCCCTCGTGGTACCTGTGACCGCCGGCCGCTGTCGCTGCGCTCTAGGCATCACAGGAAACACTGTCGCCTGCTGGTGAACACCATGCAACAACGCGCACCCCGTTGAACGCAATGCCTGTGAGCGAATTCATCCGCTCGAAGGCAACGCCTTGATGGTGAGGAACCTGACCGGCAGCTCGCCCATCTCGACCGGACCGTGCGGCACCTCGCCTGCGAACTGCAAGGCGTCACCTAGGTCCAGGTCGTATCTGTCGTCGCCAACCGAGTACGTCATCTTCCCTTCCAGTATGTACAGCAGCTCGGTGCCCTGGTGCTGGTACAGCGGGAAGATCTTGCTGCGTCTTGTGATCGTGACCAGTACCGGCTCCAGCAGGTCGTACGGATACCGCATCCGCCCGAGCAACTGGTACCGCGAGCCGGAGCGCGACCCGCGGTGCTCGATGTCGAGGCCGCGGCCCGCCTTGATGTGCAGGACGTCGTGTTCCTCGTCCAGACCGCGGAAGAACGCCGTCACCGGCACCGAGAGCGCCTCGCTGAGCCGGGCGAGGGTACCGAGGCTGCTGGACGCCTTCGCGTTCTCGATCTTCGACAGCATGCTCTTGGACAACCCGCTGCGCTCGGCGAGCTGGGTGACGCTCCAGCCGAGTGCGGCACGAAACTCGCGGACCCGTTCCGCGATGAGCTGCTCGAGCGCCTCTTCGAGCCGAGTGTCGTCCTCCGCCGTCACGTGTGCTCCCTCCATCCTGCCCCGGGACTGTAGCCGTAACCGGTGCGAAAGACCGCAACGGCGGGGCTACCCTGGCGGGCATGGCAAGCCCGTTGACGTCGATGCGCCTGACGGAGGGGGTCGCGGAGCACATCCGCGGCATGATCCACCGTGGCGAGCTCGGCCCCGGCGATCGGTTGCCGCCCGAACGTGAGCTCGCCGAGGAGCTCGGCGTGGCGCGCGCGAGCTTGCGCGAGGCGATCAAGTCGCTCGCCGCGCGGGGATACGTGGAGGTACGGCGCGGCGCGAACGGTGGGACGTTCGTCACCCAGCTGTCCAGGCCGTTCAGCGAGTGGCGCGAGCACGTGCGCGAGCAGCGTGGCGAGATGGACGAGATCATCGACTTTCGCATGGCGCTGGAGCAACACGCTGCCGGGTTGGCGGCGCAGCGTCGGGACCGTGGCGATCTCACCCAGCTGCGAAGCGCGATCACGATGATGGAGTCAGCGGAGAGCCGGGCGGCGTTCCGGCTGTCCGATTCCCGGTTCCACAGCGCGGTGGCGCGAGCGTCGAAGAACACCCGCCTGCAGGCGGGCATCGACCAGGCACGCGGGGCGCTGTTCAGCCCGCACGACCTGCTGGAATACGTCGAGCCGGTGGCGGAGTCGCTGACCGACCATCGAGAGATCTACGAGGCGATCCGTGGCAAGGACGCCGGGCATGCATCGTCGCTCATGACAGAGCACATCGAGCGTACTCGCGAGCAGCTGCGGGTGATCGTGCTGCAAGATAGCCGGCGCAAGCGCAGTACGCAGCGATCCCGGCCACAGTGAGCAGCTGGTGCGCGTGATCGTCAGCGGCGGCCGAACGAACAACCCTTGACAGGCGGCTGCGCCGCGGTGTTGCATCATTTCGGTGATTGGTCTGTGGTTCGAACCTTAGACCCATGACCGATGCCACCTGAGGCACGCGTCTCGAGGAGCGATGACGAATGTGCGGAATCGTTGGCCTTCATCTGAAGCAGCCGTTCCTGCGGCCGCAACTAGGGACGTTGCTCACGTCAATGCTCGACTGTATGAGCACGCGCGGGCCGGACTCCGCCGGCATCGCGCTGTACGGAGACGCGGTGCCGAGCGGCGAGCTCCGGTTCAGCGTCCGGTTGTCTGCAGGTACGGACCCCGCAACGGTCGCCGGCCGGGCGACCGAGCTGCTGGGCGGGGAAGTCCGGCTCGAGTCCACCTACGCCGGCGGCGCGTCATACGTGGCGGCGGGCACCGCGGAGAACATCCGCGAAGCCCTGCTCGCCGCCGAGCCGGAGCTGGTCGTGGTGGGCTTCGGTACCGCGGTCGAGGTGTTCAAGGACGTCGGCGCGCCGCGGGAGATCTGCGACCGGTTCGAGATCGAGCGGCGCACCGGTTACCAGGGCGTCGGCCATACCAGGCTGGCCACGGAGTCCGCGGTCACGACCGACCACTCGCACCCGTTCGTCACCGCGCCCGACCTGGCGCTCGTACACAACGGCTCGTTCTCCAACTACGCGACGGTGCGCCGCAAGCTCGCGCGCGAGGGCATCGGGTTCGTCACCGACAACGACACCGAGGTGTGCGCGCGATACATCGCCTGGCAGATGCGCGGGGGCGCCACTTTGGAGGACGCGTTGCGCCTGGTGTTGAAGGACCTGGACGGGTTCTACACCCTGCTGGTCGCCACGGCGACGGAGTTCGCCGTCCTCCGCGACTCGTTCGCCTGCAAGCCCGCGGTGGTCGCCGAGACCGATGAGTACGTCGCGTTCGGCTCGGAGTACCACGCGCTCGCGTCGCTGCCCGGTGTGGAGAAGGCGGAGGTGTTCGAGCCGATGCCGGAGGAGATTCACGCATGGACGGTCTGATGGAGCCCGCGGTGTTCGACTGCGTGGAACAGTCCACCCGCGAGATCAACCGGGAGCTCGCGCGGCTGCCCGACGGTGCCGCTGCGAGGATCCTGCACCCCTCGGGACGGCATAATCTCGCGGTCGGCCTGACCAACCGCGTCGACGTACGCATCGAGGGCGCCGCTGGGTACTTCATCGGGGGCCTCGGCGACGGGCCGGACGTGACGGTCGACGGGTTCGTCGGCTGGTCGGTCGCGGAGAACCTGATGAGTGGCACGGTGTGGATCAAGGGCAACGCGTCGGAGTGCGCGGGCGCGTCCAGCCACGGCGGCCTGCTCGTGATCGAGGGGGACGCGTCCTCACGCGCGGGGATCTCGCTCAAGGGCGGCACCGTGCTGGTGGGTGGCGACGTCGGCCACATGAGCGGGTTCATGGCGCAGGCCGGCACGATCCTCGTCGGCGGCGATGCCGGGCACGCGCTCGGCGACTCCCTGTACGAGACGGTGATCTACGTGGCCGGGTCGATCGGCTCGCTCGGCTCCGACGCCCGCGTCGAAGACCTCACCGAACGGGACGTCGACACCGTCGAAAAGCTCGTCAAGCAGGCGGCCTTCGACCACGTCGACCCGCAGAACGTCACCCGCGTGGCCTCGGCCAAGCAGCTGTACAACTTCGACGCGCTGAAGGAGCAGAAGTACTAATATGCCTGACTCCACGCCACCGCCGGTCGACCAACTGCGGGCGAGCCACACCTACCCGCCGCAGACCATCGCGCACATCCAGGAGATGGCCGAGCAAGGCAGGTACGAGATCCGCGGCTGGGGCGCGAAGCGAGCCGTGCCGACGTTCGACGACCTGGTGTTCCTCACCGCGTCCGCGTCCCGGTACCCGCTCGAGGGGTACCGGGAGAGGTGCGATACCGCGACCGTGCTCGGCAGCCGGTTCGCGAGCAAGCCGATCGAGCTCGCCATCCCGATAACCATCGCGGGGATGAGCTTCGGTGCACTGTCCGCGCACGCCAAGGAGGCGCTCGGCCGGGCGGCGACGACAGTCGGCACCTCCACCACGACCGGTGACGGCGGCATGACCCAGGAGGAGCGCAAGGCGTCCAAGACGCTCGTCTATCAGTGCCTGCCGTCGCGGTACGGGTTCAATCCCACCGACCTGCGCGCCGCGGACGCGATCGAGGTGGTGATCGGCCAGGGCGCGAAGCCCGGCGGCGGTGGGATGCTGCTCGGCCAGAAGGTGAGCGAACGGGTCGCCGCGATGCGTACACTGCCGCCCGGTATCGACCAGCGGTCGGCGAGCAGGCACCCGGACTGGGTCGGGCCCGATGACCTGCGGATCAAGCTGGAGGAGTTGCGCGAGGCGACTTCTTGGGAGAAGCCGATCTACGTGAAGGTCGGCGCGACGCGAGTCACCAACGACGTGAAGCTCGCCGTCGCCGCGGGTGCGGATGTCGTCGTGGTCGACGGGATGCAGGGCGGCACCGCCGCGACCCAGGACGTGTTCCTCGAGAACGCGGGTATCCCGTCGCTTCCGGCCGTACGCCTGGCCGCGGAGGCGTTGCGCGAGGTCGGCATGGAAGACCAGGTGCAGCTCATCGTCTCCGGCGGCGTCCGTACCGGAGCCGACGTGGCCAAGGCGCTCGCGCTCGGCGCGGACGCGGTGTCGATCGGCGTCGCGTCGCTCATAGCGTTGGGGTGCAACAGCCGCACCTACGTCCAGGACGGCGAAGAACACGACGCGACGGCGGACTATGCCGCGCTCGGCACGGCTCCGGGGTACTGCGACCGGATGCAGACCGGGCGCTGCCCGGTCGGCATCACTACTCAGGATCCGACGCTGGAGGCCCGCCTGGATCCGGAGTGGGGTGCCCGCCGGGTCACCGGCTACCTGAAGGCGCTGACCATGGAACTGGCCACGCTCGCGCGCGCCTGCGGCAAGTCGAACGTGCACAACCTGGAGCCGGAGGACCTCGCCGCTCTCACCATCGAGGCGGCGGCGATGGCGCAGGTGCCACTGGTGGGAACCGATTGGGTACCAGGCCACCCGAAGAGCGGCTGGTAGCTGCGTGGCGGACTCACCGGGCCGAGTAAGCGACGCGAGGAGGAGCACCGTGCACCCCGACCTACTGAACGAAGAGCGCGAACGCATGGTCAAGCAGGCCGAGGAGGACGGGATCGAGTTCTTCCTCGCCATGTTCGTGGACATGCACGGCAAGCCGTGCGCGAAGATGGTCCCGGCGCAGAGCGTGGAGGCCCTGCTCACCGACGGCGCCGGCTTCGCGGGGTTCGCCGCCGGTGCGATGGGCCAGAACCCGTCCGACCCGGACCTGATGGCGATCCCCGACCCCTCCTCCTACACCAGGTTGCCGTGGCGCCCACAGGTGGCGGTGCTGCACTGCGACCCGCACGTCGAAGGCGAGCCATGGCCGTACGCGCCGCGGGTGATCCTGCGTCGGCAGATGGACCGGCTACGCGAGGAGCGCGGCTGGGAGTTCAAGACGGGCATCGAGGCCGAGTACATGCTGGTGCGGCGTACCGGCGACGGCGGCATCGAGCTCGCCGACAGCCTCGACTACTCCGACAAGCCCTGCTACGAGGTCAAGGGCCTGAGCCGGATGTGGGATCACCTGTCCACGGTGTCGTCCCACCTGAATGAGCTCGGTTGGTCGAACTACGCCAACGACCACGAGGACGGCAACGGCCAGTTCGAGCAGAACTTCGAGTACGCCGACGCGCTCACCACCGCCGACCGTGCGATCTTCTTCCGCTACATGGTGCACATGCTGGCGCACGAGGCGGGCATGGCGGCCACGTTCATGCCGAAGCCGTTCACTCAGTTCACCGGTAATGGCTTGCACCTGCACGTCAGCCTGTGGGACGGCTCCGACTCGGCGCTCTTCGAGACGTCGGCCGACCCGCAGGGGCTCGGCCTGTCCGAGCTCGCGTACCAGTTCATGGGCGGCCTCATCGAACACGGCCGAGCGATCGCGGGCGTGATCTGCCCGACGGTGAACTCCTACAAGCGCGTCGGGGTCGGCGCCCCGAATACGGGATCGACATGGGCGCCCGCGTACAACGCCTACGGCGGCAACAACCGTACGGTCATGCTGCGGGTGCCCGAGCCCGGGCGGATCGAGCACCGTGGCGTGGACGGTTCGGCGAACCCGTACCTCGCCGCCACAGCGCTGCTCGCCGCGGGCATGGACGGCATCGACAGAAACCTCAGCCCGGGCGAGCCGGTGCGCGACAATCTGTACGCCTGCTCACTGGCCGAGATCGAGGCACGGGGCATCACTCGGCTGCCGGCCATCCTGCCCGAGGCGATGGAGGAGCTGACCCGCGACGACGTGTTGCGCGCGGCGCTGGGGCAAGTCCGCGACGGCGACTATGTCGACTACTTCGCCGAGGTGAAGCGCGCCGAGTTCGCCGACTACCACAGCCGCGTCAGCGACTGGGAGATCAACAAGTACCTCACCATGTTCTGACCTGTTCGCGCACGCCGTTGCGCGTGCGGTGCTGGTCCCACGGGGGCCGCAGGGAGGTAGGCGCATGTCTGAAACAGGCCCTGGACCGACGGTGACGTCCGACGTCACGTTCGGCAACGGCGAGAGTCTGGACAAGGGCACCAACTGGTGGGGCGCGTTCGTCATCGGCCTCGCCGGCACGATCCTCGTTACCGGCTCGGCGCCCGTTTTCGTGACGACGTTCGGTGCGTCCTACGTCCCCATCATCATCTTCTTCACCCTCACTGGTTGGATGCTGTGCCTGCTGCTCGCGGAGCTGTCCGGCATGATGCCCGACCGCACCGGTGGGTCGCCGACGTACGCGGCACCGGCGTACCGCAAGTGGCCGCGGCTCGCCGGTCACGTCAACGGCATCACCTCGTGGATGTACTGGCTGGGCTGGACCCCGGTGGCGCCGCTGAACATGATCCTCGCGTCTTTCTACATCGGTGAGCTGTTCGGCCTGGACATGAGCAAGGGGTTCACGCCGATCAGCACATTCGTGTCC
>JBOHBN010000150.1:0-1257 GCA_050698355.1 Streptosporangiales bacterium | reverse complement strand
CAGCGCGGTGTTCATCGCGGCGGCGCCGTAACCGCCGAGGGCAGGGCCGTTCTTCACCGGCGGGATCTCCCCCCAGCCCTCCAGTCGGGGCAGATGCACCAGGAGCGTGGACCGGCTGCTGCGCTCGACGAGCGTGCCGATCGCGGACCGGCCCGTCCCGATGATCAGATCGCCCTCCCAATGCCCTGGAACGGCTCGGTCGGCGGCTTCGGCGGGTCGTTCGCTGATCACGACATCCGCGGTGACGTGTCCCTGCGCCTTGTTGCGTGATCGGGCTCGCGGTTCTCGCAGCGCCCGGCCGGTGCGCAGACACGCGACCAGGTCCCGTTTGAGTGCGCCGCGCCCGGCGATGAACAGCGACTGATAGATCGCCTCGTGGCTGATGCGCATGGACTCATCATCGCCGAAGTCGACCCGGAGCCGGTGGGATATCTGCTCCGGGCTCCATGCCGTCGCCCAGCGCCTGTCTTGTCGATGCGGCTTGTTCAGCCCCTTCCAGGCTGGCGTCTCGGGGCCCGCAACGATCGTGCCATCGGGTCGGCGGACATTGCCCGAAAGCCGTTCTTGCACATACGTACGCAACCTGTTGTTGTTCACGAGCTTCGCGGTCTTCGGCCGCTTCGCGGCCTGTTGCGCCTTCCACTGCGCCACCAGGGCCCGGTAGACCTGCTTGCCGCTCCTGGTCGCGGCGTTGCGGCGGAGCTCGCGCGAGACCGTCCCGGGATCGCGTCCGATCCGGCGGGCGATCTCGCGCACCCCGTGGTCCTGGGCGCGTAGCAGGGCGATCTCCTCACGCTCGGCGAACGACAGGTAGCGGCCGGTGGGTTCGTCCAAGCTGATCGGCGACATGCCGCCAGCGTGTCGGAACCACCGTGCCCCGACCGGCCATGACACGCCGACCTCGACCGTGGCCTCAACCGTCTTCGTTCCGTCGGCGATCAGCCGCCAAAATGCCCGCTGCACGGCACGGGAGGGCTCAGGCCGGCCCGGTGAGCGCATCGGCGGCCGTAGCGCCCGATCCGCCGCCCACTGCCGTCGAGCACCCGCCTGCACCCCCAGGGCCTGTCTCTTACCGCGTTCCATCGCACACCTCCACGATCGAGGTGTTGCGACGACCAGTTGAATCCGCCCTGCGAGCCTTGGTCGGTGTTGAAGATGTCCGGGGTGCCGTAGGTGGCGAGCGCTTCGGTCAGGGCCTCGACGCAGAACGTGGTGTCCATCGTGTTCGACACTCGCCATGACAGGACCTTTCGCGAG
>JBOHBN010000149.1:0-4710 GCA_050698355.1 Streptosporangiales bacterium | reverse complement strand
CGATGCCGCCGACCCAGACCCGGTGCACGAGCAGGTAGTCAGGTGGGAGGTTGAGCCGCTTCGTCCACTCGTAGTGGCTGGACGCCGGGTCGCCCGCGCGGCCCACCTGGTCGCGCATCCACGCACGGCTGAAATGGAACCGTTCCTGCTTGATCGGGTCCAGGAACGGCGTGAGGTATGCCAGCAACTCCTCGGCGTCGACCTCGACGTCCGGACGCACGAACCCTTCCTCGCGCAGGCCTCGCTCGACGCTCGACGCGTCGCCTTCGAGCGCCAGCCGCATGAGCAGCCCGACCGCATCGGGCAGGCCCTCGGGTAGCCGGGCGACGAGACCGAAGTCGAGCACCCCGAGGCGGCCGTCGTCGAGCAGCCGGAAGTTGCCCGGGTGCGGGTCGGCGTGCAACATGTGCGCGCGCTCGGGGCAGGAGAACAGCAACCGGGCGAGCAGCATCCCGGCACGGTCACGTTGCTCCCGGTCACCCGCGCTGATGATCTCGGCGAGCGGGGTGCCGTCCATCCACTCGGTGACGAGGACCTGCCCGTGCTGCGCGACCACGCCCGGTACGTGGATGTCCGGGTCGTCGCCGTAGACCTCGGCGAAGTGACGCTGCGCCTCCGCCTCGCGGGCGTAGTCGAGCTCCTCGGCTACCCGGGTGCGCAGCTCCTCGATCAGCGGCCTGATGTCGGTGCCGGGCATGATGATGCTGAACAACCGGCTGAGCCGGACGATCTGGTTCAGGTCGCTGAGCAGGGCGGCGCCGGCGCCCGGGTACTGCACCTTGACCGCGATGTCGGTGCCGTCCGACCACACCGCACGGTGCACCTGGCCGATCGAGGCAGCCGCGGCCGGCTGGTCGTCGAACGAGGTGAACGCGTCGCGCCAGTCGTCGCCGAGGTTGGCCGCGAGCACGGCATGCACGGTGCTCACGGGCATCGGCGGAGCGGCCTCCTGCAGCCGGGTGAGGGTCGCGCGGTAGGGGCCGGCGAGCTCGGGCGGCAGGGCGGCCTCCAGTACGGAGAGCACCTGCCCGAACTTCATCGCGCCGCCCTTGAGCTGCCCGAGGACCTTGAAGATCTGCTCCGCGGTGCGCTGCTGCACCTCCGATGCGACCCGGTCGGCGGATTCGCCTCCGATGCGCCTGCCCAGGCCGAGCGCGGCTCGTCCGGCGAACCCGAGGGGGAGCGAGGCGAGCTTGGCGGACCGGCTCACAGCACGGCGGGGTACGTCATTCACCCTTCCATTGTGCCGCCGGATGCGCTCAGTCGCCCAGGCAATGACAGTCCGGGTGTGGTGGCCAGGTACGCCGGCGCCACCGCCAGCTCGGCAAGGCGAGCTCCACCGTGCCGCCGACGGTGGTCGGTTGTTCGCCCCCGTCGAGCAGTGTCAGCACCTCACGCGCTGCGCAGGCCGCGACCGCGGCGGCGAGGACGGTATCGCATGCCTCGACCGCTGCGCCACCGTTCGCCAGTTGGGCGGCCAGCACCGGCCAGGCGGGGTCGCGGTCGGCGCGGTGCAGGTCCAGGCAGCGTAGGCACGCCGAACGCGCCGGCAGCACGAACGTGCCGACCAATCCCGTCGTCTCGCGCACCGCGGCGGCCAGGTGCGGTACGCCCGCCCGCAGCAGCTCCGCGCGCAGCCGCAGGTCGGCGCACGCCGGGCCGACCAGGACGACGGCAGAGGGTCGCGTACCGGACCACTCGTACCGCACCGGGAACTGGGCGAGCAGGTCACGGGTCGCCGCGTCGCGACGGCGCCCGACGTCCGCGAGCGCGAGACCGCCGGGAGCGCAGTCCGCCGGGCGGGTGGGCCCCGGATCCTGGACGTCGATCGCGCCGACGCCGGCGCCTGCCAGCAGCAACGCGAGAGCGGTGCCGATACGCCCCGCTCCGTGCACCCGTACGGCGGCATCACGCCGGCGGCGAAGCGGCCCCAGCCCGGCGTCCGGCGTACCGGTCAGCACCGAGAGCGAGGCCAGGTCGGGTGCGAGGCGATCGCGGTGGTCGCGGTCGAGACCCGGAACGGGCGCGGTGCTCGCGCCGGCGTCGTCGAGCACGCCGGCGCTCATCAGCAGCTCGACGAGGCGCTGGTCGGACGGCTCCCGTCCGGCGGTGCCGCCGGGTGCGCGTTCGCGCGTCCCGTCGAGGGCGTCGAGCACGCGGACGGTCTCGTCGTCGCACCCGGCGAGCACGAGAGCGCGGTCGGGGTCGAGGCCGATCTGCAGCGTGGAGCGGTCACGCCACAGCCGGCGGAGCGCGGACTTCAGTACGGGACGCATGCGCGGCAGCGTCGCACGAACGCGCGACCGCGCGCGGGAGCGAACGCGAAGCTGTGGAAGCCGGTCAGGTTGCTGTGGACAGCGGCTTCGTGCTGGTGGCTACCGCGAGGTCGCGGTGGGGCCAGGACACCTCGGGTCGTCGTCCCGCGTCGGCAAGCCGGGCCAGCTGGTCCGGCAGCGCGCTCGGTACGTCCTCGACGCGAGATCACCAGGTCGAACCGTCGTCCCCCGGGGCAGAGGATCCCAGGGGAACTCGGTCACCGGCTCGGTTTAGGCGGTGCGTGGCCGGTGGCCGGTTACAGCCGTGAAGATTCCCAGTGCGATGTAGATGACACCGCTGGCCGATTTGCTGTGGCGCAGGACCGAGGTGGTGCGGCGTAGTCGCCTTCCCAATGCGCTCGCGAAAACGGTGTAGCACAAGTCGTTCACAGCACCGACGATGATCAGCGTTGCCCCGAGGACGGCGATCTGCGGCCCGGCAGGCCCTTTGGACGGGTCGACGAACTGGGGAAGCAGCGCGAGCAGGAACAGTGCGAGCTTGGGATTCAGGACGGTGACCACGAACCCCTGCCAGCCGACCGCCAGTAGCGGCTGCGCGCGAGGCGGCTGCTCGGTGTCGTGCTCGCGGGAGCTGAGCAGGGTACGGATGCCCAAGGCGATCAGGTAGGCGGCACCGGCGTACTTCACGACCGCGAACCACGTCGCCGACGTCGCGAGCAACGCCGCGAGCCCGACTGCCATGGCGACCACTTGGACCGCGGTCCCGGCGGCGATGCCGGCGACGGAAACCGCGCCCGCGCGGTGGCCCTGGCTCAGGCTCCGCGCAATGAGGTACAACACGGACGGTCCGGGCACGACGGAGAACAGGACGGCGGCAACGGCGAAGGTCGCGAGCGTATGGACAGACGGCATCCTTGAGCTCCCAGAGCGGTGACGGATCAGGGTGCAACAAATCACGCCCCCGCAGGAGGATAGCTCAGCCGCTTGCGATGAGCGCGCGAATTGACTTGCCCGAGACCACGGTTGCTGGTCGGATGCGCGCATGGTTCACCACATCGCGCATCCCGCGAAAGCTCGTCCCGGTGACAAGGTCGCGGTCCTGTCGCCGTCGTTCGCCGCTCCCGGCGTCGCTCTGGCAGTGCATGAGCAAGCGATGCGACGCCTCACCGAAGCTACCGGGCTCATGCCTGTCGAGTACCCGACGACCCGTCGGGTAGGCGCGAGCGCGCAGGAGCGGGCCGCCGATGTCAACGCCGCCTTCGCCGACACCGAGATTCGTGCCGTCCTCGCGACGATCGGTGGCGAGGACCAGATCACGGTGGTGCCGCACCTCGATCCCGAGCCGGTATGCGCCGACCCGAAGCCGTTCCTCGGCTACAGCGACAACACGAACCTCCTGTCGTGGCTGTGGGTACACGGCGTCGCGGGGTTCTACGGGGGTTCGACCCAGGTGCAGCTGGGTCCCGGACCCGCGGTCGACCGGTGCCACGCGGCGGCGTTGCGGGCCGCGCTCCTGACCGGCGAGCGGCTCGAGGTCACTGACCCGGGCGAGTCCGAGGACTTCGGCAAGGACTGGGCGGACCCGGCAGCGTTGATCGAGTACGGAGACCGGGAGGCGACCGAGCAGTGGACCTGGGCCGGTGCGGCGCGTTCCGTGACGGGGCGGACGTGGGGCGGATGCATCGAGGTCGTCCAGTGGATGCTTACCGCCGGGCGCTTCCCTGTCGACTCGTCGGTGCTCGACGGCGGGGTGCTCCTGCTCGAGACGAGCGAGGAGGTGATCCCGCTTCGGGAGTTCGGCTGGATCCTCCGTTCGCTCGGCGAACGTGGTGTGCTCGCCGCGGTCGATGCGGTGCTCGTCGCACGGCCGCCGGCGTCGAACTTCGACAAGCGGCCGCCGGCGCGGGAACGGGCGGCACACCGTGCCGGGCAACGTGACGTCGCGATCGACCTGGTCGGCCGCTACAACCCGGGTGCGGTCGTCTGCGTCGGGGTGCCTTTCGGGCATACGCGGCCGCAGGTGATCCTGCCCTACGGCGGGCAGGTCACCGTTGACGGCGCGACGCAGCAGCTCTGGGCGGACTACTGCTGACGAGCACCGCCGGTAGCCGACTCCGCCCACCTAACGTGGTCATTTGGGCCGGGGCTAGGCGTCTTAGTCCTCCGCGATTACGCGGATGTCCCAGGGGCCGCAGCACCCAGAAGGCGAGGGCGCGGCCGAACGTACGGTCCGGCAGGGTGCTCACGTACCTGACCCGGCCGATTCAGAAATCGTTTTCGAGGAGAGTGGCGATGGGCCCACGCTGGGTCAACGGGTTGTCGCCCTGAAGTGTCAGTAGCTCAGCTCGCCATTGCGAGCTGATCTACTTACACTTCAGGGCGACAAACCGTTGACCCAGCGTGGGCCCATAGCCACTTTACTCGAAAACGATTT
>JBOHBN010000148.1:0-11912 GCA_050698355.1 Streptosporangiales bacterium | reverse complement strand
ACCGGTTGGTGCGAGACGAAGTCGGTGCCGAGGTCGCCTTGCACGGCGTTCCACAGGAACGAACCCACCTGTACCCAGACCGGCTCGTCCAGGCCCATCTGCTCGCGCACTTGCTTTGCGAACTGGGGGCTCGCCCGGGGGCCCATGACGAGCGTCACCGGGTCGCCGGGAACGATCCTGGCCAGCACGCCGAGAAATGCGGCAACGATCACCGCGACGGCCACGGTCATGCCGAGCCGCCACATCAGATAGCGAAGCATGATCGCGGTCTCTCAGCTCGTGAAGGTCCACGCCCGGTACTTGGCGAACCGCTGCGTGATGAGCGACGGGTCGAGGTCGGGCGAGTGCGCGTAGTGCTTCGTGCGGTACATGACCCAGTCCACGATCGCGTCATCGTCCATGAGTTGCTGCATCTTCACGTACATCTGGTTGCGGCGCTTCTGGTCGAGCTCCACCAGCGCTGCCTGGTGCAGCTTGTCGAATTCCTTGTTCGACCAGGACATGAAGTTCCAGTCACCGATCTGGTCGCTTGTGAACCACACGGTCGCCCAGGACGGGTCGGCCTGGTTGCTGAACGACTGGTAGAACATCTGCAGCGACTTCACCTGCTGGTGCAGCTGGTCACCCGGGTACTTCTTGATCGATACCTTGATACCGATATCCGCGAGATTCTGTTGCACCACCTGGGCGATCTCTTCCGATCCGGGACCCTCGCGTATTCCCATCTCCAGGTGCAGGCCGGTCTTGCCCGCCTGTTGGAGCTGTTGCTTGGCCGCCTTGCGATCAGCCTTGTAGTGCGGGGCGTCCTTCCAGTACCCGATCGGCATGTCCGGCGATATCAAGCCGTACGCGCGCTTCGTCTCGCCGTCGAACGCCGCCTGGAGCATCGAGTCGACGTCCAGCGCCTGCCTGATGGCCTTTCGTACGCGGATATCGGACAGATCAGGGTCGGTCACGTTGAATCCGATGAACGCGTAGTCGAGGGTCGCCTGGGTAGTGATCGTGAACTTGTCGTTGTCGTTGAACCGCTTCACAGAGGAGTACGGGATCTCACCGAAGTCCACGTCACCGGTCTCGACCGCGATATCTGCGGAGTGGTCATCGGGTATGGGAACGAACTTGATCGTCTTCCACTGCGGCTTGTCGGCCCACTTCTTCGCCGGATTGGACCACTTGTCGAATTGGCGAAGAAGCGTGTGCTGACCGCGTTTCCAGTTGACGAACTCGAACGGCCCGCTTCCGATCGGGTTCGTCGCGAATTCCTTGCCTAGCTTCTCGTATGCCTTCTTGGAGATGACGATGCCGGCGTTCCCGGGAAGGGTGGTGTGGAACAGCGGGGCGAACGGCTTGGTCAGCTTTATGACGCCGGTGTGCTTCCCGGTGACCTCGACCTCCTTCAGCGTCGCCCAGTCACCCGAATAGGTCGAGTGGATGTCCGGCTTGGTGATCCCGGCGATCCGCTCGAAGGAGAACTTCACGTCCTCGGCCGTCACCTCGCCGTACCCGCCGTGGAACTGCACGCCCTTCTTCAGCGTGAAGGAGTGGCTGAGGCCGTCGGTGGACGACGTGAGCTTCTCGGCCAGTTCGTTGACGAGCTTCGTGCTGCCCTGCCGGTAGGTGACGAGGTTCTCCGCGACACAGACCATGACGGCGTCGCCCACAGAGGACGTCATGAAAGCGGGGTCGAGGCTTTCGATGTCCTGGATGGTGCGGATGGCGAGGGTGTCGTTCGATCCGCCACCGCCCGGGCCGCCCTCGGTGCCCGCCACGTTGCCGCACGCGGACAGCACCGGCACGGCACCGATCATCGCGAGGAATGCTCCCCCGCCCTTGAGGAAATCTCTACGGGAACAGTTCGCCGGAAGCGCGAAGGCGTCGGCGGCTCCGGCTTGGTGTGGGTTGTTGGACTTCATCGAGGTTCACCTCTTTGGTTAAGTGAGGTCCCGTGGTGTGCTGAAGGCCCACTCGCGCTCGAAGATCGGCTCGTCGCCGTGGTACGCGGTCAGCCCGGTGCGTACGTGGAACGACTCCTTGTCGCAGATCAACTCCCCGGTCGCGACCACCCGGGTTTGCCACTCGCCCCGCGACAGGGCCATGGTGCGTTCGGACGCGACCGACGCCGATGTCGGCTCGTCCGGGAGGATCTCGAAGGTGTCGCGCGCCGACGACCGGTACCGCACCGGCTTGCCGAACTCCTCCCGGTCGTACCCCCCGCCGGTCTGGTAGACGGTAGTCACCCGACCGCTGGCCAGGTCTTGCGTGACGGCGCCGTGGCCGTCGCCGTCTGTGACCTCGTGCTCGAACGGACGCGCGCGCTCGGGGTCGGGGGACGGGAACGGGTCGTCCGCACCCCGTACGCGTAGCGGCAGGTGGACGCGCGAGCGCGACAGCTGCACGGTGACTCGGGCCGGCTCCGGCGACGGCCACACCATCGGCCAGCAGGTGGGCGCGAGCGCGACGCGGAGCCGGTGCCCGCGCGGCACCGAGTAGCCGATGGCGTGCAGCGGGAACCGCACCAGGTACGGCGTACCGGGTTCCAGCAGCTCGGGGTGCTCGTGGCTGGCGCGATGGGTCAGGTTCAGCACCCCGCGGGTGATCAGCGTCGACGCGCCGCCCGGCGCGACGTCACAGATGCGGACGGCGACCAGCCCCTGCGGCCGGTCGGAGGTGACCTCCAGCTCCACATCCGGCACGCCGAGAATCTCGAGCGGTTCGGCCAGCGGCTCGGTGTCGAACGTGCTGGCCAGCGCGTCGTCGCCGCGCTGGTCGACCGCGAGGTCGTCGCCGCTGCCGTACGAGCAGGAACGCCCGCCGAGCACGCCGTGTGCCTGCTCGGGCAGGAGGTCGACGTCGGCCTCGCCAGTGGCCGGCTGGTCGAAGCTGGCGCCGGCTGGAGCGAGGTACAGCGCGCCGTCCTCGACGTTCGGTGACGGCCACGAGTCGTCGGCCACCCACCGTCCGGGACGCTGGTCGTAGTAGGCGCTCGGCGGGGCGGTGTCCTGCATCCAGGTGCGCAGTACGGGCTCGTCGTCGACACCGTTCGGCAGGTCCTTGAGCCACCTGTCCCACCACCGCAACGCCTCCTGTAGGAAGCCGACCTGCGGGCCGGGGACGGCCGTGTGCGGCCAGGCGTGCGCCCACGGCCCGACCAGGCCGCGGCGCGGAACGTCGAGCGATTCGAGCATCCGGAAGACGGCATCGCGGTAGGCGTCCGCCCAGCCGCTGACGAGGAACACCGGGCACGCGATCGCGGCGGGGTCCTCGCAGATGGAGGCGTGCTGCCAGAACTCGTCGCGGCGCTGGTGCTCGAGCCAGGTCCGGACGAACGGTGGGGTGTTCTCCAGCCTGTGCTGCCATGCGGAAAGCCAGTCGTCGCCCCAGACCTCGGGCTCCGGGGGCAGCGCGTTGGAAGCGAGCATGCGCGTCGCCCAGGGCAGTTGCTGGTCGGCGAGCAGCGCGCCACCCCAGTAGTGCACGTCGTCGGCGTACCGGTCGTCGGTGGAGCACAGCGAGAGCACCGCGTGCAGCTGCGGCGGGCGCAGCGCGGCGATCTGGAGCCCGTTGAACCCGCCCCAGGAGATCCCCATAATTCCGACCTTGCCGGTGCACCAGGGCTGCGCGGCGATCCAGGCGATGCATGCTGCGCCGTCGTCGAGTTCCTGCTGGGTGTACTCGTCGGCGATGACTCCCTCGGAGTTGCCGGTGCCGCGGATGTCGACGCGTACGACCGCGTAGCCGTGGCCGGCGAACCAGGCGGCGTTGCCGGCGTCGCGCAGCGCCGTGCCGTCGCTCTTGCGGTACGGGAGCAGCTCCAGGATGCCGGGCACCGGCTCGTACTCGCCGTCTTCGGGAAGCCAGATCCTGGCAGCGAGCCGCGTGCCGTCGGGCATCGGGATCCAGGTATCGCGCACCTGCCGTACCCGCCGGGGCAGCTCGTCGCGACCGAGATCACTGATGGTCATTCTCTGACTCCTTGCTGACATCGTGCAACAGCTGATGCACAATAACAGCATGCGCGCTGCCACGGAAGCCGGTCAAGAGGCCGGTGTCCCCGGCCAGCACAAGCTGGTGCAGTCGGTCGAGCGGGCCCTCACGATGCTGGAGGAGATCGCCGCGAGCGAGGAGCCGCCGACCGCGAGCGAGGTGGCGCGGCGCGCGGGGGTGAACCGCGCTACGGCGTGGCGGCTGCTCACGACCCTGGAGCACTTCCACCTGGTCGAGCGCCTGCCGCTCGACGGCCGGTACCGGGTGGGGTACGGCGCGACCCGGATCGCCGCTGCCTCGGGCGCCGATGCGCTGATCCGTCGCGCCCGGCCGGTGCTGGAGCGGCTCGGCCACGAGCTGGACGAGTCGGTGTACCTCCAGGTCGCCAGCGGCACGACGATGATCGTCCTGGACGAGGTGCGCTCACCGCGCCCGGTGCGCGTGGACCTGCCGAACCTCGAGGTACCCCTGCACTGCGGCTCGGTGGGCAAGCTCTTCCTCGCGTTCCTCCCGGAGCGGGAGCGCGAGGAGTTCCTGGTGCAGCCGCACGAGACGTTCACCGACCGCACCATCACCGATCCCGACCTGCTGCGGGCCGAGCTCGCCCGGGCCCGGACGGAACGGGTCGCGATCGCCTACAAGGAGCACCTGCCCGACTGGGGCGGCGCGACCGCCGTGGCCCTCGACCGGCGCTGCCAGCCGCTCGCGTACCTCAACGTGACCGTGCCGTCGTACCGGTACACCGACGAGGAGCTGCGCGCGCTCGGCGCACCGCTGCTGCGCGCGGCGGCAGAGCTGGAGAAGCGAATGCTCCCCTCGTGATGGCGTGACTGGCCGGCGCGCTACCAGGGACCGAACACGCGCGCGGCGTTCGCCGCCGTCGCCGCCGCCATGTCGTCCTCGTCCACGCCGCGCACCTCGGCCAGGCAGCGCACGGTCAGCGGCACCAGGTACGGCGCGTTCGGCCGGCCGCGGTACGGCATCGGTGTGAGGTACGGCGCGTCGGTCTCCACGAGCAGCAGCTCTTCCGGAGCCACAGCGGCGGCCTCGCGCAGCTCGTGGGCGTTCTTGAACGTCACGTTGCCGGCGAAGCTCATCACGTACCCGTGCTCCGCGCACAGCCGCGCCATGACCGCGTCGCCGGAGAAGCAGTGGAAGACCGTACGTTCCGGCGCGCCCTCCTCACGGAGCACGCGCAGGACGTCGTCGTGCGCATCGCGGTCGTGGATGACCAGGGCCTTGCCGGCGTCCTTGGCGATCGCGATGTGGCGACGGAACGCCTCCTGCTGGCGCTCTGGCGCGACCTGCTCCCAGTAGTAGTCGAGTCCCGTCTCCCCGACCGCCCGGACATCGGGGCGGCGTGTGAGCGTGGCGATCTCCGCGTACGCGGCCTCGTCGATGTCGCCGGTCTCGTTGGGGTGTACGGCGACCGCCGCGTACAGCCCGTCATGGTCGGCGGCGGCGTCGGCGCACCAGCGAGACGACGCGACCGTGTCGCCGGTCGTGACGACGCGGTCGATGCCGACAGCCCGCGCGGCTGCCATCGCGTCGGCGACCGGGGTGTCGAGCGCGTCCAGGTGGGTGTGGCTGTCCACCGTCGCCACCCGCAGCGGCTCCGGCGCCGGCGCCGCCTCGCCCACTCTGCGTGACCCCACACCGTTCCCCTTTCCTCCAGCCGAGCACGTTATCGTGATCAACCGGAGGGAGATGCATGGGTGAAGCCGTAACGGCAAGGGTGGAGCACGTAGGCAGCCTGCTGCGGCCAGCCTACCTGCGCGACGCGCGCGACCGGCACGCCAGCGGCGCGCTCACGAACCCGGCGTACAAGGCCGTCGAGGACCGTGCGGTACGCGAGGTTGTCGCGTTACAGGAGGACGCCGGGTGCCCGGTCATCACCGACGGCGAGGTACGGCGCGACTCGTTCCAGAGCGAGCTGACCGCGGCCTGCGAGGGTTTCAGCGGCGTCGACATGAACGCGTGGCTGCACGGCGCGTGGCACTCCGACACGCTCGGCGACGACACGGTGAAGCGACCGGAGGAACTGGCGGTGACCGCGCCGTTGCACCGCCGTCGGAGCCTGGCTGCGGAGGAGTTCACGTTCCTGCGCGCCATCACCACCTGCGTGCCCAAGGTCACCCTGCCGAGCCCGACGCTGTTCGCCAACCTCTGGTCACCCGAGCGGTCCGCCGACGCGTACGCGACTCTCGACGCGTTCATGGCAGACGTCGTGGACATCCTCACCGACGAAGTGCGCGAGCTGGTGCGCCTCGGCTGCACCTACATCCAGATCGACGCGCCGCACTACCCGCTGCTCATCGACCCGACCTGGCGCGACTTCTACACCGCCCGCGGCTGGGACGTCGACCGCTGGCTGTCGTACGGCGTGGAGCTGGACAACGCCGTGATCGCGGCCGGGCGTCCGGCGACGTTCGGCTTCCACCTGTGCCGTGGCAACCAGCACAGCAGGTGGTTGGTGTCCGGCGGCTACGACGCCATCGCCGCGCCGGTGTTCGGGCGCATCGACGCCGACCGGCTGCTCCTCGAGTACGACGACGAGCGCTCCGGCGGGTTCGACCCGCTGCGCCTCGTCCGCGACGACACGGCGGTCGTGCTCGGCCTGGTCACCACGAAGACGCCACGGGCGGAGACCGTCGACGACCTGTCGGCGCGCGTACGCCAGGCGGCCCAGCTCGTCGGACTCGACCGGCTCGCGGTCGGCACCCAGTGCGGCTTCGCGACCTCCATCGAGGGCAACGCCGTCAGTGCGGACGACGAGCGCCGCAAGCTCACCACCCTGGTCGAGACCGCGCGGGCCGTCTTCGGCACGGTCTAGCCACCTTGTCAGTGTCTGGTTGAGCTATAGCTCAACCAGACACTGACAACCTCACCGCTGCTCGAGGCGGGCGACCTCCTCGTCGGCGACCGACGGATCGAGCTTGGTGAACACCGGCGTGGGCTTGGCCAGCGGCGTGCCGGGCTTGATCGGTGTGGACTCCCAGCGCGCGCCGGTGTCGTACTCGCCGGTGAGCACGCTGTACGACGGGGAGCCGATCGCGGTCGGCTGATCCACGTCGACCAGCTCGGGCAGCCCCGCCCACGGCTCGTCGTTGCCGAGCAACCGGTGTACGACGTTCGCCGAGTGCGGCAGCACGGGGGTGAGCAGCGTCTTGCAGTCGTCGACGGCCTGCAGCGCGACGTGCAACACAGTGTCGCGCCGCTCCGGGTCGTCCTTCAGCTGCCACGGCGCCTGGTCGGAGACGTACTTGTTCGCCGCCGCGACCGTACGCATGGCCTCGGTCAGCGCCGCCTTGAACCGCGCCTTCCCCAGCAGGTCACCGACGGAACCGAAAGCGGCGGACGTGGTGGCGAGCAGCGCCCGGTCGGCATCGGTCAGGCCGTGCGCCTCCGGCACCGCGCCGACGTTCTTCGCCGCCATCGACACCGCCCGGTTGACCAGGTTGCCCCACCCGGCGACCAGCTCGTCGTTGTTGCGCCGGACGAACTCCGTCCAGGTGAAGTCGGTGTCCTGGCTCTCCGGCCCGGCCGCGGTGAGGTAGTAGCGCAGCGCGTCGGCGTCGTAGCGCGACAGGAAGTCACGTACGAGGATGCCGACCCCGCGGGATGCGGAGAACTTGCGCGCCTCCATGGTGAGGAACTCGCTCGAGACGACCTCGTGCGGCAGCGCCAACTCGCCGAGCGGACCAGGCGTGCCGCCCTTGCCCCCGCGCCCGGAGTAGCCGAGCAGCTGCGCGGGCCAGATCTCGGCGTGAAAGACGATGTTGTCCTTACCCATGAAGTAGTACGCACGCGCGTCCTCGCCCTGCCAGAACGGCCGCCACGCCTCCGGGTCGCCGGTGCGCTGCGCCCACTCGATCGACGCCGACAGATAGCCGACGACCGCGTCGAACCACACGTAGATGCGCTTGTCAGGCCGGTCGCGCCATCCATCGAGAGGTACGGGCACGCCCCAGTCGAGATCGCGGGTGTACGCACGCGGCTTGACGTCGTCGAGCAGGTTCAGGGCGAACTTGAGCACGTTCGGCCGCCAGTTCGTACGGCTGGACAGCCACGAACCGAGCACCTCGACGAAGGCGGGCAGGTCGAGGAAGAAGTGCTCGGCCTCGATGAACTTCGGCGTCTCGCCGTTGACCCGGCTGCGCGGGTTGAGCAGGTCGGTCGGGTCGAGCTGGTTGCCGCAGTTGTCGCACTGGTCACCGCGCGCGCCGTCGTACCCGCAGATCGGGCACGTGCCCTCGATGTAGCGGTCGGGCAGCGTGCGCCCGGTGGACGGCGACACCGCGCCCATCGTGGTCTGCGGGAAGATGTAGCCGTTCTTGTACAGCGTGGCGAAGATGTCCTGCGACACCTCGTAGTGGTTCGTGGTGGTCGTGCGGGTGAACAGGTCGTACGAGAGCCCGAGGTCGCGCAGGTCCTCGGCGATCACCTTGTTGTACCGGTCCGCGACCTCGCGCGGGGTGACGCCCTCCTGGTCGGCAGCGACCAGGATCGGAGTGCCGTGCTCGTCGGTGCCGCTCACCATCAGCACCTCGTTGCCCGCCATTCGCTGGTAGCGCGAGAAGACGTCGGACGGCACGCCGAAGCCGGCGACGTGGCCGATGTGGCGCGGGCCGCTGGCGTACGGCCAGGCGACCCCGGTGAGGATGTGGTGGCTGGACATGCTCCCAGGCTAGACCGCCGTGTCGGGCGAGCGCGCGCGACTTACCACTGGCCTGCGCCCGCACCCACTACCCGGTGATCATGAAACCTTGTCGTAGCTATAGCTACGTCGATCTTTCATGATCACGGAGAGAGGGTGAATTTTCTGCTTACGCGGCGGAGTCGAGGTCAAGAATCTCTTGTCCCGGGTTCGTACGGGCCATAACCTGCCTCCGACACCCTCTCCCCCAAGGAGGCTGCATGTCCGTCCGGCTCCGCTCGCTCGCACCGGTCGGCGCGGTCGTCACGGCCGCCGCGATCGCGTTCAACCCGCTCGCCGCCCTCGCGCCGGCGGCGCAGACGCACGCTTCGAGCAAGACGACCGCAAAGTCCGGGCTCGCCGACAACCTCGACAGGATCCTGTCCGACAAGCGCCTCGACGGCGCGATGGTCGGGCTCGAGGTCCGCAACGCCGAGACCGGCAAGGTGCTGTACAAGAAGAACGTCGACCAGCGGCTGAACCCGGCGTCGAACGCCAAGCTGCTCACGTCCCTCGCAGCAATGAAGGTGCTCGGCCCCGACCACAGGTTCGCGACCAGCGTGCTTCGCACCGGCCAGGTCCGGGGCCACACGCTGCACGGTGACCTCTACCTGCGCGGCGGCGGCGACCCGACGATCCTCGCCGGTGACTACGACCGGCTCGCCAAGCGCGTCGCGGCCGCGGGCATCCGCAAGGTCCACGGCAGCCTCGTCGCCGACGACACGTACTTCGACGACACCAGGCTCGGCCCGTTCTGGTCGTGGGACGACGAGCCGTACTACTACAACGCGCAGATCTCGGCGCTGACCGTCGCGCCGAACACCGACTACGACGCCGGCACCGTGATCGTACGGATCGCGCCCGGCGACCACGAGGGCGACAAGGCGAAGGTCTCCGTCGTTCCGGACAACGACTACGTGCACATCAACAACAAGGCGACCACCGGCGCCAGCGGGTCGGACAACACGACGAGCGCGGTGCGCCGTCACGGCAACAACACCATCGACGTTACTGGCAGCATCCCGGCCGGTGCCGACGCCGACCGTACGTGGGTCACGGTGTGGGAGCCGACCGACCTGGTGGCGTCGCTCTTCCGCGACGCGCTGCGCAGCCACGGCGTACGGGTGCAGGACGACGACACGAAGCACCGTGCCACGCCGGAACGCGCGGAGCGGGTCGCCGACCACAAGTCGATGAGCCTGTCGGCGATGCTGGTGCCGTTCCTCAAGCTCAGCAACAACATGCACGCCGAGCACCTCACCAAGACCATGGGTGCGGAGGTGAAGGGCGAGGGCTCCTGGGACGCCGGGACCGACGTCCTGATGTCCGCGGTGGCCGACTTCGGCGTGAACACCGACACGCTACGCATGGTGGACGGTTCCGGGCTCTCACGTGGCGACCTGCTCACCGCGCACGAGATCACCAACCTGCTCATCGCGGCGCAGGACGAACCCTGGTTCGACACCTGGTACGACGCGCTGCCCATCGCGGGCAACCCGAAGCGGTTCGTCGGCGGCACCCTGCGCAGCCGAATGACCGACACGCCGGCCGCCGACAACATGCACGCGAAGACCGGGTCGCTGACCTCGGTGAGCGGCCTGTCCGGCTACGTCACCGACGGAGCGGGTGACCCGCTCGTGTTCTCGATGCTGACCAACAACTACGTCGCGGACAGCGGCGTCAAGGACATCGAGGACGCGGTGGGCGTGCAGCTCGCCAGCTACGGCGCGAAGAACGCCCGGCACGTCCGGGTGCAGCCGCACGAGCGTCGCGGCAAGACATACGACCCGTCCATCGAGTGCTCTTGGGCCAAGGCCTGCTGACCACTTCCCGTGATCATGAAACTTCGGCGTAGTCATGACTACGACGAAGTTTCATGATCACCGGGTCGATAGCAGGGGGCAGTCGGGGCCGCACGGCACGGGCGCGCCGGCCCAACCATGTCGCTGCAGCAGCTTCGACACCTGGACGGCCGTGGCGCACGCGTCGAACCGCGTCTCGGTCCAGCCGTACCGCAGCGTCACGTAGCCCTCCTCGCTCGACACGTTGTCCCGTGCGCGGTCACGGAACGCGCCGTCGCCCGTATGGCCGAGCCGCCCGTCCAGCTCGACGCGGACCGCGTACTCCTCGTAGTCGACGTCGATCCACTGGGTTGCACGCCCGACCTTGCGATGCCGTTGCCGGGTGCCGGTCGGCAGCCCGTGCGCTCGCTCCACGAGGCGCAGGTACGCCAACTCGAGCGGTGTCTCGGCGCCAGTGGACACGTCGGCCAGAACGCCGGAAACGGCGTCGCGCCAGCGGATCTTCTTCCGCGACTCCAGCGCCGAGCGCAGGCGCCCGGCCGTCGTTCGCCGTCGTTGCACCGCGCGGCTCACCCAGTCGACGGCCTCGCGTGGGTGCGCGGAGGCGTCGACCAGGTCAAGCACGGTGTCGTCGATCCCGACGACTGGTGGTACCCGTACCTTGTTGCGGGTTTGCGGCAGCCGATGCGCGTAGTGCACACGCACCCGCCTACGTGACCTGACACGACGACCTACGGGAACCATGACGTCTACCTCGGCATCCGCGTCGTCCACAAGGCCGTGGAGCTCCGCGGCCGTCTGGTGGCTCACGGTCGCACCCTCACCCGCGTAGAGCAACGCTGCCCAGATCTCACCTTCGCGGCTCAGCCTGCCGGTGATCGTTGCGTAGACCCCCGGGTACGTGCGCCGCCACCGGCCCGCCTCCACCCTCGTCCTTGCGGTCCCGCCGGTAATGCCGTGCGACAGCAGTTGCGAGCGGCTGACCAGGCCGCACTGACGGGCGATGAGAGCGTCAAGTTCGGCCGGGAGGGTGCGCACACGTACAGCGCGGGGCCGAACGCGTACCCATAGGCGTCCGTCAACCCGATCTGTGGATACGGGTTAGAAGCGGATGAGGATCTCGCCGTGCGGGATGGCGAACCAGCCGTCCGGGTGGTCGGCCCACTCCTGCCACGCCGCCGAGATGTCCTGCAGCTCGCCGCGGGTGGCGTAGCCGCCCTCGACGGCCTGCTCTGCGATACGCGAGTCGAGGATGCGGTCGGCCCACATCCCGCCCCACCACGCGCGGTCGGCGGGCGTGGAATGGCACCAGATCGACGCGCTCGGCGTCACGTCGGCGGCCCCGGCGGCGTGCGCCCAGGCCAACAGCCGGCGGCCACCGTCCGGTTCCGCGCCGTTGCCGTGGGCAACGGCGCGGTACACCTCGAGCC
>JBOHBN010000147.1:0-16645 GCA_050698355.1 Streptosporangiales bacterium | reverse complement strand
GTGTCTGGTTTAGCTATAGCTCAACCACACACAGACAACCAGCCGGGACCGGGCAGGTCAGCCGGCGGCGGCGTCGCAGGAGCGGGCGCGCAGCGTCCGCTCCACGCTGTCGCGGCCCTCCAGCAGTGCCCGCCGCAGCGGCGCGATCGGGTCGTGCTCCTCGAGGTAACGGGTGGTGGCGTCGACGGTGTGCTGGTCGACGACGTACCGGGGGTACAGCATCTCGGTCAGCTGGTCCGCCATCGCCCCCGTACGGGTCGCCCAGATGTCGGCGACCGCGTCCAGGTAGCGCCGCACGTACGGCGTGAGCAACTCGACCTGGTTCGGCTGCTGGAAACCGGCCATGACGTGCCGCTGGGTGATGTTGGGCAGGTCGTCGCGCTCGACGACCGAACCCCAGGCGTCCGCCTTGGCCCGCGCGGTCGGGCGGGCGGCGAGGCAGCGCGCCGAGTACTCCCTGCCCTTCGCGGTCGGGTCGCGGCTCACCTCGGCCTCGATCGCCTCGTCGTCGGCGCGGCCGGCGGCGGCGAGCGCCTCGAGCAGCGCCCACCGCAGCTCGGTGTCGATGACCAGGCCGTCGAACGTCGTGCCGCCGTCGAGGATCGACTCGACCCCGTCGAGCTGCGCCGGCGTGGTGGCGAGCCCCGCGTACGCCCTGGTGTACGCGAGCTGGTGGTCGCCGCCCGCTGCCGCGCCCTCCAGCAGCTCGTACAGCCGGTCGGCCGCCCACGCGCGGCCCTCGGGCTGCCACGCTGAGTCGGCGTACAGGCTGATCGCGGACGCGGTGGTCTGCAGCAGCCGCTGCGCGACGCTGATGTCGGCGACGCCCGCGACGTTGCCGAGCACCAGCCGTACGTAGTCGCGCGCCGGCAGTTCGGCGTCACGGCACATGTCCCACGCGTTGGCCCACACCAGTGCGCGGGCGAGCGAGTCGCGTAGCTCGTCGGCGTGCTCGGTCAGCGTGCTGAGGGAGTGCGCGTCGAACCTGACCTTGGTGTACGCGAGATCGTCGTCGTTGACCAGTACCAGGTCGGGGCGCTGCTCGCCGACCAGCTCCGGAACCTCCGTGCGAGCCCCGACCACATCGAGCTCCACCCGCCTGCGGCGGACGAGCCCGTCGCTCGTGCGGTCGTACAGGCCGACCGCGAGCCGGTGCGAGCGCAGCGTCGGGTACGCGTCCGGTGCCTCCTGCAGCACGGCGAACGAGGTGAACCTGCCGTCGGTATCGACCTCGTAGCTGGGCCGCATAGTGTTGATGCCGGCGGTCTCCAGCCACTCCTTCGACCACGCGACGAGGTCGCGGCCCGAGGTCTCCTCCAGCGCTGTGAGCAGGTCCGACAGGCTGGTGTTGCCCCACTCGTGCCGCTTGAAGTACCGCCGCACGCCTTCGAAGAACTCGTCCTGCCCGACGTACGCGACCAGCTGCTTGAGCACCGACGCGCCCTTGGCGTAGGTGATGCCGTCGAAGTTGGTCATCACGGTCTGCAGGTCTGGCGCATCGGCGGAGATCGGGTGCGTGGTGGGCAGCTGATCCTGGCTGACCGCCCACGCCTTCTCGCCGCTGGCGAACGAGGTCCACGCGCCCGTCCACCGGGTGGCGCTGGTCTCCGCGTGCGCGGCGGCGTACGTGGCGAACGACTCGTTCAGCCACAGGTCGTCCCACCAGCGCATGGTCACGAGGTCGCCGAACCACATGTGCGCCATCTCGTGCAGGATCACGTCACCGCGGCGCTCGCGCGCGGCGTCGGTCACCCGCGACCGGAAGATGAAGTCCTCCACGAATGTGACGCACCCGGCGTTCTCCATCGCGCCCATGTTGTATTCCGGCACGAACAGCTGGTCGTACTTGCCGAACGGGTAGCGGTAGTCGAACAGGCGCTGGTAGAACTCCAAGCCCTGCTTGGTGACCTCGAACAGCTCGTCGGCGTCGAGGTGCTCCGCGAGCGACTCGCGGCAGTACAGCCCGAGCGGCACACCGTCGTACTCGTCGTGCACGTGGTGGTAGTGGCCGGCGACGAGCGCAGTGATGTAGGTCGAGATCGGCTTGGTCGGCGGGAAATGCCAGTGCTCGGCGCCGTCGTTTGCCGGCTCGCCGGCCACGTCGGGCGTGGCGTTCGACACGGCCACCCAGCCGCCGGGCGCGAGCAGGCTCAGCTCGAACGTCGCCTTGAGGTCGGGCTGGTCGAAGCAGGCGTACATGCGCTGCGCGTCCGGCGCCTCGAACTGCGTGTACAGGTAGACCCGCTCGTCGACCGGGTCGACGAACCGGTGCAGCCCCTCGCCGGTGCGCGAGTAGACGGCGTCGGCGACGACGACCAGCTCGTTGCGCTCTGCGAGCGCGGGGAGCGTGAGCCGTTGCCCGTTGTAACCCGAGGTGTCGAGCGCGCTGCCGTTCAGCGTCGCTTCGCGGATGCCCTCCGCGCAGACGTCGATGAACGTCGAGGCGCCCGGTTCACGGCACCCGAACGTGACCGTCGTGGTGGACGAGAACCGCTCCTCACCCGTCGTCAGGTCGAGCTCGACCACGTACGAGTCGACGTCCAGCAGGCGCGCGCGCTCTCGCGCCTCGTCGCGTCCCAGGTTGATGACCGTCAACGGACCGCTCCCTCGAATTCGTCGGCTGACCCCGGTGTTCGGCATCCTGCCACGGGAACACGACAGTGCGGGAGTCGGTTTCCTCCTACCGGGGCCGGGTACGGCCCTAATCGCACGCGATTTTGGAGGACATGCCGTGAGTGCTGCAACGCCGACCATCGTGGACATGTGGTTCGACCCGCGCTGTCCGTGGGCGTGGATCACTTCGCGCTGGCTGCTCGAGGTGGAGAAGCAGCGCAATACCAAGACCGTGTGGCATGTGATGAGCCTCACGCTGCTCAACGAGGAGCGCGACCTCTCCGACGACTACCGCAAGACGCTGGCCGAAGCGCTCGGGCCCGTACGGGTGTGCGTGGCGGCGGCGCAGCGGCACGGTGCGGAGGTGCTCGGCCCGCTGTACACGGCGCTCGGCACCAGGTTCCACGACGAGGGCCGCGAGGTGGAGCACGCCACGATCGAGGGCGCGCTGAAGGAGGCGGGCCTGCCCACCGAGCTGGCCGACGCCGCCGGCTCCGGCGAGTACGACGAGCAGCTGCGCAAGTCCCACGACGAGGGGATCGAGCTGGTCGGGCTCGAGGTCGGCACCCCGGTGATCCGGGTGGACGACGTTGCGTTCTTCGGCCCGGTCGTCACGCCGATCCCGCGTGGCGAGGCGGCCGGCACGCTGTGGGACGGCGTCCTCGCCGTCGCCGGCACCGACGGGTTCTTCGAGCTGAAGCGCACCCGTACGCGCAAGCCCAGCTTCGCCTGACCCCATGGGCGCCGGTGCCGGCGGTTGCGGCACCGTGTCAGTACGTCAACCCGCGATAGCGTGCTGAGCTACTGACACGGTATGGGGCTGGATGCGGATGCCTAGAGCCCGGGCGATCTGGCCGGCAGCCAGATGCCTGTCCACGCGCAGCGCGATAGTGGGGAACCGCAGCCGTCGTTCACCGGCGATGACGAGCTCGTTGTCGCGGCTCATGTCGTCCCAGTATCGCCGCGGCAACAGGTGGAGCGAGCCGTCGACCTCGATGGCAACGGATGCGCCCGCCGGGGCGCGGATGACGGCATCCAGGTAGCGGCGCCGGCCGGAGGGCTCGGTCCGTACTACCTGGCGCTCGGGTTCCGGGAGTCCGTAGTCGCGGCACAGCCTGCCCAGGTCGATCTCGGACAGCGCGTCGGCTCCGCCCTCGACGTCGAGCAAGCCGAGCTGGAGCAAATGGCGGTGCCGGATGCGGCCGTTCACCTCGAGTTCGTCCAGCAACCGGGTGGACGTAGTGATTCCCTGCTGGACCGCCGCCGCGACGAGCCCCATAGCGCTGCGGGGGTTGCGGGTCCAGGCTGCAGCGTCGACGACCGAGCGTTCCGGTCGGGTCTGCGTGGGCAGACGGGTCGGGTGCACGTCCCGCTCGAACTCGAACCGCCGCGACTCGTGGACGCGTACCGGCACGCCCGGCAGCGGCGGCAATTTCCGGCCACGTTGGACGACTATCTCGATGCCGTTACCTTCCCAGCCGCCAAGGCCAGCCTCCGCAGCGGCGGTCCGCGCGCAGAGCGCGGCACGTGGCCCGGCGTTCAGCACGGCCGCCCACAGCTGCTGCCTGAATGTCATGGGTCCGTTGTGCAGGACGAGCACTCGCGGGCCGAGCGCCTGCCAGCGCTGTGCGTCGAGCTGGGCGAGCAGGTGGCTGCGCGAGATGCTTGCTTCGGCGATCTGCTCGCGCAGCAGTATGCCGTCCTGCGCGATCGCCAGGTCGTGCCACGTCGTCGCGGTCGTCATCGGCCAAGGCTGCCCCAAGCGACGAACGCGGCGCTCCCGCTATCCACAGGCCCCTGACACGTCGGTGGGATATGGTACGACGGTGAGTTTGACCTGGGAACCGACCAGACGCCTCGTCCTTGCCGACCTGCTGCCCGGCGCGCGCGTACGCGACGTCGCGCTCGTCGCCGGCGGTGCGGCGTTCGTGGGGCTTGCCGCGCAGATCGCCGTCCCCATCCCCGGCACGCCGGTGCCCGTCACAGGGCAGACGCTCGCCGTGCTGCTGACCTGCGCCGCACTCGGCGGCGTGCGCGGCATCGCGAGCATGGGCCTGTACGCACTCGCCGGTGTCGCGGGCGTCCCCTGGTTCGCCGGCGCCCACTCCGGCATGGCGATGCCGTCGTTCGGGTACGTGCTCGGCTTCCTGCTCGCCGCCGTCGTCGTGGGGGAGCTGGCCCGCCGCGGCGGCGACCGTACGCCGCTGCGTACGGCCGGGACGATGATCGCCGGCAACCTCGCGATCTACGCGGTCGGCACGGCCTGGCTCGCGATCGGCGTGCTGCACACCGGTCTCGTACCCGCGCTCATGGCCGGCGTCGTCCCGTTCCTCCTCGGTGACGCGATCAAGCTCGTACTGGCCATGGGCGCGCTGCCCGCTGCCTGGCGGCTCGCCGGGCGGCGCTCGCCTCGGCCCTGAGCACCGTCTGCCAGACTCTGCGCATGCGCGTCTACATCGGGTCCGACCATGCCGGGTACGAGCTGAAGGCGCACCTGGTGAAGTGGGTCGGTGACCAGGGCCACGCGGTCGTCGACTGCGGTCCGGCCGCCATGGACCCCGACGACGACTACCCGCCGTACTGCTTCCGGGTGGGGGAGTCCGTCGTCGGCGACGCGGGGTCTCTGGGCGTGGTCATCGGCGGCTCCGGCAACGGCGAGCAGATCGCGGCGAACAAGGTGCGCGGCGTGCGCGCCGCGCTCGCCTGGACCGAGGAGACCGCACGCCTCGCCCGCGAGCACAACGACGCGAACGTGCTCTCCATCGGCGCCCGGATGGCCAGCGTCGACGAGGCGACCAGGTTCGTCGACCTGTTCCTCGCGACCCCGTTCGGCGGGGAGGAACGGCACGCCCGCCGCGTCGACATGCTCACCGCGTACGAGCGTACGGGCGAGGCGCCGCCGGTGCCGTAATCCGTGGGTTAGCGGTCTGAGCCGAGGGCCAGCAGCAGCGCACCCAGCAGGCCGGCGCGCCCACACAGCGCGGTCGGAACGATGCGGACAGGGCGTACGGCTTCGTCGAGCCGCTCACGCAGTGCGGCGACGAGCGCGGGATCGGATCCGAGCCCACCGCCGACCACGACGAGGGGCGGGTCGAGCACGGCCGTGAGCGCCGCGACACCGGCGGCGAGCAGCTCGGCCTGCTCGTCCAGCACGTGCCGGGCGACGCGGTCGCCGTCGACGGCGGCGCGCAGCAGGGCGCGGCTGTCCGCCGAGGCGGCATCACCCGCGAGTGCCCGCCACCTGCGCACCATCGCGAGTGGCGACACGCTGTCCTCGAACGCGGCCGCCACCTGTGGTGCCGTGAGCCCGTTCCGGCCGAACGGCAGGTGCGCCAGCTCGCCCGCCCCGCCGCCTCCCCTGTAGACGTCACCGCCCAGGACCAGTCCGGCGCCGATGCCGGTGCCCAGGTTGAGGAACACGAAGTCGTCGCAGCCGGCCGCCCCCCTCCACCGCTCACCGGCAGCGGCGAGGTTGACGTCGTTCTCGATGTTCACGGTGAGTCCAAGCGTCTCCTCGAGCACGGAGACGAGGTTGTCGCCCACCATGCCCGGCACGTTCGGCGAGAGCTGTGCGGCGCCCGTCGCCGGGTGGAGTACGGCGGGGCACCCGACGGCGCCGGATCGAACGTCCTCGGCGGCGAGCCCCGCATCCGTACGCAGGGTCGCAAGGAGGTGCTGCAGCTGGTGTAGCAACGGGTCCGTGCGGTCGCCGTCCGTCGGCTCGGTCCGTTCGGCGACGATGGTGCCGGTGCTGTCGGCGAGCGCCGCCCGTACCAGTGTCCCGCCGACGTCTACGGCCAGCAGTGCGCCTCCGCGCGAGGTCGGTCGCTCCGCCGCCGCGTCGGCAGCGGAGAGCAGGCGGGGGAGCGGCTCGGCGTGGAGTCCGAGACCGCGGGCCGCGCGGTGGGACGTCACCGCGCGCCCACCTTGGTGTCCTGCTGGGGGCGACGGAAGGTGCCGACGGGTATATCCCGCTCGGCGGCCAGGCGGGCGGCGACCAGCTGGACGGGCAGGATCTCCAGCACGGTGCTCGCCGGTTCCGGGGCGGTGGGCAGGGCGACAACCGTGAGTCCGCCGGTGTCGGGCACCGCCGCGGTCGTGAGCAGCAGCACCTCCGCGCCCGCTTCGGCGAGGGCGCGCGCGAGCGCCACCTCCCGGCCGGCTCCGATGACGACGCAACCGATGCCGGGCTCGGCCGACTCGACGGGACCGTGCAGGTACTCGTAGGTGTCGTACGCCGAGGCGGGCAGCCTGGCGGCCTCCCTGAGCAGCAGGGCGGCCTCGCGCGGGGTTGCATCGCCGCCACCGGGGCCAACAACGTCGACCATGGTCACGGAGGACCAGCGCTCTGCGACACGAGTCGCCGACTCGTCGGCTTCCGCGAGTACTCGGCGCGCCAGATCCGGCAACCGGTCCCAGGGCGCGGCGGGCGCGCCGAGCGCCTCCGCGACCAGCCCCAGCGCCTGCACCGTAGCCGTGTAGCTCAGCGCGGCCACGGGGTCCGGCTCACCGGAACCGAGTAGTACGACCAGGTCGGCGAGCGCGGCGGCCGGGCTCTTCGGGTCGTTGCTGACGAGGATCCGGGAATGCCCCGCCTCCTCGAGCACCGCCACTGTCTCCGGGCTACGACCCGTGTTCGAGGCGGCCACGACCACGCTCGCCGCGGCCAGCGTGCCGGAGCCAGGCAGCCCACCGGCCGTACGCGCCAGCGCGCTCGTGCCCGCGCGGTCGAGCACGTGCGCGGCTGCTGCCGCTGCGGCGAGGCTGGCCCCCATCCCGGTGAAGACGACCGGGCCGGAAGCTGCCGGCCCCGGGAGCACGCCACTCGCGAGTGCAGCACGCACCGCCGCGCCGCTCCACGCGAGGTTGTCCGGTTGCCCACGCACGATGTCCAGGTAGTTCACCGCTCTCCTCCTTCGTCCGACAGCCCCGTCCGCTCCATCAGCCCTTCACAGCCCCCGACGCCAGCCCGCTGACCACGTAACGCTGAAAGAGCATCGCCAGCAGGACGGGCGGAACCGACGCCAGGACGCCGCCGGCGGCGATCATGCCGAAGTCGACGCCGTGCCGTCCGGTGAACTCGGCGATGGCTACGGGGATGGTCTTCGCGCTCGGCGACGACGTGAAGATGAGGGCGTACAGGAACTCATCCCAGGACAGCAGGAAGCCGAACAGGATTGTGGCGAACAACCCGGGTCTGGCCAGCGGGAGGATCACCCGGAACAGGCTGCCGATGCGGGTACAGCCGTCGATGCGCGCCGCGTCCTCCAGGTCCGCGGGCAGGGTGCGGAAGTAGTTGCTGAGCACCCACAACACGAACGGCGTGACGAACGACGAGTACACCAGGATCAGGCCGAGCTTGCTGTCGAGCAGGTGCAGCTCGGCCATGATGAGGTACAGCGGAACGACGAGCGCGATCGGCGGCACCATGTAGGTGGCGAGGAACGCGAGCACCGCGTGCCGGTGACCGGGGAACCGCAGCCGCGCCAGTGCGTACGCCCCGAAGATGCCGACCGCGAGCGAGAGAGCCACGGTCCCGACGCCGACAACCGCACTGTTGACCAGTGCCTGACGGAATACCGCCCCCTCGTCCAGCCCTCTCGCCGACGAGATGCGCAGGAACCGGTCCAGCGAGGCGTGCTCGGGTATCCAGTGCAGCGGCCGGGAGAGCAGGTCGGCCTGGGACGCCACGCTCGAGATCACCAGCCACGCGAACGGCGCGAGTATCACCACGCTGACGACGCCCATCAGAAGGTAGAGGACGGTTGTAAGGGTTCTGCTCCTGCCCACACCGGCCCCCTAGTTTTCGTCCTGGCGGAGCAGGCGGATGTAAGCGGTCGCGAGCACGAGGATGAACGCCACGATGAAGACAGCGAGCGCCGCGCCGTAGCCGAACCGCTCGTTGGAGAATGCCTGCTGGTACGTGTAGTACGCGATGGTCTGGGTTCCGTTGGCGGGACCGCCGCGGGTCATGATGTAGATGATGTCGAAGACCTTGAACGCCTCGATCGACCGCAGCACGAGGACGACCGCGATGGTGGGCCGCAGCAACGGCAGCGTGAGGCTCAGGAAGCAGCGCCACCGCCCGGCTCCGTCGACGCGACCCGCCTCGTAGAGCTGCGGGGATATCGTCTGCAGTCCCGCGAGCACGAAGAAGGCCGCGAGCGAGGTGTTCTTCCACACGTCGGCGACGACCACCATGTTCAACGCGGTGAACGGCCCGCCGAGCCACGAATGGTAGTGGTCGATGAGGTGCAACCGGAGGAGCGCGGCGTTGAGCGCGCCGTAGTCGGGGTTGAGTATCCACCGCCACATCGCGCCGTTGACGATGGTGGGCAGTGCCCACGGCAGGATGACGATGGCCCTGAACAGCCACCGGCCCCGCAGCCGCTCGTTGAGCAGCAGTCCCAGACCGATGCCGAGGACCAGTTCCGCGGCCGTGGAGACGAGGGTGAAGTACGCGGTCCTGCCGATCGTGGACCAGAAGTCGCCGCTCCGTACGATCGAGGCGTAGTGGTCGATCCCCACGAACGGGTGCGGGACGCCGGGGATCGGGGTCGTCACCTCGAACACCGAACTGTAGACGGTGCGGGCGATCGGGTAGATGACCACACCGAAGACCACGACCGCACTGGCGAGCAGCAGGACGCCCGCATAGGTCGCCTCGCGCCGCTCGTGGACGTGCGGGCGCAGATGTGGCGGTCCGCCGCCGGCTCGCCGGCGAGAGGTGATCAGCGTCACTCGCGAGCCGCCCTTAGGACTTCTTGAGCAGCCCGCGCGCGGCCGACGCCGCGTCGTCCAATGCCTTCTTCGCGCTCTTCTTGCCGAGCAGGGCTTTTTGGATCTCGACCTGGAGCTGCTGTGAGATCGCGTTGTACGAGGGGACCTGCGGCCGCAGGATCATGTCGGGCAGCTGGGTCTTGGCGACCTTGACGACGGCGGGCGCGGTCTTGGTGACCTCTGGGTCCTCGTAGGAGGACTTCCACACCGGTAGCGAGTGCTGCGCGTATTTCTCCTGGGTCTTCTTGCTGGTCAGTGACTTCACGTACTTCCACGCGAGGTCGACCTTGTCAGTTCCCGTCGTGATGGAGAGCGCCATGCTGCCGTTCACTCCGGGAGCGTTGCCTCCGGGCCCCGCGGGAGTGTGCGCGATGCCGACGTCGCCCGACACCTGGCTCTGCTTCGGGTCGCTCGCGTTGTTGTACATGTACGTCCAGTTCTCCGCGATCGCCGCCTCGCCGGCGGAGAACACCTTCAACACGTCGTCCTCGAGCGACTGGGTCGAACTCGGGTTGCTCAGCCCGCTGTCGAGGGTCATCTGCATGAACTCGAGCGCCTTCAGCCCACCACCTGTGTTGAACGCCGGCATGCCCTGCTCGTCCAGGAATCGGCCTCCGAAGGCGCCGAGCAGGGTGGCGTAGTCGCAGATGACCGCTTCTGCCTGCGACCAGCTCCAGATCAGCGGGTGCTCCGCGACACCTGCTTTCTTGAGCCGCTTCGCCGCCTTGACGACGCCGTCCCACGTGCGCAGGTCGTCCTTGGCGACTCCCGCGTCCTTCAACATCTTGTCGTTGAAGTAGAGGTACTTGGTGTCGAGGATCCACGGGACGCCGTAGTAGTGCTTCTTGTACTCACCGGTCTTGAGCGCGCCCTGGAAGATATCGGACTGCCAGGAGGAGGGGAAGCGCTTGGTGACGTCCCTGATCATCTTCTTGGTGGCGAACTCGGTCGGCCAGATGACGTCGATGAGGACCACGTCGTAGGTACCCGCCGGCGCGGCGGCCACGATCTTGTCGTGGAGCGCCTCGTAGGCGACGAAGGTCGGGTGCACGGTGACACCCGAGTTCGCCTTCTCGAACGCCTTGGTCATCGCCTTGATGTCGTCCGCGCTGTAGCCCGCCTGCTTCATGAACAGGACGTTGAGCTCGGAACTGCCGCCCGACCCTCCTCCGCTGCCGCAGGCGGTGAGGCCAGCCGCCGCGCCGGCGGCTGCCACGGCACCGAACAGGCTCCGGCGGGAGAGAACCGTGCCGGAGAGTGCAGCAGGGGAACGAGCACCCTGGGTGTGACGCATGGTGTGACAGCCTTTCCGCTCCTGTGGCGGAGTTTGTTAGGGATATTGTCTAACGATTATCGTGACGTACGTCAAGACCGGAAGGAGGCTGCACCAGTGAGTGCGGGGGCGGTCAACACGACCAGCGTCGTGCGGGTGATGAACGAGCGCGTGGTGTTCGACCGTATCCGTGACATCGGTCCGGTCTCGCGTCCGCAGCTGGCTGACGAGACGGGCCTGTCCAAGCCAACCGTGTCCCTCGCGCTGGCCGATCTCGAACGGGTCGGTCTGGTGAGACCCGTAGGGCAGCGGACCGGCAACGCCGGCCGCGCACCGCAGCTCTACGCCATCCGCCCGGAGGCTGGCTGGGTGGTCGCCATCGACGTCGGCCGTTCCTGGCTACGGCTTGCCCTTGCGAATCTCGCGGGGGAGGTCGTGCTGCGCAGGGACGAGCGCAACCGCGCGCGCAGTGCCGGTGCACTGGTCACGCGCCTGACCGAGACCGCGCGAGCACTCGCGACGGACGCCGGGATCGAGTACGGCGAGGTGACGTACACAGTGGTCGGTAGCCCCGGCGTGTACGACCCGGCGAAGGCCACGCTGCGGTTCGCGCCCAACCTCCTGGGCTGGGACAGGCCGGGTGTGGTGCGGTCACTCCATGACGCGCTCGGGCCCAACCTCGCGATCGAGAACGACGTCGACCTGGCGGTGCTGGGCGAGCAGGAGTACGGGCTGGGACGCAGCGCGCGCGACTTCGTGTTCCTGTCCATCGGCACGGGTGTGGGCATGGGCATCGTCGTGCACGGCGAGCTGTACAGGGGTGCGCGGGGCGCGGCAGGGGAGATCTCGTTCCTGCCGGTCGCCGAGGACGGGGTATCGGAGAGTGACCGCAGTACGCGCCAGCACGGGCTCCTGGAGAGTGCCGCAGCAGCCGACGCCGTCGTGGCGACCGCACGGCGGGCCGGAATGTCTGGGCGGCTGACGGCCAAGAAGGTATTCGATGCCGCACGTGCCGGCGACAGGACCGCGCAGTCGGTGGCGACGCACGAGGCGCATCAGGTCTCGCGTGCGCTCGCCGCCGTCGTGGCGGTGCTCGATCCGGAGCTTGTCGTCCTCGGTGGCGGGATCGGGCGTAACGGTGACCTGCTCATCATGCCCGCCCGCGAGCATCTGCGCGAGCTGGTACCGCTCGAGCCGCCGCCGATCGTGGTCTCATCGCTCGGCAGCGATGCCGTCGTCATGGGTGCGCTCGCGACCGGTCTCGCCACGGCGCGTGATCTCGTGTTCAGTCGCGCCACGGAATCCCCCAAGTAGTCAGACCGCCGCACCTATTGACATTTGGAAGGGTGTCTTCCTAATATCTCGCCCCATGAGAGCGGGGTGGAGAACCCATGTCGAAGCCCGGAACGGTATTCAGGCTGCAGCTCACCGCACTCGTGGCAGGCGCGACCCTCTGCGCACTCGCGCTTCCTGCCGCGCCCGCCTGGGGCGTGGATCGTCCGGGTGACACCCACAGCTCGTCGACGTTCGCCGGTACCTCGGACCTGACGACGGGCTGGAAGATCCAGTCGTCGGCCAAGACGACGGGCGCCGGCGGCGCGATCTCCGACCCGGGCTACGCGACATCAGGTTGGTTGCCGATCTCCAAGCCCGAGACCCTCATGGCCGGCCTCATCGAGAACGGCCGCTATCCGGACATCTTCCACTCGGACAACCTGGCCTCCGTCCCCACCAAACAGTTCGACGTGCCCTGGTGGTACCGGGACGAGCTGACCATCCACCCGCGCCCCGGTCAGCACACCTTCCTCATCATGAACGGTGTCGCGTCGCGCGCGAACCTGTGGGTCAACGGCACGAAGATCGCGGACAAGTCGAAGCTGCAGGGCTCCTACTCGCGCTTCGAGTTCGACATCGGCGGCCAGGTACGGAACGGGCGGAACGCCATCGCTCTCGAGGTGTACCCGAACGACTCGGACAAGTACCTGACCATGGACATGGTCGACTGGAACCATCCGTCACCCGACGGCTATACAGGACTGCAGTTCACCCCGCAGCTCGCACAGGACGGTGCGGTCTCGGTGCGGAACGCGCATGTCGTCCAGGACAACGCGAAGGACCTGAGCAGCTCGAGCTTGACGGTCAAGGCGGACGTTCGGAACAACACCGGAGACGCCCAGCGGTCGGTGGTCTCGGCATCGATCACGCACCGGCACACGCGTATCACGGTCAGGAGAACCGCGAGCGTGCGGCCGCACTCGACGCGGACGGTGACGTTCACGCCCGCACACCATCATCGCCTGGTCATCCATCATCCCGACGTGTGGTGGCCGTACCAGCTCGGGGATCAGCCGATGTACCACCTGTCCGTACGGGCGAGCGCCGGTCGGGGTGTCTCGGACACGGACTCCGACGACTTCGGCATCAGGACGGTGACCTCGCATCTCACCCACGTGGTGCCTGGCAAGACCTTTGCGCCCAAGGGTTACCGGAAGTTCGTCATCAACGGCGTGCCGCTCGTGATCCGCGGCGGCGGATGGTCGCAGGACATGTTCCTGCGCTACTCGCCGAGCAACATCCACGACCAGCTGTCCTACATCAAGAACATGGGGCTCAACGCGATCAGGTTCGAGGGGAACTTCCCCCCGGAGAACATGTTCGACCAGATGGACAGGGCGGGCATCCTGGCGATGGCGGGTTGGCAATGCTGCGACAAGTGGGAGCAGGACTCGTCCGACTGGAGCAAGCAGATCAAGGCGAACGCAGCGAACCAGGCGTCCCACGTGGCCCGCTGGCTGCGCGACCACCCGAGCGTGTTCACGTTCTACCAGGGCAGCGACCAGGCTCCCGACCCGGCAAAGGAGCGCATCTACCTCAAGGCGTTCCGCTCCGCCGACTGGCAGGTGCCGCAGGTCGCGTCGGCTGAGTACAAGGCGTCGCCGAAGCTCGGTGTCTCCGGATCGAAGGAGGGACCCTACAATTACGTGCCGCCGGTCTACTGGTGGGACAACGGCCCGGAGACAAAAGGCGGTGGTAGCGCGTTCACCAACGCCGGCGGTGCCTGGGGTTACGACACGGAGGTGAGCGCGGGGAACACGATCCCCACCCAGGACTCGTTAAACAGGTTCCTGACGGCGGCCGACCAGAAGCAGGTGTGGGACACCAGCTCGACGCATGGCCCGGGTTCAGGGCCGACCATCTACCACACGAGTCCGTACAACGACTACACGACGATCGCCCGTCTCGGTCAGTACAACACCCCGCTGTGGCATCGGTACGGCCACTGGTCGGACATGGCCTCGTACCAGAAGCTCGCCCAGGTCGGCGAGTACGAGGCCGCGCGGGCACAGTTCGAGGCGTACCTGGGCAACTCCAAGAACCGTGCGAACCCCAGCACCGGTGTCATTTACTGGCAGATGAACAAGGCGTGGCCCTCGTTGCAGTGGAGCCTCTACGGCTACGACATGGACCAGTCCGGTGTGTACTTCGGTGCGAAGAAGGCCGGGGAACCCGTGCACATCATGTACTCCTACGCCGATGGTTCTGTAAGGGTCGCCAACCTCACCCGGCACAGGCAGGGCGGCCTACGTGCCAGGGCCGAGGTGTTCGATATCGACGGCAAGCGGGCCGCCACCAGCGACTCACGGGTACCGCCGTTGGCGAGCCAAGGCGTCCGCACGGTCTTGAAGCCGCATGTGCCGAACGGCATTTCCACGACCTACTTCCTGAAGCTGACGCTCTCCAGGGGCCAGCACGCGGTCAGCCGTAACGTCTACTGGCTGTCCACGAAGCACGACCAGGTCGACTGGCAGAAGACGCTCGGTGAGGGCCATGGGGCGACTTTCAAGCCGGGTGGTTACGCCGATCTCACGGGTTTGCAGGACCTGCAGCCGGTCTCGGTGCGGGCCACGGCGACCACGGTGCGGCGGGGAGGTGACGAGGTCACCAGGATCACGATTCGCAACGTGAGCGATCACCGTACGCCGGCGTTCTTCACCCGAGCGGACGTGCGCCGGGGCACGTCGGACGGGACGCCGCTGGCCGGAGACAACCAGGTGCTGCCTATCCGCTGGAACGATAACGACATCACGATCTGGCCGGGCGAGAGCCGTACTCTCACCGCCCGCTACAGCGCCTCGGACCTGCGCGGCGCCAGTCCTGTCGTAAGCCTCCACGGCTGGAACGTCGCGGCCCGGACCATCCCGGCAGGACCGGGATAGCTGTCGCGTATCGGCGGGCTGCCAGCTGGTTTCCGCCAGTTGTCAGTGTGTGGTCGACCTATGGCTCAACCACACACTGACAACTAGAACTGGTGCACGCAGTACGGACGCGGGTCCCACGACATCGCGGTGGACAGCCGCCGCAGCGCTCCCGGGCGTTCCTCGACGGCACGGCCGCTGACCCCGTACGCGCCGAGCGCTGTGCCACCGAGGTAGCCGGCGGCAAGCACCGTGGTGTCCACCCGCAGGTCGGGCGCGTCGGTCGTGCGCTCGCACGTCGCGCCGGACTCGTCGCCGGAGAGCCGCCACCGGCCGGCGTTCCACCCGCAGCGGTTGTCGGTGATGTCGAGCACCAGGTCGACCGGCGCGGCGTAGCACCGCTGCGCGAGCGCCTCGCCAACCCGCACGAGCCGCACCCACAGCGCGTCGCCGACCTGGACGCGCGCCCGCCGCGGGTCGGCGAGCAGGCTGAACAGCGGCGCGTCCACCGGCATGTGCCGGCACACGACCTCACTGGTCAGGTCGAGGCTCGCCAGGTACTTCCAGCACGCGACGTACGCGGCGGGGTCGGAGGCGTGCAGCTCCTCCAGCCGTACGGTGCTGGTGTTCACCGTGCCGTCGTGGCTCGGCGACACCTTGTACAGCGCGTAGCCACGGACGTCGCCGTCCCCGTACGCGAGCAGCGCCTGCAGCGGCGTCGCGCCCTCGCGCCGGTGCTCCGGGTCGTACAGCGAGTCGGCCCAGAACGCGTCGGTGCGCGCGACGTGGCCGGGCCTCGTCGCCCCGGTCTCCTCGTACACCTTGCGCATGGCGGGCAGCGCGTCGTCGGGCGTGGCGAGGTCGAGTCGGATGCCGGTCGAGCTGGGCGCGTCGGGGACCAGGGCGCCCTCGCCCCTGCGTACGTTGATCATCGCCCGCTGGCAGGCGATCGCGTAACCGAACCTGCCGTAGATCGCCGACTCCGATGCCCACAGCGCGGCGACCGCCTCGCCGCCGTCGCGCAGGTCGGCGAGCTGGCGGCCCATCACGCTCGAGAGCACGCCCTGCCTGCGGTACGCGGGATGCACGACAACGATCGTGACCCCGGCGACCGGCGCCGTCGTGCCCGGCAGCGTCATGGACAGGCTGAACGCCGCGGCCGACGAGATCATCCGGTCGCCGTCGAAGGCGGCGAGCGACCGGTCGAGTTCCAGTGCCTTCCAGAAGAGCTGGAACTCCTCGGGCCGATGCGTCTCGTGGAACGCGAGATCCAGCAGCGGGGCGAGGTGGTCGAGCTCGTCGGCGGCAATCGGGCGGATGGGGTACGGAGACTGCGTCACCGGTCCTTCCTACCTGGCCCCGACCCGTCCACGCCAGCGAGTTTCTCCAGTCGTTGCCTGACCTCGGTGGTTGTCGGCCGGGCCGCAGTCCGCGGGTCGAGGCAGCCGGCGATGAGCGCCCCGAGCTCGTCGGGCAGCCGGCGGCGCAGCGCCCGCATCGGCGGCGACTTGTACGGGTCACGTGCCCGGTCGGTCGCGGCGTAGGGTCGGCCGCGGGTCGCCGCCCGGTACAGCACGCCGCCGAGCCCGAACACGTCGCTCGCCTCACTCACCCGGTCCCCGACGAGCTGCTCCGGCGGCATGTACTCCGCCGTGCCGAATCCGGCGGGGCAGGCGCCCGGCGGGCGGGCGTGGCTCAGGTCGAGCACCCGGAGACGCCCCGCGTCGACCACCATGTTCGACGGCTTGAGATCGAGGTGCAGGATGCCCGACCTGTGTAGGTA
>JBOHBN010000146.1:0-60651 GCA_050698355.1 Streptosporangiales bacterium | reverse complement strand
CTTGCGTGGCTTGCGGGCCTGTCCTGCATCGGTCATGATCAACAGCCTCCCAGAAGACGATCTTGCTGCCCTTCTGGTGGCTGGGTATTTCAACCCGGCACTGGTTCACGAACTCAGACGCGTAACGCGCGGGTATCAGGGGCGCGCCGACGCGGTGTCCGGGCCGCGGGCGAGGGCAAGCTCACGGCAGAACTCCGCGTACGTGTCGAGCTCGCCGTCGATCCGGTCAAGCACACGGCGCCTGCCCAGGTGGGCGATCTCGTCGCGCAGCCTGGCTTGCACCGCCCCGGCGCGATGGCGTGCCGTGGCGCGCACGCACGGCACCATCAACGCGGCGAGTACCGGTCCTGCCACCAGCGCACCGACGGCAACGCTCGCAGGCAGGACGTACCCGTCGAACCCGCCGGGCAGCTGCCACCCAGCAAGTCCGCCGAGCAACACCGCGATGAGCCACAGCACCGCCAGACCCGCGACCACGAGCAGCAGCCACTGGACGACCTGCACCAGCCGCCACCACGGCGGTACGGACACCGGATCGACCCGGCCTTCCCCGAGACTCTGGTCGAGCGCCGCGGCGAACTCCTCGCTGTCCGCGGCGGCACGCCGAGCGATGACCGCCGGCCACGGCGCGGGCAGGCCGTCCGCCGCCGACACCGCCATCCGCCGCACGGCCTGGTCGACGGGGGCACGCTGGACGGGAGCCGGCGTGAGCTCGGGTTCGTACACCCACCGGCCGATCTCGTCGTCGAGCTGGAGCCTGCTGGCCGCCACACCGTCGCGCCCCTTGGCGAGCACGAGCGGCGGCCACTCGGTGCATCGCATGCCCCGCCGCCGCGTCGCCTTCGCCAGACTCGTCACAAGGGCGGGGATGCCGGCCGCGGCGGCAACCGGGTCGACCAGCTCGTCGCGCAGCCCCGAGTCGATCGCACGCGTCTCCCGCGGCCCGCAGTACGCACCGAGACGTTCGCAGGCCGACCGGACCTCGGCCGAGATCCGGCCCGCGGCGCCGTGGTCGTCTCGTACGGTCTCCTCGAGCACGCGGCGGAGGGAGTCCGCCCCGGACGGCGTGACCGCCGACGTGGTGACCACGCGTGCCTCGCCGAGGCCGTCCTCGGCGAGCAGGCGGCGCAGGTCCGACTCACAGGCCGCGACCTCTTCCGGCGTCAGCCGGTCGGTCTGGTTCAACGCGACCACGACGATGCCGGAGGCGGTCTGCCGCAGGTAGTCCTCGTGCATCACCCGGTCGGCGTACTTCTGCGGGTCGACGACCCACACCAGGCGGTCGACCCGCTCGACCAGGCGGTCGGTCTCCAGCCGGTGTCCGGCCTCGGTCGAGTCCTGGTCCGGCAGGTCAAGCAGCACGAGACCGTCCAGCGCGGTCGGACCCGCATCGTCGAGCACGGTCGCCCGGCTGAGGCGGAACCGACCGGGGACGTCGAGCCAGTCCAGCAGCTCCTGGGCGTCGTCGGCGCCCCAGACGCACGCGTGCACCGCGCTGGTGGTCGGCCGTCGCGGGCCGACCGCGGACACCTCGAGCCCGGACAGCGCGTTGAACAGCGACGACTTGCCGCTGCCCGTCGCGCCCGCCAGCGCGACGACCGTGTGGCTGGTCGACACCGCCAGCCGCCGCCTGGCGCGCTCCACCACGTCGCGCCCATCGGCGAGCACGGCATCCGGCAACCTGCGCTCACCCAGCTCGACGGCATGGGCGAGCGCGTCGAGACGCTCGGTCAGATCCTCCCCCGGATCTGCGGACGTACTCACGTGCCTTCCCCGCGACCGCACCGCGCGACCGCACCCGCGACCCCGGCCACCGGCCGTATCGCGCGATCAGCTCCTTCGCTCATGACCGAGCCGCGTCGAGGCCGAACCGAACCTCTCGCAACAGGTCAACGCTGTCGCCAGGGACGGCTGCCTCGTCCAGGGCGCCGGTGTACCTCTCGGCCTCCGCGTCGAGCAGCACGTACACCTCCCTCTGCAGGTCGCGCCGGACCTCGGCAACCAGCTGCCGAGCCGTGTCTACCCCGAGGACGGTTTCGAGCAGCGCGCGCGCCGCACGGGTCTCACCCCGCGCTTGGGCGGGAGCGTCGCCCGACGGCGTCACGGCAACGATCATGAGGATAAGCCCGATGACCTCCGGCGCGGGAAGCGACGCTCCGTGGCGAAGGACGGACGCCTTCAGCCGCTCGTCCACGAGCTGGACCACCTCGTGGCGCCACGCCTCCAGCCGCTCCACCGCGCGCTCGGGCAGGTCCGCCGACGGCGTCTCCGGGTACGGCCACCGGTCGAGGAGGCTGCGACCCGCCGGGTGGTGCGCCCACCGGTCCGCGATCTGCACCCGGACCTGGTCGACCGTCGCGAGAACCAGCTGGCACACGGCGTCACGCAATGCCCCGGACAGCGCGTCCGCGCAGTCCGAACTCCCCGCGTCGAGCGCACGCGCGATGTCGCCGGTGCCGACGAAGTCGCGCCAGCGGGTGAGGACGTCGCCGGTGAGGAGCGCGCCGCCGGCCACCGCGGCATCGAAGCCCTCGGTCGCCTGTGCGAACGTCCGCGTCACGCCGCCGCGCAGGGTCGCGTCGGCCTTCTGCTGCCGGCCCGCCTCCCGGGTCAGTGGCGCGAGGCGGGCGCCGAGCCCGGCCACGGTCCCGTCCAGGGTCTGCTCGACGAGGCGCCGGCGGGCGTCCGGGTCGGAGCCGAGCTGGACGAGCCAGGAGCGAAGCGGCGCCGCCTTCTCCCCCGGCAGCAGCCCGCCCTGCAGCGGGGTCTCGTCGATCACGAAGAACGGCGCGTCACCGAGTCCGTTCGCGTCGAGCAGCCGCGCGAAGTGCCTGGTGGCCTCCTGCTCGCTACCCGCGGGTACGCGGTCGAGCGCGACCGCGACGGCGGCGCCGCGTGACCGCGCGTCGCGCAGGAAGTCCCAGGGCGCGGCGTCAGCGTACCGCTCGGCGGTGGTGACGAACAGCCACAGGTCGGCGGCCGCGAGTAACCGGCTCGCCAGCTCGCGGTTGGACCGCACGACCGAGTCGATGTCCGGCGCGTCGACGATGGCGAGCCCGGGGGGCAGTGTGTCGCACCGCGCGATGTGCAGCAGGCCGTCGTTGGAGGCCACCGCGTGGGTCGAGCGGCCGAGCCCGGGCAGTACGTGCGCGTCGACGAACCACTGCTCGTCGCGCCCCGCGCAGATCAGCACCGGCGTCCTGGTCGTGGGGCGCAGCACGCCCGCCGGAGTGACCATGCGTCCGGCGAGCGTGTTGACCAGGGTGGACTTGCCGGCGCCGGTCGGGCCGCCGACCACGACCAGCAGGGGTGCGTCCGGCCGGTCCAGCCGCGGCAGCACGTAGTCGTCGATCTGCTGGACTATGGCGCGTCCGGCGCGCCGGGCGGGCTCCGCGCCGGGCGTGTCGAGCGCGAAGCTGGATTCGGCGAGCCGGTCGCGCAGCCGGACGAGTGCCGTACGGACCTCGCCGGCATCCGCGCTTGGCTCTGTGATCACGCTGGGTAGCATGCCTGTTCCTACGGCCGCTGCAAACTCGTGGCCGTCGTTTCGTGTTCACCCGGTACGACCGTGTATCGCCCGAACCGTCCCAATCGTGTCAGCCTCCTCCGGTTTCTTGTCCTCGCGGTACCGCAGTACCCGCGCGAACCGCAGTGCTACACCCCCCGGATACCGACTACTTGCCTGAACGCCGTCGAAAGCCACCTCGACCAGGAGCTCCCGCCGTACGGGCACGACCCAGCTCTCCTTCGGGTCGCCCGTCGCCAGATCGAGCAGGCGCTCGGTCTGCCAGGCGAGCATCTCGTCGGTCAGGCCCTTGAAGGTCTTGCCGAGCATCACGAACCCACCGCCATCGTCGCGGGCACCCAGGTGCAGGTTGGAGAGCCAGCCGTGGCGCCGGCCGTGCCCCCACTCCGCGGCGAGCACGACGAGGTCGAGGGTGTGCCGCGGCTTCACCTTCAGCCACGCCGAGCCGCGGCGCCCCGCCGCGTACTCGGCGGACGGCGACTTGACCACCACGCCTTCGTGACCGTGCTCGAGCGTGCGCTCGAAGAACGCCGTGGCCTCCGGCACCGAGTCGGTCGTGATGCTGGGAACGCGGAGCTGCGCGGGCACCACGCTCGCCAGCGCCTCCCAGCGGCGGGCCGCCGGCTCGTCGAGCAGGTCACGACCGTCCAGGTGCAGCGCGTCGAAGAACAGCACGGTGACCGGCAGCTCGGCGCGCAGGCGTGCGGGATCACCACGCGAGCCGGTGCGCCGCGCGGTGACCTGGAACGGCTGCGGGGTGTCGTCGGGGCGAAGCACGATCGCCTCACCGTCGAGCACGATCGCGTCCGCGGGGAGCCCGCGTACGGTCTCGACGACCTCCGGCAGCCGGTCGGTCACGTCGTCCAGGCTGCGGGTGTACGCGGTGACGGCGCTGCCGCGCTTGTGCACCTGGACGCGAATGCCGTCGAGCTTCCACTCCACCGCGGCTCGCCCGACCTTGCCGAGCGCGGTCTCGAGGTCGGGCGCCGGCTGCGCGAGCATCGGGGCGAGCGGATGGCCGACCTCGAGCCGGAACGCGGCGAGCCCGTCAGCGCCCTCGGCCAGCGCGACGGCGCCGACCACCCGCAGGTCGCCGCGCAGCAGCAGCGCCCTGCGTACGGCGGCCTGGGGCACGCCCGCCGCCGACGCGACCGCGTCGGCCACCAGACCCGCCAGGGCACCCTGGCGTACCTCCCCGACGAGCAGGCCGCGCAGGTACCGCTGCTCGCAGGTGGTGGCCCGGCCGAACAGCCGCCCGAGCAGCTCGGCTCGGCGGGCGCGGGAGCCCGCTCCGGTCGTCTCCCCGATCCCGCCCAGCAGCGTGTCGACCTCGGCCACGGTGAGCTGCGGCGCGTCCGCGGGCGCGGGGACCTGCTGGAGGCTCGCCCAGCCCACACCGATCTGCCGCTGGGTCAGGGTGCCCGCGAGGTACGCGACCGTCGCCTCGGCCTCCTCCGGGGCGACCTCCCCCAGGCAGCCGGCGAGCAGCTCGACCTTGGCACGGCGCGACGACGTCGCGGCCACCGCGGCCGACGTCTCGGCAATCCGGACAAACAGCACACCCTCAGGGTGCCAGCCGCCCCGGACATGTGCCGCGGATCGCCGGGACCGGGACTGGGCGCGGTGGGCATCGGGGTCGGGGGACTACGCTTGGCAGCGGGATCGCACGCGACCCGTCCCGCGCCCGTAGCTCAGCTGGAAGAGCAGCGGCCTTCTAAGCCGCCGGCCGGGGGTTCGAGTCCCTCCGGGCGCGCTATCAACCCGACCGAACGTCGCCGAGAGGACCGCACATTGGCAACTAGCCCCGGCAGCCGCCTCCGCTCCGCTCCTCGCTCGCTGGCGCTCACTACGATGCTCGCTTTGGAGGCCACCTCATGACAACGAGCATCGGACGTGTCGGGCTGTGGGTCACGTCGCGGCACCTGGACATGAGCGAGCCCGAGCACCACGAGGCGGTCGCGGAGATCGGCGAGCTGGGGTACGGCGCGCTCTGGTTCGGCAACGCACCGGGCGACCTCGCCCTGGTGACCGACGCGCTCGCGGCCTCGTCCGGGCCTGGCGGGGATTCCGGGGGCGGCGGAGACGGGCTCGTGATCGCGACCGGCATCGTGAACATCTGGATGACCGCGCCGGCCGACCTCGCCGCCGCGTACCGCCGGGTCAGCGAGCGCTACCCGGACCGGCTGCTGCTCGGTCTGGGCAACAGCCACGCACCACCCGTGGAACAAACCGGTCAAACGTACGCAAAACCGTACAGCAAGCTCGTCGCCTACCTGGATGAGCTGGACGGGTTGGACACCCCCGTACCGCACCAGGACCTCGCGCTCGCGGCGCTCGGCCCCCGGACGGTCGCGCTCGCCGGCGAACGTACGGCCGGTGCCCACCCGTACCTGACCACCCCCGAGCACACCCAGCACGCGCGGGAGATCCTCGGACAGGGGCCGCTGCTCGCACCGGAGCAGAAGGTCGTGCTGGAGGAGGAGCCCGCCACCGCGCGCGGCATCGCCAGGCAGACCCTCACGCGCTACCTGGAGATGCCCAACTACCTGAACAACTTGCGCCGGCTGGGTTTCGCCGACACCGACTTCCCGGGCGGCGGGAGCGACCGCCTGGTCGACGCGCTGGTCGCCTGGGGCGACCTGGCCGCGATCAAGGACCGCGTCCAGGCACATCACGACGCGGGCGCCGACCACGTCTGCGTACAGGTGCTGTCCGGGAGCACCGCTCTGCCCCGCGTCCAGTGGCGGCAGCTCGCAGAGGCGCTACTGCCCTGAATACACGTGGAGCCTTCCTCGGCCGAGGAAGGCTCCACGTGTTTGGTACAGATCAGGCGGCGTCGCGGTTGCCGAAGCCCTCCGTGCTCGCCATCTTCTTCAGCTTCGCCAGCGCCTCGCGCTCGAGCTGCCGGATGCGCTCACGGGTCAGGCCGAGCTGCCGGCCGATCTCGGACAGCGAGTGCTGCCGGCCGTCGGAGAACCCGAACCGCGCCCGTACGATCGTCGCCGAGCGGGACTCGAGCCGGTCGATGAGCATGTCGAGACGGTCACGCTGCACGGCGGCCAGCACGACCTCCTCCGGAGAGGGCGCGTCGCCCTCCTCGACCAGCTCACCGAGGCTGGTGTCCTCGTCGTCGCCGACCCGCGCGTCCAGGCTCAGCGGCTCGCGCGCCCAATTGACCAGCTCCTCCACCCGGTCAAGAGACAGATCGAGTGCCAGCGCCAGCTCGTCGATCTCCGGATCGCGGCCGAGCTGCCTGGTCAGTGCGCGGCGGGCCGAACCCATGCGGTTCAGCTCCTCGACCACGTGTACGGGCAGCCGGACCGTGCGCGCCGTCTGCGCGATCGCGCGCGAGATCGCCTGCCGGATCCACCAGGTGGCGTACGTCGAGAACTTGTACCCGCGCGCGTAGTCGAACTTCTCCACAGCGCGTACGAGTCCGGTGTTGCCTTCCTGAACGAGGTCGAGCAGCGGCATCTGGTGACCGCCGTAACGGCGGGCAACGGACACCACCAGGCGCAGGTTGGCCTGGATGAACTGTTGCTTGGCCGCCCGGCCCTGCGCCGCGACCTGCTCGAGCTCTGCGCGCTTCACGCCACGCGGACACGAACGGGACACGAGCAAGTGCTCTGCGTACAGACCCGTCTCGATCGCCTTGGACAGCTCGACTTCCTCGCTGGCGTCGAGCAGCGGCGTGCGGCTGATCTCGTCCAGGTACGTCCCGACGAGATCCCGCTCCGGGATCTGCTCTTCGTGCTGCATCGTCGTCACGGGCCCACTTTCCCCTCGATCGAGCCCCACCTCGTTCATCCTGAACAACGCATGACCGGGGCGGGAGATTCCACACACCGACCATGATCCGCAGCGGTGAGACAACGGTCACTATCGGTTCTTCCCCAGCACGCTGCCCGGCAACCGGAGGTGTCCCCAGAACGCAACCGAACCGCTCCCAGGATCGGGGCGGCCTCTTAGGGTAGGCGCATGGGACAGGCGAGCGTGCTCCTCGATCAGATCCGCACCGCGCAGCGACGGCGTACGGCACCGCTGGTGCTCGAGGCCGACCTGACCGCGCCGCTGGTCGAGGGTGTGCCGCACGGCCCGCTGGCCGCCGCCACCGCGTTCCGCAAGCCGACGCTGCGGGAGACGATCACCGCCCTGCGGCGCGCGGGCCGCGACCCCCGGGTGCGCGGCCTCGTCGCCAAGCTCGGCGGCACCCAGGCCATGAGCCTCCCCCGCGCCGAGGAACTGCGCGAGGCGGTCGCCGCATTCCGCGCGGACGGCAAGCAGGCGATCGCGTGGGCGGAGACGTACGGCGAGTTCGGCCCGGGCAACGGCGCGTACTACCTGGCCACCGGCTTCGACCAGATCTGGCTGCAGCCGTCCGGCGATGTCGGGCTCACCGGCGTCGCGCTGGCGCAGTACTTCCTTGCCGGTGCGTTCGAGCAGGCGAACGCGAAGGTCCAGCTCAGCCAGCGGTACGAGTACAAGAACGCCGCCAACGTCTTCACCGAGCGCGAGTTCACCGACGCCCACCGGGAGGCGGCGGGACGCGTCGTCACCTCCGCGGCCAACCAGCTCGTACGCGGCATCGCCGAGGCGCGCGGGCTCCCCGTCGCGGACGTGCGCGGGCTCGTCGACCGCGCACCGCTCGCTGCGGCCGACGCGCTCGACGCGCACCTGGTCGACCGCCTCGGCTACCGCGACGAGGTCTACGCGGCCGCACGCGCCATCACCGGCGACGACGCCCAGCTGCTGTTCCTCAGCAAGTACGGCAGCCCGAGGGTGCGCCGGGCGGGCGCCAGGGCCGTCGGCGCCGGGCGAGACGCAATCGGCCTGGTCCACGTCACCGGCGGCATCCATCTCGGCCACAGTGACGGCACCCCGCCACTCTCCCCGCGCAGCGCCGGCGCCGACACGGTGACCGCCGCCCTGCGCGATGCCGTACGCAGCCCGGACGTGCGAGCGATCGTGCTGCGGGTCGACAGCGGGGGCGGTTCGTACGCAGCGTCCGACGCCATCTGGCGTGCCGTGGGCCGGGCCAGGGCGGCAGGCAAGACCGTGATCACCTCCATGGGCCAGGCCGCCGCCTCGGGCGGCTACTACGTCGCGATGGGCGCGCACGCGATCGTCGCGGAGCCCACCACCCTGACCGGCTCGATCGGCGTGCTCGGCGGCAAGGTCGTCCTCGACCGGGTGCTCGGCAGGGCCGGAATCAGCAGGGACGCCATCACCGAGGGCGAGCATGCGCTCATGTCCTCGGCGCTCTTCGAGTACGACGAGGCGGACAGGCAGCGGCTCGAAGAGTGGCTCGATCGGGTGTACGCCGACTTCACCTCGAAGGTGGCGGAGAGCCGCCGCCTCGACCCGGAACGGGTCCACGAGCTCGCCCGCGGGCGGGTCTGGACCGGGGCGGACGCGCACGAGCGCGGGCTCGTCGACGAGCTCGGCGGGCTGGCCCACGCGCTGGAGGTCGCGAAGCGGCATGCCGGCATCCCCGCGTCGGCCGACATCGACGTCCGGGTCTTCCCGCACGTGACCCCGGTCAGCCGCCTCCTGCCGGCCAAGTCGAGCGAGGAGCCGGGCGCCGCCGCGGCGCGGCTGCGGGTATCGGGATGGGGTGTCTTCGCCGGGCTGACCGCCCGCCTCGGCCTCCCCGCGTACGGGCCGCTCAGCCTGTCGGGCGACTGGCGGCTCTGCTAGCCGACCTGGCGGGAGCGACTCTGCGCTTCACCTCCCGCCGGTACGCTCGGGCCATGACCGCTCGCCAGGCGCCTTGCCCTGCGGTGCCGTCATGACCGAGGTCCCGCCAGGCTGGTATCCCGACCCGTACGGCGCTCCCGGCGTGTACCGGTGGTGGGACGGCGTGCAGTGGGTCGAGGCGACGACCCCAGCGCCGTACGAACCCGCGCAGGTCGTCGACGACGGCTCCGGCTGGGCAGGATTCGACGACGTCGAGGAGACACCGCCGGGGTCGGCCCCGCGGACCCAGATATGGGATCCGTCACGTTCAGACGAGCCGCGCTGGGACCAGTGGGGCCGAGTTCCAGGTCAGCAACCCAGCAGCCCGTACGGCCAGCCGCCCGAGCCGCACCAGCCGAAGCGCAACGGCGCGGTGATCGCCGGCATCGCGGGCGGGATCGCCGTTGTCCTCGCGGCTGTGGCCGTCGTGGTGGTCTTCGTCTTCCCGGGAATCGACGGCGACCCGATCGGCGAGCCCACCCCTACGAGATCCGCGCCGACGGGCGGGCAGACGAACGAGCCTGCGAGCACCCCCACGTCGAGCGCGCAGCAGACCCCGGCGCCGGGCGGGCAGCGGGTCGCGGCGCGGGGCATCTCGTACGCCCGGCTCGAGCCGCCGTGGGCGGCGAACCCCGACGCCAAGTACCCGGAGTTCTCCGACCATGCCGGCCAGGTGCGGGTCACGCAACCGAACCCGCCGGGCTCCGCGGGTTCCTGGGTCGCGAACGTGACGGTGGGTGAGCTCAGCGACAAGTTCGAGTACAACGGTCCGAAGGACCTGAAGTCGACGACGTCCGCGCTCTCCAAGTCGGTGCAGCAGACGTACTACGCGGGGATGAAGCTCGACCGCAAGGACCTCGGACAGCACAAGGTGACCGTCTCGGGCCACCCCGGCTACCAGATAAGGTTCCACCTGACCTTCACGAACGCACCGAAGGGCTTCGCCGCCAAGGGCGAGACAGTGCTGGTCGAGGTCGTCGACAACTCGCCGCGTCCCAGCGCCGTGTACGTCTCCATCCCCGACAACAAGCCGGGGCTGAAGAGCGCGTTCGACCACGTGACCAAGAGCCTGCGAGTTCGGTAGGCGGGTCAAATAGGGTGGCAGCATGAACGACCGGCTCGTGTGGGTGGACTGCGAGATGACCGGCCTCGACCTCGAGAACGACGTGCTCGTCGAGATCGCGGCTCTGGTCACCGATGGCGACCTCAACGTCCTCGGCAGCGGCGTCGACGTGGTGATCAAGCCACCCGACGGAGCGGTCGACGGCATGCTGCCAGTCGTCCGTGAGATGCACACCACGTCCGGCCTGCTCGACGAGCTCGCGGACGGCGTCACGCTCGCCGAGGCCGAGCGGCAGGTGCTGGCGTACATCCGCCAGTTCGTCCCGACCGCCGGCAAGTCCCCGCTGTGCGGCAACACGATCTCCACCGACCGCGCCTTCATCGCACGGCACATGCGGGAGCTCGACGAGCACCTGCACTACCGGATGATCGACGTGTCGTCGATAAAGGAGCTCGCGCGCCGCTGGTACCCGCGCGTCTACTACGCCAGCCCGGAGAAGAACGGTGGCCACCGCGCGCTCGCCGATATCTGCGAGTCGATAGACGAGCTGCGCTACTACCGGGCGGCACTGTTCGTCCGACCGCCGGGGCCGGACAGCGACCAGGCACGCGAGGTCGCCGCGTCCATCACCAGCCACCCGACGGCCGGTGTGGACAGCCGCGCCGGAGCGGGCCGGACGGCGGCGCCGCCCTCCGACAGGCAACCCTGACGGCCAAGTACACTGTTGGTCCGCGCGGAAGCGCGATGCGTACGAGCATGGTGGGCGTAGCTCAGGTGGTAGAGCACCAGGTTGTGGTCCTGGGGGTCGTGGGTTCGAGTCCCATCGCTCACCCCAAGGTCAGCGACCCTCTCCGCAAGGCTGGAGAGGGCCTCCCGCCATCCGTACAGCAGCGGTAGAGCGCGATCGGTGACGGCGGGCCCGTGGGGCAGGATGGCCGCATGGCGAACGAATCGAAGCACCTCAGCATTGCCATCGGCCGGCCCGCCGCCGCGGTGTACGAATACGCCTCGGACTCCACCAACCTGCCGAACTGGGCGGCCGGGCTGGCCGGCACGTCCGTCGAACGGGTCGACGGCCAGCGGATCGCCGACTCGCCGATGGGACGCGTCGTGGTCACCTTCGCCGAGCGCAACGACTTCGGCGTCCTCGACCACACGGTGACGCTCCCGACCGGGCAGAGCGTGTACAACCCGCTTCGGGTGATCCCGGACGGCGACGCCAGCTGCGAGGTCGTCTTCACGCTACGGCGCCGGCCCGAGATGAGCGCGGACGACTTCGCCCGCGACGCCGACGCGGTGTCGGCGGACCTGGCGACGCTCAAGCGCGTCCTCGAGTAATGTGCGCGGGCGCCTCCCTAATATGTGGATGGGAGCTCTCGGGGGTTCACATGGCGTATGCGTCGTTTGAAACCCCCAAACGCCGTGTGCATGCCTCCCGTCCGGGCAGGTACGCGGCCTGCCCGACGCTGCCGGTGACCGTGGAATCCGAGGTGGTCTGCTTCGCACCGCTGGCCCTTGGCCTGCTAACGTGAGCACGTCGTACGCGCCGCTAGCTCAACTGGCAGAGCAACAGACTCTTAATCTGTGGGTTCGGGGTTCGAGTCCCTGGCGGCGCACCATCCATGCAGGTCAGGGCCATGATCACGAGTGCGATCCTGGCCCTTCGCACGTCCAGCTCAAGCCTTACCCATGCCTTTGGGTCCCCACCACGGTACGGACACTGGGATCACCCTGCATAAGGTCCAGCTGTATTGCAGTGACGAGTTCGGGCGGCTGCCGACGAATCCAGAACCACCCGGTCACCACCACGTGCGAGGCGAGAGCGTGTGTCCGCGGCCCGGAGGATTCGGACGCAGCACTCATGATCCGGGGCTCAGCTGCTCGCGCTGTTGTGCGGGCTCGCGGTAGAGCGCCAGTTGACGGTTGGCAGCATCGCGGCGACGTCCGCGCGGTGCTTGTGGGCGTCGGCGATGGTGAACAGGGACTTCAGCAGGGTTTCGGACAGCGTGTGTGGCTGCAGACCGAGGTCGACGAGCCGGGTATGCACCACGTTGTAGTAATGGGTATCGGCCTCGACCCGGGGGTTGTCCAGGTACTGGATCTGCACCGGCTTGTCGTAGGTGTCCGCGATCGTCTTGGCGAGTCCGGCAACCGAGAAGCTCTCCGTCATCTGGTTGAACACGCGGTACTCGCCTGGTTCTGCAGGGTTCTCGCACACCAGCCGGATGCACTCCACCGTGTCGCGGATGTCGATTAGGCCCCTCGTCTGGCCGCCGGAACCGTACACCGTTAGCGGATGCCCGAGCACGGCCTGAACGACGAACCGGTTCAGCACCGTCCCGAACACCGAGTCGTAGTCGAATCGGGTGGAGAGCCTCGGGTCGCGCGCGGTTTGGTCGGTTTCCTGTCCGTAGACCACCCCCTGGTTGAGGTCGGTGGCTCTGGTTCCCCAGATGCGGCAAGCGAACTCGATGTTGTGGCTGTCATGGACCTTGGACAGGTGGTAGAACGAGCCGGGCCGTTTCGGGTACAGCACCCGGTCGGTGCGGCCCTTATGGGTGACCTCAAGCCAGCCCTCCTCGATATCGATGTTGGGCGTGCCGTACTCGCCCATGGTGCCGAGCTTGACCAGGTGAATGTCATTGTCCGCCTCGGCGATCGCGAACAGGACGTTCAGCGTGCCGACGACATTGTTGGTCTGGGTGTAGACCGCATGAGCGCGGTCGATCATCGAGTACGGGGCAGCGCGCTGTTCGGCGAAGTGAACGACAGCGTCCGGACGGAACTCGCGGATCATCTCGTGGGTGAACTCTGCATTGCGCAGATCTCCGACGTAGAGCCTGATGTCCCGCCCTGTTGCCTCCCGCCAGGCCCGGACCCGCACGTGCGGTAGCTCGATGGGGACCAGGCTTTCCACACCCAGCTCATAGTCGTACTGGCGTCGCGCGAAGTTGTCGGCCACCGCAACGTCGTGGCCTCGATCCGACAGGTGCAAGGCGGTGGGCCACCCCAGGTAACCGTCACCGCCGAGGACTAGCGTGCGCACAGCAAGACCCTTCTGCACCCGAAACAACGGCCCACCTGTAAACGTCGCGGCCCCACGTGTCGCCCATGAGAACTATCGAGTGGCTGGCGAAGGTCGCTCGGTCGATCCGATCGTGCAGTCAATCTCTACCTCCTCTACGACGTCTCCGGCCCAGCTGCGGTCTAGCATCAGCGGTTGTCAGGCGAACGGTTGGTCCCGGATCGGTCGGGACGCTGATGGTACGTATCAGGCTCGGGTCGGGGACGGCGGAAGACGACAAGGCGCATGGCCAGGAAACTGACCGCCGAGGCGGCGAGCATGGCAGCAACCTTGGTGATGTTATTGGCCACCGGCGGGGCAAGCACCTGGTATGTGGTGAACAAGATAGCGAGCGCAGCGACGACACCGTCGTTGACGGCGATGTTGAGCCCGGCTTGCGCGGCGAACAAGACCTTCTGCCGGATGCGTGCGCGCCGGGGCATGCCCTTGGTGCGGTGCCGGAACGTCCACCGGCTGTTCCACCAGTAGCTGTTGGCGATTGCAGCGAGCACGGCGACGGTGTTGTAGACGACGATCTGGCCGGGGGCCCTGGTGGGGCCGATCGCCAGCAGCAGGTTGAACACGCCCAGATCGATGAGGGCATTGAGCCCACCGACGACGCCGAACGCGGCGGCCTGCCGGTGCAACCGGTCACGGCGAGCCGTACGCGGCAAGGAGGCCGCCTCCGTCGTTAGTTGCCTAGCCCGCTGATAGTAGTCGACCAGCCGTTCGGTCACGGCTACCCAGCCGTCACCGGCGACGTGCGCGCGGGCCTGTTCAGCCAGTACCTCCCTCGGCGCGGCGGCGAGTAGATCCTCCACCAGTTCCTCGATCTGGTCGGCTCGGCCGGCAGGGTAAAGCCGACTGGCCGGGCAGCCGGCCAACATCTCGCGGCTCGCCGGACTGTCTGCCGCCACCACCGGCAGACCGGAGGCCAGGGCTTCCAGCAGGACCAGCCCCAGCGTCTCCGTCGTCGAGGGGAACACAAGTGCGTCGGCGGACGCGTACGCCTCTGCCAAATCCGCCCCGTGCAGCGTGCCGGTAAACCGCACCCGGCCGCCGGCCAGCCGAGCCGCCAGCGCCTGGCGACCGGGGCCGTCTCCCACGACTACCAGCCGCAGCTTCGGCGCAGCCGCTAACGGCGCTAGATCCGCGAGGTTCTTCTCATCCGCCAGCCGACCCACGTAGAGCGCCCTGATCGCACCATCCCGGTCTGGCCGGTTCGGCGAGGGCTGGAACCTGTCGAGGTCGACCCCGCGTGGCCAGAAGACCGTCTTGTCCGACCCCCCGGCGGCGGGCACGATGTCGTACCAGTCCAGTTGTGCCTGCCCGGTCCGGGAGGTCACAAGGATGAGTGCGGCGCGGCTGTACAACCGGCGCAGCACCCGACGAATCACGGGCCGCAGGAACCCCAGATGGTATGAGTCTGCGTAGCGCGTCACATCGGTGTGGTAAGAGCAGACCAGGGGCACACCCAACCGGTATGCGGCACGCACCCCCGACAGGCCCAACAACACCGGGTTCACCACGTGCACCACGTCTGGCGCGAAGTCGGCCAGCCACCGCCGCACTCTGCGCACAGGCAGCCCCCACCGCTGCCCGCCGTACACGAAGGGCACTCCGATCGTCGGCACCTTCCGCACCAGGACGCCGGGGAAGTCGCCGTCGGCGTCGGTCGGTGTGATGAGCAGCACTTGATGTCCAGCGCGGACCAGTTCGCTCACAGTAGCCATCAACCGGGTCACCACACCGTTGACAGACGGCCGCCATACTTCGGTCACGATGGCGATCCGCATGGACCCGGGGGATGGCGCAGGTGTCATACTGTTACGACCTGCCAGGCCGCGGTCGTGTGGCGACGTTCTGGGCCGTTGTGCCTACCGCGCAGCAGAAGGTGCCCAGCACGGTCGGCACAATCGCTAGCCAGACCCTTCCCGGAGTCGCATGCGCTACCGCTAGGGCTGGGCCTTGCTCAACCATGACCTCTCCCTCAAGACCGACACGATTGCGTAATGTCGGTTGCGGACGTGGACGGGCTCAAAGTCGAAAGGTTACGGGTTCGGCGCCGCTTGTGACGCCGTGCTCGCGCAGCGGACCGATCTGTAAATCCATCTCGCGCAGTCGACCCACCAGTGTCGGGATTGCGCCCAGCGCCGACTGCCATGCGCCGGGGGCGGAGGTGCAGTCGGAATCGTGCAGGAGCACCGTGCCACCGCCACGAAGCCGCCGCTGGATGTGGACCAGCACCGAGTCCGGGGTCGCCCGGGCTGTCCAGTCGCGGCCCCAGCAAGTCCACAGGACGGGTGTCAACCCCAGCTTGGCTGCGGTGAGGACCGCTGGCCTGGTGAGGACGCCGTACGGGGGCCGGTACCAGCGCGGAGGGGTTCCAGTGAGCTCGCCGATGAGATCGCGGGCCCGGCCGATGTCGTCGGTTACCGTGCGCAACCCCCGCTTCAGCAGCAACCGGTGCGCCCATCCGTGGACCGCGACCTCATGTCCGGCGGCCGCGATCTCCGCGGTGAGCGCCGGGGACTTCGACGCCATCTCGCCGAGCAGGAAGAACGTCGCGGATATCCCTTCCCGGGCGAGGAGAGACAGGAACTGCGGGGTGGACCGGGGGTCTGGGCCATCGTCGAAGGTCACCGCGACGTGATCGGGCGCGCCAATGCCTGCGAGAGCGGGGATCATCGCCCGCCGCAGCGGACCGAACGCAGTGACTGCGGGCACTACGTGCCGTGCGGTGATCAGCGCCGCGGACGAGCCGACAGCAACAGCGCCGGCGCGGAGAATCGGGTGTGTGGTCACATCGGCACCTCTTCGGGCAGCGGCTGGGCGGTGGGGTTCCCTCGCGTGCTGATAGGTCGGCGGTCGTGGATCCGGGACATCTCCCCAGTTGTGGTCGCCCACCGCATCGCGACCGCCTCGACCAGCGCGGCCGGATCCGTGGCTGGCCATGCCCGAACGAGCCTGGGCTCCCGCTTCGATCCATCAAGCGCACGGCGTAGAGCCGCTTGGAGCTGGACGCGGTCATGAACCCAGGGCGCAAGGCCTGCCCTGTCGAGTGCCGCGGCGTTGGCCAGACCATGGCCTGGGATCGGCCGGTAGGTGAGCATCGGTACCCCAGTGGCCAGCGACTGCAATGATGTCAGACCTCCTGCGTTTTGTACCACCACCTCGCAGGCACGCAGCAGATCGGCCATCTCATCGACCCAGCCGAGCGCCTGTCCAGTACCGGCCCGGGCGATGCGGCGGCGTAGGCGCTCGTTACGGCCGCAAGCCACGACCGGTACCGCGAGCCCGGATTCAGCGATGTCGCGTGCGGTTCGCACAACATCACCCGCGCCCCATGAACCCGCCACGATCAACGCGATCGGACTGTTGGCGGGAAGCCCGAAGTACTCGCGGGCCCGTCTCCGCTCGGCTGCGCAGCGAACCGGTCGAAACATGGCTGAGACCGCCGGCGCGCATGCGTAGACCATTCCTGCCTTCAGGGCTCTCGCCTGCGCCATGGCGGATGGTCCGATCGCGAGATGGACGTCGACGCCTTCGGACACCCATAACCGGTGCACCGACATATCGGTGAGGAAAGTGACCGCCGGGGCGGCCAGCCGCCCGCCGCTACGCAGCCGTCCGAGAACCTGGCTGACCAGATGATGGGTCGACACGACCACCGCAGGCGACGAGGCGATCGCCCGCAGCAGCGAACTGCCCGCGGCCAATGTGGTCAAAGCGCCAACCGCTCCCGCCAGCGTCCGCCGCCCGGTCACGCGCATCAACCATGACCAGCTACCCGGCGCCAACCGTAGTTGCGACGCATATACCCGTCGAACGTGGTACCCCAACGATGCGGGTAGCAACTCGATGAAGTCATGCTGATGAACCGCGAATCCCCGGTGCCGCATGCGCTCAGCGAGTTCGTCCGCCGCGCCGTCGTGACCGGCACCCACACTCGCCGAGAGGATAACCACGCGGGGTGCAGGTGGGACACCGGTTCTCAAGACAGGCGGGAGCACATCATCTCCTTTGCTGGTAAGGACAGTCGGAGTGTCGGCCATGGGGCTGTGCAATGCCGCGGTGATCAGGTCCCGCCCCGAGTGCGGGTACCTCGTCAATTGCGGTGCCGAGGAGGCACGAGCAGATGCGGATATCCACTTCCCCCAACCCGACCGGGCGTCGTGGTCGGAGCGCTGCGCCCGTTGCCGGGTATCGCGTGTCGGTGGGCTGCGTCGTGGTGGTTGGTCTCGGCTCGTTCGAACAGGTTCTCCCCCGTTCGTTCGACGACCACCGCCGAGCCGATACCGCTTCCGCCCAACGCCACGACCGGGTGCGTCAATGTCGGATGACGCGACGTCTCTGGGTTCGGCGCTGGCCGTGGTAACCGCATGCGCCGGCGACCGGGCGAGCACGGCGATCCCGAGCGCTGCCGCTGCAGCCCCGGCCGTCACTGTCACCGCCGCCGCCGATGTGGACGGGAACGGTTCGCCCAGGAGCCGGATCCCGCCTGCCGCGGCGGTCAGGGGATCGAGAACGGTGATCGCCGCCACCGCGGCTGGAAGGCCTCCGGCACGGTAAGCGCCCTGGGTGAGCAGGAAGCCGAGCGGTGCCAAGACCGCGATGCCGGCACTGGCGAGCAGGAGTGGCACCGTCTGGCCGCTCTGGTCGGCGACCCGCATGAGGGCGCGGACGAACACCGAGGTGGCACCGAATGCGACACCAGCGCCGGCAGCGAGCAACGCGGACCGCCAGCGCCTGCTTACGGTTCCGCTCGCAGCCGCGAGCGCAGCGGTCAGCGCTCCCGTGAGTACGAGGAAAGCCACGGCCGCCGCAGGCGTTACGTGCGGCACCCCGGGCCCTTTTGGCATCGCGACCAGCAACACCGACAGCCCAGTGAGTACCAGCAGTGCTGCGAGTAGCTCCCACGGCCGTGCTCCGTGGCCCTGGAACACCGCTGCGAGCGGGAGGGCAAACAGCACGCCGGCGGCGCCGAGTCCAGCTGCCCCGACCCCCACCAGCCAGATCGGCCGCCGTGCCAGCTGCCACACCGAGTGCACTTTCGCCCCCCTGCTGGCCGCCGCACGGACAGCCTCGCGCTGTTGTAGGGAGGCGCCGGTCGCGAAGCAGAAAGCCCCGGCTACCGCGAGAAACAACGCTGCGATCAGCACACTCCTACACTAATGTAGGAGCCACGCGCCTGGGTCCGCGGGTACCAGCATGTCCCTACAATGGTGTAGGACAGAAAGGGGAACGACCGCGGGAAGTGGAGACACGTGAACGGTAGAGCGCGATCCGGCCGGCGGCCGTCCGGCGAGCTGGAAAGCGAGGTCCTCGCGGTGCTGTGGGCCGCACCGAAGGCGCTGGTGCCCGCGGAGGTCCAGCAGGCGTTGGGTGGCCGGCTCGCGTACAACACCGTCGCGACCATCCTTTCCCGGCTGTACGCCAAGGGCGCGGTGACCCGCGAGCAGTCCGGTCGTGCCCACGCGTACCTGCCGGTGCTCGACGAAGCCGGGCTGGCTGCCCGCCGGATGCAGGCCACGCTGGAAGCCGGCGGTGACCGGGCAGCCGTGCTGCGCCGGTTCGTCGCCGACCTCCGCGCCGAGGACGAGACCCTGCTTACACGGGCATTGCGCGAAGCCACGGATTCCTCGACCACGGGGAACGACCGTGCAGGTTGACGTCTACGTGCCGCTCCTTGTCTCGCTGCTCTTCGGCGTGCTCGCAGGGCCGGTGGGGCGCCGGTTGCCGCCGGATGTCGCCGTCAGGCTGCTGGTACCCGCCGCGGTCGTAACCGCCGCCGGCTGGGTGTGGGCGCTGGCCTTGCTGGTATGGACGGCAGCGGCGCAGCTGTCTGTCGTCGCCGCGGAAGGGCATTGGTCCCGCTCCGTGTTTCGCGCAAAAGACCCGGTCGCGGGCCCGGTCGCCTACCTCGCGACGATCGCGCTGACCACGGGAGTCGCGGCTCTCGTCGCCGCCACCGTACGGGGGATCCATTCGGTCTGGACGACGCGGGCGCTCGCGCGGCAAACATGCCGGACCTCGACCGGCGAACTGGTAGTCGTACCCGACGACGCCCCAGAGGCGTTCGCACTGCCAGGAGCGCAATCCGGGCGGATCGTCGTCACCACCGGCATGCTCGCCGCACTCGACAGCGACGAACGCCGAGTCCTGTTCGCCCACGAACGCGCGCACCTGTACGCGCGGCACCAGTGGTGGATGGTCGCGGTCCAGCTGGCCGCGGCCGCCGACCCGCTGCTCGCGCGGTTGCCTCGATTCATCGACCACATGCTGGAGCGGTGGGCGGACGAGTACGCCGCGGTCCAGGTCGGCAATCGCCGGCTTGTGGCGCGCGCGCTCGCCCATGCCGGATTGGCAGCGTTGCGGCACACCGCACCGCCGCAGCAGGTCGGAGTCGCGCTCCGGTTCGCCGCCACCGGCGTCCGTACTCGAGTCGCGGCACTGCTCATCGAACCCTCGCCGCTGCGCTGGCCGATCGTCGCCGCGGTGGTCGTGGTCGTGACGGTGGCCACAGCGGCCGCCATCGACGCCAGCAACGACCTGGAGAACCTATTCGAGCTGGTGGCCATCCGCACGGCCAACGCAGGGAACTGAGAACGTGCTCCACTGCGCCACCGTGGGTCCGAGTGCCATCGGTCAACCGCAGGTCGGCGCCCTCTGCGAACAGTGCGAGTCAGCATCTTCGTGGACGCGATCGGTCCAGCACGTGATCGCACCGGCGACATCGCTTGCTAATATGTTGGTACTTACTCATCTAGGACGCAGGGAGTGCCGGTGGGCGGACGTGTCGGCGTCACGCTCGCGTGCTGGGACTACGACCGCATCCAGCCGCTCGCCGACGGCACCGTTAGGCCCGACGGCGTCGACCTGACCTACCTCGTGTTGCCCATCGAGGAGACGTTCTTCCGGATGCTCCGGCATCGGGAGTTCGACGCCGCTGAGATGTCACTGTCCTCGTACGTGGTGAACCTGGCACACGATGACGGGCTCGTCGCGATCCCGGTGTTCCCGTCCCGCGCGTTTCGGCACAACGGGGTGTACGTCAATGCGTCGGCCGGCATCGCGGAGCCGCGCGACCTCGTCGGCAAGGTCGTCGGCGTACCGGAGTACCAGCTCACCGCGAACGTCTGGATCCGCGGCATCCTCGCCGACCACTACGGCGTGCCGGTGGCTTCCGTGCACTACCGTACCGGCGGCATGCATGAGCCGGGACGCGTTGAAAAGGCCGGGCTCGATCTGCCCGCCGACGTCGATGTCGCGCCGATCCCGCCGGATCGCACGCTCGTGGACATGCTCGTCACCGGGGAGATCGACGCGCTCTACGCCCCGCGCATCCCGCGGCCGCTTGTGGAAGGCCGGCAGGAAGTGCGCAGGCTGTTCGCCGACCCGCGAGCCGAGGAGGAGCGGTACTACGCAGAGACGGGCATCTTCCCGATCATGCACACGGTCGTGTTGCGCCGGGACGTCTACGAAAGGCACCGGTGGCTCGCGCAGTCGCTGTACAAGGCCTTCGCCGAGGCGAAGCGGCTGACCGAGGCACGGATGGTCGAGACGGCAGCGTCACGCTACATGCTGCCGTGGCTCTACGACGAGCTCGAGCGCTCGCATCGCTTGCTGGGCAAGGACTTTTGGCCATACGGGCTCGCCGACAACGAGTACACGCTGCAGACGTTCCTGCGCTATGCCCACGAGCAGGGTCTGGCCGGTCGGTTGCTGACACCTGCAGAGCTGTTCGCACCCGAGACGTCCGAGTCCTACGTGATCTGACGCGGTCGCGCCTCTGAGGCCGTGTCCGCAGATCGGCCGGCACCCACTGCGCGTACCAGCGCCGTGAAGACGAGGGCGCCGACGGAGAACAACGCCACGGTGCCGAACATCGCGAGCGGCTGCCACGCCGCGGCCAGCATCGCGCCGCCGATCAACGGCCCGACTGCCGCGCCCAACCGTCCCATCGCCATCGCGCAGCCGACCGCCGTCGACCGGATCGCGGTCGAGTGCAGAACCGAGCCGAGCGTGATGATGCCGGATTGTGCGGCGCCGCAGAACATTCCTGCAGCCGTGATCGACACCAGCACACCCACCACACCGCCCGTCGTAACGCCGAGGGCGACGAGGCTCAACGCCGCGCAGCAACACGACCCGAGAACGACGCCGTACCTGCCGAACCGGTCCATCGCACGGCCGATCAATCCCGATCCCACAAAGCTACCGATGCTGTTCAGCGTGATTGCGATGCCTATCTGGCCCGGCGTGATGCCGTGCTGGCCGAAGACTGTTGGCCCCCAGTTCGTCACGAAGATCAGCGGCAGGAAGCTGGTGAAGAACGCGCCCCACAACAGCAACGTGCGCAGCGCGCGACCCCCGGTGAACAACCTGCCGACCGGTACGCCCTTCGCCCGCCGCTCACCTGCCGTCAGTTGCGTAGCGGCCGGATCGAGGTCGGGCGCGACCCGCCGCAGGATGCGCGCGATGCGGGACTCTCTGCTACCCGCAGCGACCAGGAAGGCCAGCGACTCGGGCAGCGCGAACAGCAGCACGACCGACAACAGCACGGCTGGTATACCCATGAGGAGGAACAACGCCTCCCAGCCGTGCGGCAACACGAACACACTCACAATGCCGATCACCGCGCCACCGAGCGGCAACGCCGCCCACGTCGCCGCGACCGCCGTGGCGCGGATGCGTACCGGCACGTACTCAGCCACGAGCGCCAGCGCGGAGGGCGCGGCACCGCCCAGACCGAGCCCCGTGATGAACCGCACCACCACGAGGCCCGGCAGGGCATGTATCGCCGTGATCAGCACCGTGGTGACGCCGAAGACGAACACGGAGCCGACGACGATGGGTTTGCGCCCCACGCGGTCCCCGAGCGGTCCGAAGACGAGTGCGCCGACGAGCAGCCCGAGCTGGCTGGCCGAGAACACCGGTCCAAGCGCGGCCACCGGCACGTGCGCCGACGCGGCCATTCCCTTGCCCACCAAGCCGATCGAAATCGTGTCGGCGCCGTCGAGCAGAATGGCGACCGCGCACAGCGCCACGAGCACCATTTGCCAGGGGCCGCCTCGACGGCCATCGATGACCTCGGACACTGTCCGGCGGTTCGCATCGGCCATGCTGCTCACCTCTTCGAGCGTCAGCCCCAGACGTCGTGTGCGATGTCGACGATCATCCGCAGCTTCCGCCATTGGTCGTCGGCGGTCAGGATGTTGCCCTTGTCGATGCTCGCGAAGCCGCACTGCGGGCTCAGCGACAGCTGCCCCCGGTCGGCGTGGCGCGCGGCGTCCGCGATTCGCTCTTCAACGGCGTTCGGGCTCTCGAGTGTGCCGCTCTTCGACGTGACCAGGCCGAGCACGACGTACTTGTCCGGCGGCAAATGGCGCAGTGGTTCGAACCCGCCGGCGCGATCGGTGTCGTACTCCATGAAGTAGCCGTGCATATTCACCTTCGCGAACGCCGTCCTCGCGATCGGCTCGTACCCACCCTGAGCGTGCCAGTTCGACCTGTTGTTGCCACGGCACATGTGCATCGCGAGGGTCATGCCCGGCGGCGCACCGGACGCAGCGGCGTTGAGCAGCTCGGTGTACCGCTCCAGCAGCTCGTCCGGGTCGTCGCCGCGCTCGGTGAGCATCTGACGCTGGTCGGGATCGCACAGGTACGCGAAGCTCGTCTCGTCGAACTGCAGGTACTGGCAGCCGGCGTCGGCCAGCTGGCGGACGACGTCGGCGTACGCCCGGCCGAGGTCGGCGAAGAAGTCGTCGAGGTCTGGATACACGTCGTCGTCCACGGCGTCGCGCCCGTTGCGGAAGTGCAGGACGCTAGGCGCGGGAAGCGAGATCTTCGGTGTCGCGCCCGTGTGGTCGCGCAGGAAGGCGAAGTGTTGCACCATCGGATGCCCGGACGAGCCGACCCTGCCAACCACGCGCGGGCGTTCGGCCGTGGGCGTCACCCGCGACCCGCTGCCCCCGGGAACATGCGATTGGTGGACGCGCGGGAACTCGACGCCGTCCAGGCCGACGAAGAAGTCGAAATGCCACTGCGTCCTGCGAAACTCGCCATCGGTCGCGACCTCGAGCCCGACGTCACGTTGGCGCTCGATCACCTCGAGGATCTCGTCGTCCTCGATCGCCCTCAGCTCGTCGTCGGACAGCTCGCCACGCAGCGCACGCTCCCGCGCGTTCAACAGCCGCTCGCTGCGCAGCAGGCTGCCGACGTGCTCGGCGCGGAACGGTGGACCCGTCATCGAACGGTAAGCATATACGTAAGAGCAGACATATTCAATTGGTCGACGGGTCGACTCAGGGCCGGTTCGGCACCGGCGGCGCGAGGGGCTCGTCGGGCGCGACGTCAGCGTCCCGCTGCAGCCGGTCGAGCAGCCGCAGCCCACTCCGTGCCCACTCGACCTCGGTGCGCGCGCGTTCGACCAGGCCGCGGTAGACGTGCACCTTGAACGCGACGAGCGCGTCGTGGGCCGCCTCCGGCGTGCGGGACAGCCGGAGCTGAAGCAAGCTGGTGTCGCGACGGTCGAGCTGGTCGGCGTGAGCGCACCACTGCTGCTCGAGCAGGCGGTAGTGCTCGAGATGCGCGCGGAACTGACGCCGGGCGTTCTCGATCGAGCCGAACTCGAAGTACGTCGCCTTGAGGTACGTGGCGTCGCGTTCCCTCGCAGGCTGCTGTTCCGCTCCGACCCAGCGGGCCAGCTCGGCACAGCCGTCCTCGGTAAGGAAGTACGTGCGCTTGATCGCCTTGGTGCCCCGCGGCGCCGCGGTACCCTCGACCAGCCCCTCCTGTTCGAGGCGCCGCAGTTCGGTGTAGATCTGTGGGTGTTGCGCGTGCCAGACGCGGCGCGCCGACTCGTCGAACTGCTTCGCGAGCTCATACCCCGTCATCGGTCGCGCCTCGAGCAGCGCCATCAGGGCGTGTCGCAACGACAACCTGCGTCCTCCTCACCGGGAGCGGGATACCGTTCAGTGTCTCACTCGTCGGTCGACGCAGGTCGCCGCTGCCACACACAGCTGACCCGAGGCCTTGAGTCCTACGGGTTGGGGCGCTGCTGTTGTTGCTGCTGCTGCATCTGTTGTTGCATCTGCTGCTGTCGCTGCTGTAGCAATACCTGCTTGGTGACATCCGCGGTCTTGCTCGGCGCAGGGGCATGCACCCGCTCAGCCGTACCGTAGCCGTAGAAGTGCTCGCTCAGCATCACCTGTTGCGGCTGGGATGGCGCCTGTGCGCCGGCTGCGCCTGACGCAGACTTCACAGTCGCTTGAAGGTTGCGTACCCGGTTCTGGTCATCGAGCCGGATGCGCATCGCCAGCGTGTGCTTACCGGTCTGCTGTTCGAGCTGCTTGGCATGTGCTCGCGTCTGGGGGCCGGTTCCCTTGACCGCTTTGTCGAGGCTGACCCGCACCGCGTACTCCGTGGTCCCCGAACCGCCCGACTGGCCACCGGTGGCCTTGGCGTGGGTCGCGCCGCGCAGGTACACCAGCATCGACGCGGGGTCGGCGGGCGGCTCGTCTGGCGCCTTCGCGGCGGCCGGTCCGTACTGGGCCCTTTCGAGCTGCTCTTGATCGACCTTGATCCAGGGCTTGTGCCCCGGGATCTGCGTACGCTGCTGCGCCGGGACCTTCTGGTACACCATCGTGCCGATGGTCAGCGTTTGGGCAGAACCCTGGCCGGGTGACTGCACGGTGACCGAGGAGGCGTCGTTGGCGTAGTCGAGCACGGCCTGGCCGGTCTTCAACTGGCCACTGGGCGCCTGGGCTCCCGACGCCGATGAGCCCGGTGCCTCCTGCTTGACCTTGACCTTGACCGACTCGGCGCCGGTTGTCGCGGTATAGGCCTCGTGCACCGCGTGGAGAGCCGCAGCTCGCTTCTGGTTCTCTGCCGCGTTGCCGTACAGGATCACCCCGGCAACCAGCGCACCGATGAGGACCACGCCGATTCCCAGCGCGACCAGTCGCGTCAGCGGGGATGATCTGCCACCGGGCCGTTGCCCTCGGCGCAGCATGGGATCTCCTTCCCGTGGGTTCCGCAAGGTTCCCACGGTACTTGACCAGGCGCCCGGTCGGTCCTCCCCCCGCTCCCGCCGTTAGAGCGGCCTTCCGACCTACCCGTTACGGACCCATCGCATCGGCCGTCGTCCGGGCGAAGTCGTCGAGCATCTGAAGGGTTGCCCTCGCCTCATCCTCGTCGATGTGCGCCATGGCGAAGCCGGAGTGTACGAGCACCCAGTCGCCGGGCCGCAGGTCGTCGAGCATGCTGACGTCGACCCTGTGACAGATGCCGGCCTGCTCGACCGACGCCATCTCCGGGTCGTCGCTCGAGATCTCGACGACCTGCCCGGGTATGGACAAGCACATATCGGCCCTTCGTCACATCCGCAGGATCTTGATCTCCCGCTGAATGGCGGGAAGCTCCTTCACCACGAGGGCCAGCAGACCGGCCGCGGCCGCCGCGATGACGAGGCGCTTGAACATGGGTCACCTCCTCCATTTCGGCATCGGTGGCAGGTCTCAGCCAGGCGGCAGGTTCGGCATGATCGGGAGGATCGGGTCGTGCTTCGCCGGCTCGATCCCGGTCGAACGACGGGCGTCGGCTGTGCCGTCCGGGTGGTGTCCGGGCTGATCCTCGTACGGGCCCTCGTTCCCGGTGTGGATACCGGAGACGTGGGTCGGCGCATCCTGCGCCACGTCGGGCCTGCCCACCCTGATCCTGCCCATGGCTACTCCCCTACCTTCGTTCCTCGAGTTCCGCGAAGAAGCGCTTGATCTCTTCCCACACCCGGTCGCCGCCGGAGAGCCCCCGCCAGTGCTCGCGTACGACGGCGACGAGGCGGAAGCAGTCATCGAGCGGGACGATCCAGTGCTCGTACGTGTCCCGCGCGGTGTTGACCAGCAGCGCCTCGACCTCCGGCTGAAGCGTGGCGAGCTCCGGGCGCTGCTCGGCCACCTCCTGCCATGCTTCCTGGTCGACCTCCCAGTCGGTGGTCCCCAGCGGGCTCGGATAGTGGGCGAGGACGTCCCCGTCCTTACCCTTGACGAAGAACGCCAGCCCGACCGGAGCGCCGATCACCTTGGTGGAGACCCGCGGCAGGCGAACCCGGCGCTGCGGCAGCAGGCGGAAATGACCCCTGCTCGCAGCGTCCTGGGCGAACAGCAGCGAGCATGCCTGGCACGCGCACATCACCTCGCGGCGCTCGCTGTCGAAGACATGCCTGTGCTCGTGCCGTACGGGGTCGCTGCACAGGTCGCAGTGCTCAGCGGCAGCCGCCCGCTGGGCGCCGGCCCGGCGAATCACTCGCTCGAGGGCACCGGACGTCACGGGGATCCCCCAACCGCGGCGGTCCGTTGCAGCAACGCCTCGACGGGTATCACCGCCGGCTCCGGCCCGGCGCTGGGCTCCTGCACCGACTCGACGGAGGACAGCTCAGGTGCGAGCGCGAGCACCGAGTCGGTGACCAGCTCCTGCAGCGGTTCCGTCGAGGACGAGCAACTCTTGCAACCACCGCCGGAGAGCCGCACCCGAGCGACGCTGCCGTCGACCTCGGCAAACTCGACCTTGCCGCCCTGCGACTCGACGTACGACCGGACGTCGTCCAACGCGCGCTCGACCCGCCCCTCGACCGAGTCCGGGTGGAGGTCATGCAGCACCAGCAGGTGCCGCACCAGCTCGTCGCTCGTGAGCTTGGCCACCAGATCGCTGTCGGCTGCGTCCATGACCCGCGCGAGCGCTTCGCCGTACACCTCGCTCAATGCCTGCACGCTCTCCACCGCGGCCTCCGCGGTCGGGCCCGGTACCTGCTCGACCTTGTCGATCAGCTCGTCGATCCTGGTCAGCCGCTCACCGATCGCTCGATCGTCCAGCCGGGGCCGTACCGGCGTGTCAGCCATGCGGCCCTCCGAACATCGGCGAATGTGTCTTGTCCAGGGTGCGCCCGTCGCCCAGGTACATGTGCACACCGCACGGCAGGCACGGGTCGAAGCTACGAACCGCCCGCATGATGTCGATGCCCCTGAAGTCGTCCGGGCCGTTCTCCTCGAAGATCGGCGTGTCCTGCACCGCATCCTCGTACGGGCCGGGTGTGCCGTAGGAGTCGCGCGGACTGCCGTTCCACGGCGTCGGCGGGTACGGGTGGTAGTTGGCGATCTTCCCGTCCTTGATCACCAAGTGGTGCGAGAGCACGCCACGGACCGCTTCGTGGAAACCGCAGCCGATGGCCTCGTCCGGCACTTTGAAGTCCTCGAAGACCTTGGTGTCACCGGCACGGATCATCCCGAGCGACTCCTCCAGGAACTGCACCGCCATCGCCGCGGAGTAGGCGACGAAGTACACCCGTGCGCGGTCCCGTTCGATGGCGTTGGACCACTGCGGGATCCGCCACTCCAGCGTCGTCTCCGGCAGGGTCTCGCTCTTCGGCAGGCTGATCTGCACGCTCGAACCGGTGGCGTTCACATACGGGGTGTGCACCAACCCGGCGAGCGCGGTCGTATACAGCCGCGCGAACGCCCCACCGCCGGTGTCCAGCGCCAAGTGGTCGCCAGTGCGCTTGTCGTACCAGCGCGGGCTCATCACCCAGCTGTACTTGTCGTCGAAGTCACGCTTTCCCGGCGCCGGCAGCGTCGTCTGGTTCCACGGGTGGCGCATGTCGATGGGGTTGCCGAGTGGGTCGTGCGTGACGAACGGCTGCTCGTTCGTCCAGTCGTCGTAGTAGGAGCTGCCGAGCAGGATCCGCATGCCCAGGTTGATGTCGATGAGGTTGGTCGTGACCAGCTCGCCGTCGACCACGACACCGGGGGTGACGTACATCGCCTTGCCCCACTCGTTCATGTTCTCGTAGCGGTAGTCGCAGACGTCCGGGTTCTGCCAGGCACCCCAACAGCCGAGCATTATGCGGCGGCGGCCGACCTCCTCGTACCCGGGCAGCGCCTCGTAGAAGAAGTCGAAGACGTCGTCGTTCATGGCGACCGACTTCTTGACGAAGTCGAGGATGCGCATCAGCCGGGACAGGTAGTCGGTGAACAACGTCGGCTCCGGCATGGTGCCGACACCGCAGGGATACATGGTGGATGGGTGAACGAGCCCCCCCTCCATCAGGCAGAACATCTCCCGGGTGACCCGGCTGATCTTCAGCGATTCCTTGTAGAGCTCGCCCTCGAACGGGTTGAAGGCGCGCATGATATCGGCGATGGTCCGGTATCCGTGGATGTTGCCCCTGGGCGCCTCGGTGTTCTCCGCACGGTGCAACACGCTGGGATTCGTCGTCTTGACCATGGCCTCGCAGAAGTCGACGAAGACCAGGTTGTCCTGGAAGATGGTGTGGTCGAACATGTACTCGGCGGCCTCGCCGAGGTTGACGATCTGCTCGGCCAGCTTCGGCGGCTTGACCCCGTACGCCATCTGCTGCGCGTAGTTGGAACAGACCGTATGGTTGTCGCCACAGATGCCGCAGATCCGGCTCGTGATGAAGCCGGCGTCGCGCGGGTCCTTACCCTTCATGAAAACCGAGTAGCCGCGGAACAACGACGAGGTGCTGTGGCACTCGGCGACCATCTTGTTGGCGAAGTCGATCTTGGTGTAGATGCCGAGGTTGCCGACGATGCGGGTGATCGGGTCCCAGGCCATCTCGACGAGCTGGCCGCGCTCCTGCGTCGTCCGTCCCCGCTCGGTGCTCACTGCCATGTGACTGGTCCTTTCTGGGTCGGGTCCGGACTACTCAGGGGCGGTACCGCGGGTTGTATCCGCTGGTGAGCTCCCGCTTGTTGTGCCGCCACTTCGGTTCCTTGTTGACCGTGGCGTTGGTGATGCCCCGCATCTTGCGGATGAACGCGCCGTACGGCTTGTTGAGCATGGACGACAGGCTGCCGCCGGGCGGCGCGTCCATGAACGGCATGAACTTGTCGGGGAATCCCGGCATGGTGCAGCCGATACAGATGCCGCCGACGTTGGGGCAGCCGCCGATCCCGGCCATCCACCCCCGCTTCGGCACGTTGCAGTTGACGACGGGGCCCCAGCAGCCGATCTTCACCTGGCACTTCGGCGAGTTGTAGTCCAGCGCGAAGTCGGACTGCTCGTAGTAGGCGGCACGGTCGCAGCCCTCGTGCACGGTCTTGCCGAAAATCCACTGCGGCCTGAGCATCTCGTCGAGCGGCGGCGGTGGCGCCGAACCGGCCGCGTGGTACAGGAGCCAGGTAAGGGCCTCCATGAAGTTCTCCGGTTGCACCGGACACCCCGGAATGTTGACGATCGGCAACCCAGCGCGGGACCTGTAGTCCCAGCCGATGTAGTCGGCGAGCCCCATGGCGCCCGTCGGGTTGCCGGCCATGGCGTGGATGCCGCCGTACGTCGCACACGTACCGGCCGCGACGACTGCCCACGCCTTCGGCGCGAGCTGGTCGATCCACCAGTTCAGCGTCAGCGGCTCCCCTGTCGCCAGGTCGTTGCCGAACGACGTCCAGTAGCCGTCACCCTCGATGATGTTCTGGTTCGGGATGGAGCCCTCGATGACGAGGACGAACGGCTCGGCGAGCTCACCCGCCGCCGCGGCTCGGAACGGCGCGAGGAACTCCTCGCCGCCGACCGTCGGAGACAGCACCTTGTTGTACAGGTTGACCTTGGGTAGGCCCGGGATGAGGCCGAGCACGACATCCTCGATCGCCGGTTGATCGGCCGCGGTGATCGACACCGTATCGCCGTCGCAGCTGAGCCCCTCCGAGATCCAGAGGATGCTGACCTCGTCGACCCCTTGTCCCTGCGTACTGGTCGCCTGGGTATCGGTCACGGTCATGTCTGGGGCCTCCCTTGTACCCGGTCCAGGAACCGGTCGTCGCCGACGACCAGCGCGAGGAGGTTGAGCGTTGGCGGTCTGCCGGGAACCGCGGAATGTGGGCCTACGGGGACGCAGTCGCCTGTCGCATACCACAACGGCTGCTTGATGGCGTCCATCCCGCCCCCTCCGGCGAAGGCGCAACCGAACCGGTCCGGTGCTTGTGGCCCATCCGATACCCCGAGGGGCCCGCGTCAAACCGGGCAGTCGATCACCGCCTGCGCTCATCGTGTCACTTCAGCCGTGCGCTGTCACGGGTTCGACCTCTTCGGGAGCAAAGTAGCGGAACCGCCCGTACCACTCGTTCAGCTCCGCGGCCGGGTCGCCTTCGATGGTTACGGCGAGCTGACGGCTCCCGTCGACGTCGAGGAACACGGCGTTGACCAGGCCGATCCGGTTCTCGAGGAACATGTCGTGCGCGTCGGTGCCGTGGCGTCGTGGGTGCAGCCGGACGCGGCTGCCCTTCGACAGCTCGATGCCGTCCACGACGACCACGTCGGTTTCCGGCGAGACGGACGTGTCCGCGCCCGGGTCCCACCAGGGCGCCGATGTCGCGAAGGCCGAGGCCTCTTCGTCCTCGTCGCGCTCGTCTCGCGCGGCGACCGGGCGGAGCGAGCGGACGGCGCCGTGCAGGCGTGACATCAGCTCCGGTGGCATCGAGTCGACCCGGTCGAGCAGCGCGGCACCGCGCGGGTCGGTCGCACGGACCTCCCGCTTTTCCTCGTCGGAGAGGACAAGCGTTCGAAGGGACAGGATCTCGTCGATCTCCGTCGCGTCGAACAGGTCGCCGGGACTTTCCGGCGCGACTTTCGGATGGTCGTACAGGATGATCGGCGAGGAGAGCATGAGGTCCCGGTCGTTCTCGTCCCCGGCGAGGACGGGGAAGGTGTGCACGTTCCCGCACGCCCGGGCCGCGACCGCGGCCCACTCGGGCGGGTCGAGCAGGGAGACGAACGCGGCGCCCTCGATCGCCAGGGCGGTGTGCGCCGCGATGAGCGCGTGCCGCAGCGCCTGCGTCCTCGGCGCGTCCGCGGGCATGGTGCCGGAGTTCTCGGTACGCACCCGCAGCCGACGCAGCGGGAACGGCGCCTCGGCCGTCTCGACCTCGATAGTGACCGACGCCGAGACCGGCCAGCGACGCCGAACCACGCGGGCCACCGTTGTACCGCTCTCGTCCTGGAGCTCCTCGACGTCCATGCTGTCGGGTACGGTCACGGGAACGACGTGTGCTCCCGCGCTGAGGTCGTCCAGCGACACGACTACGTCGGACTCCTGCGGTACGGCCTCGTCGAACGCGTAATAGGTGCGGCCGGCCAGGTCGACCTGGTCGACGGTCGCGTAGTCACCGTCGGGGCCAGATTGCTCCAACGACTTCGCCTGGAACTGCAAGAAGCGCAGGCGCAGGTGCACCGTCGCGTTTGCCCTGCCGTCGATGAGGCACTCGGTCTGCTGGAACCACGACTCGGCCGATCCGGCGACACCGGTGTCGACGGGGCCCTGCGCCTCGATCCACGGCTTCGGTGCGAGCACGCCGAACTGCCAGCGCACCCTGTTCTTCCCCGACGACCTGCGGTACGGATAGAGCAGGTAGCCCTCATAGAGGATCGCGTCGGCCACCGGCCCCACGCGGTCCAAGTCGACGGACAGCGGATTGGTGCTACGGCCAGCGCCCATTCGCGCACAGTACTCCCGTGACTCGATGTTCGCACGGGTCCAGTACCGGGAAAATGCGCTACCGGTGGTGCCGCGCCAGCTCGGAAGCACGGGTACGTCCGTACCTGGCCCAAGACCCAGTGATCATGAAGCATCTTCGTAGCTATAGCTACGGCAACCTTTCATGATCACCGGGGTGCGGGGCAACCGACGGCTGCACAGGAACGGGGCTGCATCGTTCGCCGGGCGCGTCTAGATGGCCTGGGCGACGACCCGGGCGACGTTGCCGCCAAGCAGCTTGGCGCACTCGTCGTCGGACCAGGCGTGGCTGACCAGCCAGGAGGCCGCGTTGCGGTGCGCCTCGCCGGGGTTTTCCATGCCCGCGACGTACGCCATCTGCGGTGCGGCCTCGCCCGGCGGCGGTGGCACCGGGTTCGCACCGGCGGCTGCGTAGAAACCGACATGGTCGCCGAAGAACGTGTCCGGGCCGAGAGCCACGTGGTCGACGCCGAGCAGCTCGGCGCAGTACTCGACGTGTGCCATGACACCGTCCAGGTCGTGGCCGGTCGAACCGGGCACGCGGGTGCTCCCCGGCGCCGCCTCGATCCCGATGACCCCGCCGGTGTCGGCGCACGCCCTGAGCACGTCATCGGGCTTCATCCGCACCGTCTGCCACAGTCCCCTCGCGCCGGCGTGGCTGATGACGACCGGCTTGCGGCTGGCGCGCGCCGCCTGCAGCGACGTCTCGTCGCCGACGTGCGCGAGGTCGACGAGCATGCCGAGCGCGTTCATCAGCGCGACGGCCGACCGGCCGTGGTCGCTGAGCCCCGGGTCGTTCGGCTGCCCCAGCCCGCCGCCGAGAGCGCTGCCCGCGTTGTACGCCAGGCCGGCGCAGCGCACTCCGATCCCGTACAGCACCTCGATTCCGGCAAGGTCCTCTCCCACGCAACCGAGGTCCTCCATGGCGAACACGACGCCTACCCGCCCGTCGCGGGCGGCGACGGCAGCGGCGTCCTCGGCGACGAACAGCCCGCCGGCGTGCGCGATGTCGGCCCGCAGGAACGCGAACCACCGCAGCAGGTCACCTAGATCCGCGCGGGACACGGCGCTCGCAAAGACAGCGGTCAGCTCCGAGCCGACGAGCCCGTCGCGGCCGAGGTGGTCCCGCCCGGACGCCTCGTGCTGCCGCAGGGTGGCGGCGTCGAGCGGGTCGGGAAGCCGGACCGGATGGTCGTGCAGCGAGATCACCGGACCGTCGGCCAGCAGCGCGTCGACCCGGGTCCGCTGCGCGCCGTCGAGGTCGAGCTCGTACTGAGGCAGCCGGTCCATGTCGGCCGCGAGCGACACCGGTGCGGCGGCCGGCGCGGGTCGAGCGGTCATTGCCGCGCCGCCGGTGACGCGGGAACCGACCGCCGGCGCAACCGCGCGAGCAGCGGCATCGTCGGCGGCGGCAATACGGGAGGCGCCGGCCGGGTCCCGGGAATGAGGCTCACGGCGACCATTCCGACCAGCGAGAGCGGCAGCCCGAGGTACACGGGTGCGAGGTCGAACGGGTTGCCGAGCGCGTACCAGATGAGGACACCGGCGAACCCGGCGCACATCGACACGACCGCGCCGGCGGTGGTGGCGCGGCGCCAGTTCAGTGCCGCGATGAGCGCGACCGCGAAGGTGGAGGCCATGAACTGCTGCACGATGATGATGATCGTACCGACGGCGCCGATGGGGTTGATGGCGAGCACGATCCCCACGATGACCGCGATGCCCGAGACGATCCGCTCCAACCGCAGCCTGGAACGGTCGGAGAGCTGCCTGCGGCGCATGACGGTCGGGAGGATGTCGTGGGTGAAGGCCGCGGCGACGATCATCACGATCGAGCTCGACACTGCCATCACCGCGCCGAGCACGGCGGCCATCAGCAGCCCGCCCAGTATCGGCGGCATCGCGTGCAGCGCCACGAACGGCGCCGTGCCGTCCATGGTCTTGGTGGTGATGTCGCCCCGCAGCGCACGCCCGGCCGTGCCGATGAACGCCAGCGAGGCGCCGATCACCACCTGGAGCCCGATGCCGATCCAGATCGCGCGCAGTAGCACCGATCGCCGGGCGGCCGCGTAGAACTTCATCGCGTCCAGCGGGTACGCGATGAAAGTGACCATTGTGCCGAGCGAGAGCCCGACCAGGGTGCCGGCGGACATCAGGTCGTTGCCGAACGGCTCGAGCAGCTCGGGGTTGATGTTTGCGAGCTTGTGCTGCAGCCCGTCGAAGCCACCGACCGCGTGCATGGAGTACGCGCCCGCGGCGACGTAGCCGACAACGAAGACGGCCATCTGCAGCAGGTCGTTGCGGGCGACGGAGAACAACCCGCCGAGCAGGGCGTAGACGGCGATGACGCCTGCGGAGATGAGGACGGCGGGCACGTAGCTGATGTCGAAGACCAGCTTGAAGACGGTGGCGGCCCCCTCGTACTCCGCTGAGAACAGCAGCAGGAACGCGCCGATGAGAGCGACCGCGCTGATGAAGCGCATCACCGTGCCGAACCGCGCGCCGAGGATGTCGGGGATCGTCATCCCGTCGTGGGTGCGCCCGAACTCATACATGCGCGGGGCAACGAACAGCAGGGAGATCATCCATCCGGTCCAGAGCGCCACCCAGAACCAGTTGTAGAAGTACCCGTAGAAGGCGATGAAGCCGACGGTTCCGATCGCGGTGCCCGCGGACATCTGCGTCGCCGGCAGGGTCGCGCCTAGTACACCTGCACCGAGTTTGCGGTCGGCGACCAGGTACGAGCGCTCGCCCTTGACGTTCCGCGCGGAGATGAGGCCGACGATGACGAGCACGGCCATGTACGCGATGAGTATCGCGTCAAGCACGCTCGCCACCCCCGGACTCGCGGTGCTCGGCGCGGTCGCGGCGGCGGTCGTGGGCGATCGTGACCTCGCCGTAGACGACGAACACCAGCCAGACCACGACGAAGGCGGCCACCATGACGAGGAGCCCGGCTTCGATGGACATCACGCGCTCCTTTGCTCGGTGAGCGGACCCGCCGGTGCGGGCATCGGGAACCCGGCGGTGTAGCCGCCGTCGACGTACAGCGTCTGGCCGGTGATGTACTCCGCGCGCGGCGATACCAGGAACGCCACCGTCTCGGCGATCTCCTCCGGCGACCCCGTGCGGCCCATCGGAATGCGCTCGAGCTTGCGGGCGTGCTCGGTACGAGCCGCGGGGTCGCCGGAGAGGCGCTGCTCGGCGTGGTCGGTCACGACGAGGCCCGGGCCGATGGCGTTGACCCGGATGCCGTACCGCGCCCACTCCACCGCGAGCACCCTGGTGAGCTGGGACAGGCCGGCCTTGGCGGCCGCGTAGTGGGCGATGCCCGGCCGGGTGGTGTGCGCGGCGGTGGACGAGACCTGGACGATGACGCCGCGCTCGCCCGCAGCGATCCAGTGCCGCGCCGCTGCCTGCGACAGCCGGAACGGCACCGCGAGGTCGAGCTCCAGTACCTCGTGCCACTCCTCCGGCGGGATGTCGACGGCGGGGGTGGACGGGTAGATGCCCGCGCAGTTCACCAGCACGCCGATCCGTCGACGCGCCAACGCGTCGATGACGTTGTCGACCGCTTCGGCGTCGAGCAGATCCGCCTGCAGCGACGCGTCCGCGAGCGACGGGTCGTCGACCGGGTCGCGGTCGACCGCCACGACAGCGAGGCCCGCGTCGGTCAAGCGTGAGGCGATGGCGCGGCCGATGCCGCTGGCGGCACCGGTCACCACCGCGCCAGCCGCTACCGACGACGCCGTCTCGACATTCTCAAGCATATTGAAAGCATAGATGACGGCTTCGAGCATGTATAGAGGCTATATTGACGGTAGTAGGCATCCGTACGGATTGGCTTGGTATACGCGCGAGATGACGGCGCCACTCGATGACCTCGATCGCCGTATCGCCGCGGCGCTGCAGCTGAACGGCAGGGCGAGCTGGCGGGAGGTCGCAGCGCTCGTGGGCGCGTCGGAGAACACCGTCGCCCGGCGGGCGGCTCGGCTGCTCGACGACGGCCACCTCACGGTCGCGGTGGTCCGCGAGCCGCACTGCGCGGGGCTCGGGCACATCGCGAACGTCCTCATCAACTGCCACAGCGGCCGGCAGCTGGACGTCGCCCGCACGCTCGCGGACCGCGCGGACGTGTGGTCGCTCTCCGTGGTGACGGGTACGTTCGACGTCTTCTGCCAGGTGACCGTGCCCACGGCCGAGGACCTCGGTCGCGTGCTGCTCCACGACGTCCAGCGCATCGATGGCGTGGAGTCCACGTCCGCCGAGACCACCGTGCGTACCTTCAAGCTCTCGTACGACTGGGGACGCGACCTGCTCGGCGCCCCGGACCGCCCCGCCGTGTCACCGGTCCTGCACGGCGAGACGCCACACGACCTCGACCAGGTGGACCAGGCGGTACTCGACGCCCTCACGGCCGATGCACGGCGCTCGTTCGCCGCCCTGGCCGACGACGTCGGCGTGCACGAGAGCACCGTGCGGCGTCGCTTCGAGGCACTGCGCGGGCACGGGTGTGTCAACGTCGCGACCTTCGTGCCCGGCAGGACGCTCGGCTTCCAGCCCGAGATGCTGCTGCGCCTCGAGGTGGCACCGCCGCATCTCAAGGCCGCCGCCGCGCAGCTCGCCGGGTGCCGCGAAGTGCGCTACCTGGAGATGACCCTCGGCAAGGTCGGGCTGTTCGGTGAAGTGTTCCTGCCGTCACTCGACGCGGTCTACGACTTCACCACGTCCACGATCGGCAGCCTGCCCGGCGTCAGCGGCATGCACCTGGCGACGCAGCTGCGGACCCTGAAGCGGGGGTACATCACGTTGCCGTCCGCCCCAAACCCACCGTGATCATGAAACATGCTCGTAGCTGTGGCTACGTCGATCTTTCATGATCACCGGGATGTGGGACCGGGTGCGGGGCTACTGGCGGGAGATGGCGGGCGCACCGCCGCGGAGTACGAACTTCTGGATCTTGCCGGTCGCCGTCTTGGGGAGCTCGTCGACGAAGCTCACCGCGGTGGGCGCCTTGAAGTGGGTGAGGTGCTCACGGGCGAACGCGATCATCTCCTCGGAGGTGGCCGAGCCGCCGTCGGCGAGGACGACGAACGCTTCCGGGGTCTCGCCCCACTTCTCGTGCGGGACGCCGACGACCGCCGCCTCGCGTACCGCCGGGTGCCGCAGCAGGACGCCCTCGACCTCGATCGAGGAGATGTTCTCGCCGCCGGAGATGATGACGTCCTTGAGCCGGTCCTGGATCTCGACGTAGCCGTCCGTGTGGGTCACCGCCGCGTCGCCGGTGTGGAACCACCCGTCACCCATGACCTTCTCGGTCGCCTCGGGGTCGTGGAAGTACCCGTCCATCACGACGTTGCCGCGCACGATGATCTCGCCGATCGTCGCGCCGTCCCACGGCACGTCACTGCCGTCGTCGCGGACGACCTTGAGCTCGCCGGACGTGATCAACTCGACGCCCTGGCGTGCCTTGAGGTCACCACGCTCCTTGGTCCCGAGCCCGTCGTGTTCGGGCCGGGGCTCGCAGACGAGAATGAAGGGTGCGGTCTCGGTGAGACCGTAGATGTGCGTGACCTCCCAACCGAGGTCCTGCTCCAGGCGCTCGATGGTCGCCGCGGCGGGAGACGCGCCCGCAGTGACCACGTGTACCCCGGCGGGAACAGTGCCGCGCACCTCGGCCGGGGCGCCCGCGAGCGCGATCAGCACGGTGGGTGCCGCGCACAGCCAGGTGGCACCTTCCGTACGGATCAGCTCGAACACGCGCGCAGGCTCGACCGCGCGCAGGCACACGTGCGTCGCCGCTGCGGCCGTGACGGTCCAGGTGTACGTCCAGCCGTTGGCGTGGAACATGGGCAGCGTCCACAGGTACCGGTCACCGACGCCGACCCGCAGGTGCAGTAGCGTGCCCACCGTGTTCATGTACGCGTTGCGGTGCGTGATCATGACGCCCTTGGGGCGCGCGGTGGTGCCGCTCGTGTAGTTGATCGTCAACAGGTCGGTCTCGGCGACGTCGGGCCGCGTGAACTCCGACCCAAAGCCCGCGATGAGCGCCTCGTAGTCCTCCCAGCCGTCGTGGGCGTCCTCCAGCGCCACGAACCGCTCGACGCTGGGGAGCTGGTCGCGGACCTTGTCGAGCGTGTCGAGCTGGTCGGCGTGTACGCACAGCACGCGGGCGCCCGAGTGGTTCACGATGTAGGCGATGTCGTCGGCGGACAGCCGGTAGTTGATCGGGACCAGGACGGCCCCGAGCTGCGGCACGGCGTAGAACGACTCGAGCTGCGCGTGGGTGTTCGGAGCGACGTACGCCACCCGGTCGCCCTTGACGACGCCCATGCCCTGAAGCACCGCCGACCACCGGTCGCAGCGATCGAACAACTGCTCGTACGAGAACCTCAGGTCGCCGTCGACCACGGCCTCGCGTTCGGGGTACAGCCTCCGGGCGCGCCGGGCGAACTCCAGTGGGGTCAGTGGAACGTCCATCACTTCTCCTCGCGGGCAGCCAGTGCGGCCAAGCGGAGCTCGGCAAGTCAACACGATACTAATCGGCTCGAAAGTAGCCCCCTGATACAGCGTTCAGACCTGCACAAAGGGCTACTGCAGAGTCGACTTAGTAGCGATCAGCACAGTACGGCCTCTCCGCGCCGCCTACCAGGGGTGCGAGCCGGGGCGCCAGAGGTCTAGAGGTAGAGGCCGGTGCTCTCGCCGTCCTCGAGGCGTTCCGCGGCGACGGCATGCACGTCGCGTTCCTTCAGCAGCACGTAGTCGACGCCGCGCACCTCGACCTCGGCGCGGTCCTCGGGGTCGAACAGGATCTGGTCGCCGACCTTGATGGCCCGTACGTTGTTGCCGACTCCCACGACCTCCGCCCATGCAAGCCGCTTGCCCATGGACGCGGTCGCCGGGATCACCAACCCGCCCGACGACCGCCGCTCACCGTCGGGAGTGGCCACGTGCGCGAGTACGCGGTCGTGCAGCAGCCGGATCGGCAGTCCGCTGCCGAGCGTGGCGGGTGCGTGCGAGGTCTGGCTCACGAAACGACGGTATCCAGGTCGGTACGGGAACGTCGACGCGCCCCCGGCCAGGCCGACCGGCCCGCTCAAGTGATCATGAAGGATCGTCGTAGCTAGCTATAGCAACGACGATCCTTCATGATCACTCGGACAGGTGTACGGCCTACGAGCGGCGGCGCAGCCACACGATGAGCACGACGGCCCCCACGCCCACCACGACTCCCGCGGCGATCGCGTACTCCCTGCGGATAGGCAGCCCGCCCTCGCCGGAGCCGGGGTTCTGCTCGATCGCATGCCTGCCCTGCTGGGTCACCTCGACCGAGCGCTGCTTCAGCTCCTCGGTCTTGCCCGCCGTGACCTCTTTCAGATCCTGCGCCTTGGTGACGGAGCGCTGTTTGGCCAGCCCCATCCGTGCCTTGAGCTGGGCCATGCTGCGCTGCGCCGCTTTCTTGGGGTGTACGCGGTCGACGAGCTCATCGATCGACTGCGCGAGATCCTCTCGCGCCTGCACGATCTGACGCTCCGCGTCGCCCGCGCTCCCGGCGGTGTCGCCCACGGCTTCCCCCTTCACGGTCGTCGGCACAGTATCCGGCATCTGTGCCCTGCGCACCAACGCGGCACGCCCTCGGTTTCCTAGGAGGATCCCAGCTCTACAACCACCTTCACGTCGTCGTGCCCCTTGCGCAACGCCGCCGGCCAGTCGCCGAGCGGGACCCGCCGGCTGATGAGCCGGCGCAGCCACGCCTCGTCCGCCCTGGCGAGCGCGCTGGCCGCCATATCGTAGTGCCCTCTACCCGCATTCACCGAACCGAACACCACCGTGTTCTCCAGCACCCAACTCTTGTTGACCTGGGAGAGGTCGACCGAGACCGGGCTACCCGCGGAGATCCCCGTGAGCGCGATCACCGCGTTCGGCGCGCACTGCTCGGCGATGTCGAACACGAGCTTGCCCACACCCGTGCATTCGATGACCAGGTCGGCTTCGAAGTCGAGCGCGTCCACGCCTCCGCTGTGGTACGTCCCGCCGAGGTCGGCGACGAGCTGGGGCTTCGGGCCGTCGGTCACCAGGTCGAGCACGTGCACGTCGAGCCCGCGCTGGACGCCGATCAACGCGGCGAGCAGTCCGATGGGCCCGGCGCCGGTGATGAGCACCTTCTCCGGCTCGAAGGTCGCGCGCGCACCGAGCCTGGTGGCGACGTCCCACGCCTTCGCGACCACGCTCGTCGGTTCGACGAGCACGCCGAGGTCACCGAGCGACGGGTCGAGGCGGATCGCGAACTCGGGCTCGACGCGCCAGCGGGTCGACCCGTACCCGTTGCGTTCCTTGATCCCCCGCTCGGTGTACTTGCCGTTGCGGCAGAAATCCCACTCCCCTTGCGCGCAGTTGCGACACGGTACGGGGTCGGGCCTGCGTACGATCCCGGCGACCAGGTCGCCCGCGGCGAACCCGGAACCCTCGGGGGCCTCCAGCACGCGGCCGAGCGACTCGTGGCAGAGCACGAGCCGGTCCTGGCCATCGGGGATGACCCCGTAACCCTCATGGACGATCTCGGCGTCGGTGCCGCAGATGCCCACCAGCTCACCCTGCACGAGCAACGCACCGTCGCTCTCCGGCGGCTCTGGCATGTCGCTGACACCCGCGGAGTCCGGCTGTCCCGGCACGACGGTCATCGCACGCACGGCAGGCTCCTCTCGTTCGTGGCCACTTCCGGTTCGGTCTTATCACGGTGCCGCTGACCTGTACCGAACGTACACGCCGCCCTACCCGGATACCCTTTCCCACACACGACCCGACGGCCAGGAGGAACACGTGGCGAACGCACGCCTCGCACCAGGGGACCCCGCACCAGCATTCTCGTTGCCCGACGCCAACGGCGCCACGGTCGCGCTCGGCGACTACGCCGGTCGCAAGGTGGTCGTGTACTTCTACCCCGCTGCCATGACACCCGGGTGCACGACCGAGGCGTGCGACTTCCGTGACAACCTGGGCGACCTGGACGGCGCCGGCTACGCAGTCGTCGGCATCTCCCCGGACCCGCCGGACAAGCTCGCCGAGTTCCAGAAGCAGGAGGCGCTGACCTTCCCGCTGCTCTCCGACGCCGACCGCGAGGTGATGCAGGCATACGGCGCGTACGGCGAGAAGCAGAACTACGGCAAGACGGTGGTCGGCGTCATCCGCTCGACGTTCCTGGTCGACGAGCAGGGCACGATCGAGCGTGCCATGTACGGCGTCAAGGCGACCGGCCACGTCGCCCGGGTGCTGCGCGAACTCAGCTGAGCCCTAGGCGACCCCTAGGTGGCGGTCGAGGAAGTCGAACATCTTCGGGTAGGCGTCCAGCCGGTTGTGCAGCTTCTTCAGCCCGTGCCCCTCGTCCGCGTAGACGAGTAGCTCGCACTCGACTCCTCTTTCCCGTACGGCCGCGACGAGCTGTTCCGTCTCGGAGAGCGGTACGCGGGGATCGTTCGCGCCGTGGACGACGAGGAGCGGCGCGCGGACGGCATCGATGTGGGTGAGGGGTGACGCCTGCTCGAGGAAGTCCCGGTCATGGGCGAGCGACCCGTACTCGCGTTCCCTGTGCGCGCGGCGGTATGGCGCGGTGTTCTCCAGGAAGGTGACGAACGACGAGATGCCGACGATGTCGACGCCGGCGGCCCACAGCTCGGGCTGCATGGTGAGACCGGCGAGCACCATGTAGCCGCCGTACGACTGGCCGAGCAGCGCGGCTCTGCGAGGATCGAGGCCCACGTCCGGCAACCACCGGTGTAGGGAGGCGAGGTCCGCGACCGAGTCGAGCCGCAGCGTCACGTCGTCGAGCGCTGCCCATCGCTTCCCGTACGTGGTGGAGCCACGCACGTTCGGCACCACGACCGCGTGGCCCGCCGAGACCAGCGCCTGGGTGAGCGGATCCCAGGTACGGGCGGAGGCGCTGGCGGGGCCGCCGTGGATGAGCAGCACCGCGGAGCCGTCGCACCTGTCGTCGCGGTACACGAAACAAGGGATCTCCTCGCCGTCGTATGCGGGCACGCGGTGGGAGGTCGGCGCGACCAGAGTGGACGGGTCCAGCGACGGCTCGGTGCGCCTGACCACCCCGTCGCCGTCCCAGCTGTAGACACCACCGGGCTCGGCCGGGCTCACGCGAGTCGCCGCGAGCATGCCGCCCGCCAGCGACCAGACCGGCTCGCCCAGGCGCCCGCAGATCACTCCGTCGGCCGCCAGCTCCAGCCGCGAGAGCACGGCTCCCGTGCTCGGGTCGTGGACGGCCGCGCGGTCGGCGCCGTCGTCGCGGGTGACGACCAGCAGCCGGGCGCCGCCTGGGTCCAGGACGCCGACGAGGTCGTGGTCGTCGTCGGTGGCGAGCCACCGCCAGCTGGCGGCACTCAGGTCGTACCGCGCAACCCCGGCGAACTCCCTGCCGGCGTCGCTCGTCGCAACGAACCCGCTGCTGTCCGGCAGCCACCGAAACCGGGTGTACGCGGCGGGCTCGTCGAGCGACGAGAGTTCGCTGACCCGGCCGGTCGATACCTCGACGAGGAGGAGCTGCTGCGACCGTGCCGGCGCTCCCGGACGGCCCAGCAGCACGTACTGCTCGTCCGAAGAGACCGCGGCCTCGTCGACCCAGCCACCGCGGTCGTACAGCACTCGCTCACTGCCGTCACGCAGGTCGTGCGCGACGAGGTCGAAGTCGACGCCGTTGCGCCGGTTCGTCGCGTAGACCACGCGCCCGGGCAGCACGTCGAGCAGCACGTGCACGTGGTCGGGATCGCGGACCAACGGCTCCAGCTCGCCGGGCCCGTCCGGTTGGAGCAGCGACAGCTGGGTGCGTTCGCTTCCCCCGTCGTCGTGCTCGACGACGACCGTCCGCTCGCCCGGAAGGTACCGTCCCCGGCACGACTCGCCAAGATCGGTGAGCCGCCGGGGGGCTCCGCCGGGTTCCAGCTCGACCAGCTCCACCGCACCGGTGCTGTCGTCGCCGAGGAGTATTCTGCCGGTGCTGTCGATGTCATAGGCACGTGTCTGCGGCGCGCGCAAGAGCCGTTCGAGCAGTGTGGTCATGGCAGGCACCATCGCACACCGGCCCAGTGCGTGGCGCCGCTACCGTAGGATCATCGGTGCAGGCGGGAGTGGCGGAACAGGTAGACGCGTCAGGTTTAGGTCCTGGTGCCTTCGGGCGTGTGGGTTCGAGTCCCTCCTCCCGCACTTGCGAAGATCGTAGGGTTGCTGCCATGGCATGCCGAGTTCGACCGGCGAACGTGGACGACCTGCCCGCCGTCGCGGCGATCACGAGGCGGCGCCGCCGACGGCTCGCCGATTGGGAGCCGGAGTTCTGGCGGATGGCGGGTGGCGCCGACGCGGCGCACGAGGAGTGGCTGCGGCAGGCGATCGACGGGCACGACGGCCGCGCCCGCGTGCTCGTGTCCGACGACCCGGCCGACGCCGCGACCGCGCACGGCGCCGACACGGTCGTGGGCTGTGCGGTGAGCACCCGGTGCGACGGTTGGTGGTTCCTGGACGACTTCGCCACCGCCGACGACGGCTGGTGGACCGACGGCATGGCGCAACTGCTGCGTACGGTCGAGGAGAAGCCGACCATCACCTGCGTGCCGCGGCCGGACGTACGCAAGGCCGCTTGCTGCGCGGCAGCCGGGATGCGGCCCAGGTCGGCGTACTGGGTGCTCCGGTACGACGGCGCGACGCCGGCAACCCCAGCGCAGGTGCGACGCATCTCCCGCGAAGACATCGGCGACTCGCTGCCGCCGGCCGCCCCGCACACCTTCGGCGCCCCACTCGATCCCGGTGCCGACGGCGTCGTCTTGTTGGGCGATGAGCACGGCGGGATCGGTGTGCTCGGCCGTCGCGAGGCACCACCGGTCTACGACCCGGGAGGGACCAGCGGGCTCGTCGACCGGATCGATAGGAAGGCCCCGGAGAGGTTGATCGACGCCGCGACGGCCGCTGCACGGGAGCGCGGCGACGTCCAGCTCGTCGTGGTGTGCCCCGACGACGCCCCGAAACTCGAGGAGGCGCTCATCGATCGTGGCTTCCACCGCGTCGCCGATGTGTATGGCTGGCCCGGCCAGGGCACGCCGTGACCGCCCGCCCACGCTCCCTGCAGATCCTGTCTGGAAGGTATGCGGTATGCCGCATACCCCCGAGCGAACCGGTGCCAGTGTGGGTGCCGCTGACGCGCGGTGAGCCGCTCGTGGCCGTGACTCGCACCGAGGACGAGATCTCCGTCGTATGCGACGAGCGGGCAGTTCCCGACAGCGTACGTGCAGAGCGACCCTGGTCGGCATTGCGCGTGTGCGGGCCGGTCGACTTCAGCCTCACGGGCGTACTGGCATCGCTCGCCGATCCGTTGCGCGATGCGGGGATCAGCGTCCTCGCCCTCTCCACCTATGACACGGACTACGCGCTCGTTCCCGCCGACAAGCAGTCGGCGGCCATCGGCGCGCTCGAACGCGCGGGGCACGTCGTCACTCCTGCTGTGGAGCCCGCGGAGAGCACCAACGTCCCCGCCGAATCGCTCGGGAAAGTGATGAGCTTCGGCTACGAGGGCGACGACGGTCTCGGCGACCGGTTGCTCGCCGCCGTCCTGCGCGGCGAGAAGACCGCCACCTCCTCGCTCGCGATCGAGTACCTCTCCGGCGAGCCACTGCCCCGCGTCGGCGAGCGCCTTCCCCTGGTCGACCACAAGGGAAAGGCATACGGGACGGTGGAGACAACCGCTGTCACCATCGTTCCGCTCCACCTCGTCGGCGACGACGTCGCCCGGGACGAGGGCGAGGGCTTCGCCGACGACGCCGAATGGCGTCGTGCCCACATCGCGTTCTGGGAGAAAGCGGCCGAGATGATACGCGCCGACGCCGGTGACCCGACGTGGCAGCTCCGTGAGACCGAACCCGTCGTCGTGGAATGGTTCCGGCTGATCGACAGAGTCTCTTAGTGTCTTGCACCAAGATCCGTTCTTTCTGGCCGTAGCGCGCAGGTTTCTACGCGCTACGGCCAAGCGAAACGGATCTGCGCCCCGTCCTCAGGCCCCCGCAGGCTCAGTAGCGGCGGGATCGTCCACGCGCTCGCCCGGCATGACCGGGAAGTGGCACGCGGTGAGGTTGCCGGCGTCGCCGCGCGGCTCGAGCTCCGGAACGTTGTTCACGCAGTACGGACGCGCGCGCGGGCAACGTGTGTGGAACGTGCACCCGCTCGGCGGCTTCGCTGCCGATGGAACGTCGCCGGTCAGCACGATGCGTTGCCGTTGCCGCTCCTTCTCCGGATCGGGGATCGGCACCGCCGACAGCAGCGACCAGGTGTACGGGTGCTTCGGCGACTCGTACAGCACGCGGCTGTCGGCCACCTCGACGACCTTGCCCAGGTACATTACCGCGACCCGGTCGGCGACGTGCCGCACGACGGAGAGGTCGTGCGCGATGAAGATGTACGTCAGGCCGAAGTCTCGCTGCAGATCCTGCAGCAGGTTTATGACCTGCGCCTGGATGGACACGTCGAGAGCCGAGATGGGTTCGTCGCAGACGATGAGCTTCGGGTTCATCGCTATCGCCCTGGCGACGCCGACTCGCTGCCGCTGACCGCCGCTGAACTCGTGCGGGTACCGGTTGAAATGCTCGGGGTTGAGGCCCACGACCTCGAGCAGCTCCTGCACGCGACGCCGAATGTTTCCCTCGTAGCCGTGGACCTTCAACGGCTCGGCGATAATGCGCCCGACCGTGGCGCGGGGGTTCAGTGAGGCGTACGGGTCCTGGAAAACGATCTGCAGGTCCCGCCGCAGGTCGAGCATCTGTTTGCGGTCGCGGGTCAGCACGTTCTCGCCCTCGAAGAGCACCTCACCCGCGGTCGGTTCGAGCAGCCGAAGCAGCAAGCGTGCCAACGTGCTCTTGCCGCAGCCCGACTCCCCGACGAGCCCGAGCGTCTCGCCCTTCCGCAGCGAGAGGTTCACCCCGTCGACGGCCTTGACGTGCCCGACCGTACGGCGCAGCAGCCCGGCCTTGATCGGGAAGTGCATCGCCAGGCCGGTCGCCTCCAGGAGGTAATCGCTCACTGCCGTCACCCCTCGACCTCTAGTTCCTCGGCCAGGCTACGCTTCTGCGCCTCCAGCTCATCCACCGAGAGTATGCATGCCGCCTGGTGCTTGGGCCGCTTCTCCTCCAACGGAGGATCGACCTGATGGCACTCCTGCTTCACGAACGGGCAGCGCGGGTGAAAGTTGCACCCTTCGGGCAACGAGATCAGGCTCGGCGGCGTGCCTGGAATGGGAAGCAGGCGCACGCCCTCCGGCATGTCCAGGCGCGGCAGCGACCGTAGGAGCGACCAGGAGTACGGCATCATGGTCTCGTAGAAGATGTCGTCGACCGTACCCTTCTCCACGACACGGCCGGCGTACATGACCAGGACGTCGTCGGCGACCTTGGCCATCACCCCGAGGTCGTGGGTGATGATGATGACCGCCGTCTCGTACCTGTCCTGCAGCTTGGTTATCAGCTCGAGTATCTGGGCCTGAATGGTCACGTCCAACGCCGTTGTCGGCTCGTCGGCGATGAGCACCTTCGGGTTGCAGGAAAGGGCCATCGCGATCATCGCTCGCTGGCGCATGCCTCCGGAGAACTGGTGCGGGTACTCCTTCACCCGCTCCTCCGGGTGCGGGATGCCGACGTCGCGCAAGACCTCCAGCGTGCGCTGTCTCGCCTCGGCCTTCGTCACGTGCTGGTGGATCCGGATCGTCTCCATGATCTGGTTGCCGATGGTGAACACGGGGTTCAGGCTCATCATCGGGTCCTGGAAGATCATGGCGATCTCGTTGCCCCGGACCTGCCGCATCTGCTTCTCGGAGGCCCCGATCAGGTTCCTGCCCTCAAAGAGGATCTCCCCGCCGGGGTACCAGCACGGCGGCTGCGGGTTGAGCTGCATGATGGACAGTGCAGCCGCGCTCTTGCCCGAGCCGGACTCCCCGGCGATGCCGAGCGTCTGGCCGGGTTCGAGCGAGAACGAGACACCGTCGACCGCCTTGACCACGCCGTCAGAGGTCTTGAACCTGGTCTTCAAGTCGCGTACATCGAGCATGGCCATGGCGGTCGCGTCCTCTTAGAAGTTGTCTCGAGCGTCGTCAGTCGGGCACGTCCGCGCCTGTGGTGCGGAACTCCTCCCACGCCCGCTCCACCATCTCCGGGTCGAGCAGCAGGTCGGCGCCCGCCAGCGCCAGTGCCTCGGCCATCCGGGTCATCGCCTCCAGGCCCTCCGGCGACCCGGCGGCATCACGGAACGCGACGGAGTGGCCCGGGGTGCCTCTCGGCACGATCTGCATGTACGGGTGGATGCTCGGAAGTACGAGGCTCACGTTGCCGATGTCGGACGACCCGGTCCCGCCCTTCAGGACCGGCTCCTGGACGTCCTCGCCGGTCCCGCGCAGGTACTCCGCGACACGCGACGCGATGACCTTGTTGTTCTTCCGCTCGGCGTACAGCGGGGACTCGTGGCTCACCTCCGTGGTGGTGCCCGTTGCCCGCGCCGCACCCTCGGCGCACGCCGTCACCCGCTCGACGAGCTCGTGGGTGCCTTCCTGCGTCAGTGCCCGCACGAGGTAGGCGGCCTCGGTGTAATCCGGGATGATGTTCGGCGCCGCACCGCCATGCGTGATGACGCCATGCAGGCGGGCGCTCTCCGGCACGTGCTGGCGGAGCGCGTCGACCGAGCTGAAGAACTGCAGCATGGCCGACAGGGCGTTGCGGCCCGCCCCGGGGTTTCCGGCCGCGTGTGCCGCCTTCCCGTGGAACTTGACGCTGAGGTGGGCGATCGCGGTGGCGTGGCGCCACGGCCACGTCCGGTCGCCAGGATGGAACATCAGCGCGGCATCGACACCCTCGAACACGCCCGCATCGAGCTCGGTGATCTTGCCGCCACCGCCTTCCTCCCCCGGCGTACCGATGACGAGGAGCGTGCCGTCCGGATCGGGAAGCGCGCGATGCAGAGCCGTCGCCGCCGCGAGCCCGCCGGCCGCGATCAGGTTGTGCCCGCAGGCGTGGCCGATCTCCGGCAGCGCGTCGTACTCCAGCAGGTACGCCACCCGCGGGCGGTCCCCGTTGCCGACGCGGGCGACGAACGCGGTGTCCAGGCCGGCCACCGGGCTCTCCACTTCGAAGCCCTCCGCGGCGAGCCATGCCTTCAGCCGGCCGGCCGCATATTCCTCGCGCATCGACAGCTCCGGGTGCCTGTGCAGGTCGAGGCTCAGGTCGATGGCCTTGTCATGCAAGTCCTTCAACGCCTGCCGGATCTGCTCACGAACGTCACCTGCGGTCTTCACGAGCCCTCCTCGCCCTCTACCTTCCTCGTCCTGTACCTGCCAGCGTTCGCGCGACGGCCCTCAGTGGCCTCGTACGGCGCCGAGTTCCTGCAGCATCGCCGCTCCGGTCCGTATCCCGGCGGTGAACCTCCGCAACTCCATGTTCTCGTTCGGTGCGTGGTTCGCCTGATCCGGACTGCCGTACGGCACCTCGATCGTCGGTATGCCGAGTACCTTGCTGAACGCGTACAGCGGCAGGCTCCCGCCGCCTGCCGGCCACAGCACCGGATCCTCGCCTTGCGCGGCGACCACCGCGCGGCGCACCGGCTCCACGTACGGCGACTCCACCGGGGTCTTCGACGGTTCCATGCTCCCGCCGTGGCGCACCACCTGCACTCCGGGAGCGTGCTGCTGCACGTGCCGGCTGACCTTGGCGAAGATGTCGTCGGCCGTCTGCGCCTCGACCAGGCGGATGTCGCACTTGACGACGCCCTCGCGCGGCAGCACGGTCTTGGGACCTGCGCCACCGTACCCTCCGTGGAACCCGTTGATGGTGAGCGTCGGCCAGCCAGTCAACCGCTCGGCGTACGCACGATCGCGCGGCGCGGCGAACTCGCTGACGCCCAGGCCGCGTTTGATCTCCTCGACGTCGATCGGTAGCCGGTCGAGCGCGTCCTGCTCGGCCGCGCTCAACGGCTCGACGTCGTCGTAGAAGCCGTCGACCAGCACGCGGCCGTTGCCGTCCTTCATCGTCGCCAGCAGGTGCACCAGGTCCCACATCGGCTCGGGAGCGACGTTGCCCCAGTGGCCGGAGTGCAGGTCCGCGTCGGCTCCCGCCGCCCGGAGTTCAATGCTCAGCACACCCCGGACACCAAGCGACACCTTCGCCCTGCCGGTCGAGTCGACGGGCCCGTCGCTGATGACCATCAGGTCGGCCCGCAGGAGGTCACCGTGCTCACGGACGAAATCGAGCATCCGCGGGCTGCCGATCTCCTCCTCGCCCTCCAGCAGCACCTTCACATTGCAGGGCAGGTGCTTGCGGCACTGCAGGAACGCGTCGATGGCGAACAGCTGCGCCAGGTGCTGGCCCTTGTTGTCACCGACACCGCGCGCGTAGACGCGACCATCGCGGACCGAAGGCTCGAACGGAGGTGTCACCCACTGGTCCAGCGGCTCCGGGGGCTGCACGTCGTAGTGCCCGTAGAACAGGATCGTGGGGAGCTCGTCGCTCTCGTGGCGATCCCCGTACACCATCGGCGCACCCTCGGTCGGGACCAGCCGAGCATCCAGGCCGATCTCCTGCACGAACGCACAGATGTAGTCGGCGACCTCAGCGACTCCCTCCCCCGAGGCGCTGACGCTCGGGTGGGACACGTAGTCGAGCAGGCGCTCGACGTACCCGTCCGTACGCGCGTCGATGTGGTCGAAGACATCAGTGGGCGCTTCCTGCCCCGAACCGCTCGACATACAACCCTCTCCTCTCAGGTCGACCCTGTTGCCTTCGACGGTCACCGCCGTCGCCGCGGGTCGAACGCGTCTCGCAAACCGTCCCCGATGAAGTTCACCGACAGCACCGACAGGGCGATCGCGATGCCGGGGAACAGGATCGCGTGCTGCCCGTTGATGAAGACGCCGTAACCGGACCTGAAGGCGTCGGTCAACATCGCGCCCCATTCGGGCGTCGGCGCCTGGGCGCCGAGCCCGAGGAAGGACAGCGCAGCGATGTCGAGGATCGCGGTCGCCAAGGTGATCGTCGCCTGCACGATCAGCGGCGCAAGACTGTTCGGCAGCACGGTGAAGAACAGGATCCGGGAGCTCGAAGCCCCGGTCGCCCGGGCAGCTTCCACGTACTCACGCTCCCGGATCCCGATCACGGCGGAGCGCACCACCCGCGCCATGCGGGGTACGTTGACGATGCCGACGGCCAGCATCGCGTTCACAAGGCCCTGCCCGAGCATTGTCACGACCACGATTGCGAGCAGGATGCTCGGAAACGCCAGCAGGATGTCCATCGCGCGCATCAGCACGGCGTCGATCCAGCGGCCGAGGTAACCCGCGGTCAGGCCGACCAAGGACCCGACGACGGTCGCGAAGACGACCGCGGCCAGGCCCGCGGTCAGCGACACCCGCGCGCCGTAGATGACGCGCGACAGGATGTCGCGGCCGAGCTCGTCCTGACCGAGGGGGTGAGCGCCGCTCGGGCCCGCGAACTTGCCCGCCAGGTGCTGGACGTTCGGCCCGTACGGTGCGATGAGCGGGGCGAGGATCGCGGCGAGGATGAACACGGCCATCACCCCCGCGCCGACGACCGCGAGCCTGTTACTCGAGTAGGCGCGCACGAAGCCGCCGCGTCCTCGGGCCGAGACGGCCGCGCCGGCCGACAGTGCCGCACCCTCCTCGGTCTGCGCCGCCACCGTCAGTACCTCACTCGCGGATCGAGTACCGCGTAGAGCACGTCGACGACCACGTTGATCAGCACCACGAACGTCGCGCCGTAGAGCACGACACCCTGGATCACCGCGTAGTCACGCCCGTAGATCGCCTGGTACGCGAGCTGGCCGACGCCGGGCCAGGAGAAGATCGTCTCGGTGATCACGGCCCCGCCCATGAGCAGGCCGACCTGCACCCCGATCACCGTAATGGTCGGGAGCATGGCGTTGCGCAACGCGTGCTTGAACACCACCCACCACGGCATGACGCCCTTGGCCCTGGCCGTGCGGATGTAGTCCTCGTCCAGTACCTCCAGCATGCTCGAGCGGGTCATCCGCATGATGACGGCCATCGGGATCGTGCCGAGAGCGACCGCCGGCATGACCAGATGGAGGAAGCCGTTCCACCACGCATGGAGATTGCCCGCGATCAGCGAGTCGACCAGGACCAACCCGCTGTACGAGGTGATGCTGACATCGTTCGAGATGCGCCCGGGAAACGGGAGGATGTTGAGCGTCGAGGCGAAGATGACGATCAGGACCATCGCCAGCCAGAAGATCGGCATGCTGATGCCGGTCAGGGCGAGCACGGACGCGAACTTGTCGATGAGCGAGTACTGCCGCACCGCTGAGACGACGCCGACGGGGATACCCACCCCGACCGCGACGATCATCGCGCACACCGTCAGCTCCACCGTCGCCGGTAGGCGCGCCGCGAGCTCGGTGGTCACCGCCCGCCCGGTGGTCAACGAAACCCCGAGGTCTCCCTGCACCGCCCCGGCGATGAAGTCACCGTACTGGACCACGAGCGGCCGGTTCAGGCCCATGGACACCCGGAGCTGGTGCACCTGGTCCGGCGTCGCGGCCTGGCCGAGGAGGATCTGCGCCGGGTCGCCCGGGATCGCGTGAACCATGCAAAAGGCCACCACGGAGACCCCGAGGAGAACGGGGATTATCTGCAGCAGCCTCTTGATGATGTAGGTGCTCAGAGGCCCGAACCCTTCTCGTACACGCCGCTAACCAGCGTTGGCCGCTAGCCGGTGATCTTAACGGTGTTGTACCGCTGCCCCGCAGGTGCCGGCTGGAAGCCCTTCACGCTCTTCTGGAAGCCGAGAACAGGCTTGGCATAGGCGACCGGCGCCCAGGGTGCGTCCTCGTGGAATATCTCCTGGGCCCGGTGGTACAGCTTGGCGCGCTCGCCCTCGTCGACCGTACGCGCCGCCTGGTCCAACACCTTGTTCATCTCGGGATTCTTGTAGTAGGCGACATTCTGGGAATTCGTCTTCGTGGCGTACGCGCCGTTCAGGAGAATGTTGATGAACGTGTCGGGGTCGGCGTTCGCCCCGCTCCAGCCGAGCAGGCACATGTCGTGCTTGCCCTTGCCGGTCTCCGCGATGTACGTGGCCCATTCGCGCGTGACCAGTTTCGCGTCGATCCCGACCTTCTTGAGATCGGCCTTCATCGCCTGGGCGATGCCCTTGGCGTTCGGCATGTACGGCCGCGGAATGGGCATGTACCAGAGGTTCGTCTTGAAGCCGCCCCCGAGTCCTGCTTCCTTCAACAGCTTCTTGGACTTCTCGGGGTCGTACTCGAACGGCTTGATGTCCTCGGCGAAGCCCTTCACGATGGACGGGATCGGGTTGGACGCCAGCTCACCCGAGTCGCCGAAGAAGGCTTTCACGATCTTCGGCATGTTGATCGCGTGCACCACGGCGAGGCGAACGCGCTTATCGTCGAACGGCTTGTGCTGGCAGTTCATCGCCAGGTAGCCGACGTCGAGGGGCGGCTGGAACACCGGCTTCAGGTCCCCGCTCTTGCGAAGAGTCGGGACATCGTCCGGGTTCAATCCGTCCGCAGCCGAGATGTCGCCGCCCGTGAGCGCGGCGACCCGCGAGGTGTTGTCTGGGATGTCCTGGAAGATGAACTTCTTTACGTGCGGACCGCCGCCGCCCTCGGAGACCGGGACCTTCGTCCCCCACCAGTCCTCGTTCTTCTCCAGGGCGATCTTCGAGCCCCGGTGCCAGGAGACGAACTTGAACGGGCCGGTGCCAACCGGGTGCTGCCAGAAGTTCTCGACGTCCTTCTTGAGGGCGTCGGGCGATGCGATGGCGAACGTGTAGATGACTATGTCGTTCAGGAACGGCCCGTCGGGTCGTTTCAGCGTAAACCGCACCGCGTGCGATCCCACCGCCTCGACTTTCGTGATGTTCGAGTCGCCATCGAACCCGCCGAACTCAATCTTGTACCGCGCGAACTGGGATGATTGCTTTCCGCCGCCCTTGTGATAAGGGCTGCTCGAGTTCATCCAACGCTCGAAATTGAAGACGACCGCGTCGGCGTCGCATGGCGTGCCGTCGTGGAACTTCACCCCCTTGCGGAGGTTGAAGGTGTATGACAAACCGCCCTTTTCCGACTTGGGTATCTCAGTCGCCAATGCCGGCGCCAGTTCGGTGCTGCCGGGCTTGTAGCCGAGGAGCGTGTCGAAGACCTGCAGTGTGACCTTCGATGATTCGCTGTCCGTCGAGTGGATCGGGTCGAGCGTCACCGACGGGCCGCCGCGACCGAAGGTGAAGACGGACGAGCCGCCACCTCCTCCTTGCTGCCCACCGATCGTGCCGCCGCCGCTGCAGCCGGCGGCGCCGAGCAACCCGACGCCGGCGACGGCCGCACCGCTCAGTTTGAGGAAGTCCTGTCTGGTGAGAGTGTTGCCAGCCATTTGGTCGTCAGTCATTTTGCATACACTCCGCATCCAGCTCGGTACCAGCACGCGAAACTACTGGAATGGTCAGACCCTGTCAAGCGGAACATCTTCCGGCGATCCCCCCGATACAGAGCAGTCCTTCCGGCTCCAGCCAGTTGCCATGACGGACTATGCCATTTCTTTCCATTACCGTTACCCACGGTTGATGTCTAGCGATTTCTTACCATCCGGACAGGCTCAGCTCCCCGGTCACCCTCCTGGTTCCGGCAGGTCCGCGGGATACGTTATCTGAACCACTTCGATCGGCCGCGGGAAGTCATGGTGATTGTTCGTGATGAACCGTCTTGGGCCCTGGTCGGCCACCCCGATGGGTGGAAGAGACGTGCCGTTACGCCAACCCGCCGGTTGATCACCGCGCGGTAGCTGACCTGGCTCGCCGGGAGGCGCGCGCAAACCGGCCGGAGCCTCCGGCGCCGGACCGTGGTCGGTTACCGCGCGGTAGCTGACCGGGCTCGCCGGGAGGCGCGCAAACCGACCGGGCTCCAACCGACGTCATCCGACCAGGACGCGAAGCTGATCACGAAACGTGGCCTCCGTGGCCCGGACGAGCAGCCGTTGCGAGAGTTTCACACGCGGACCCGCTAGTCTGGGAAACGTCTTCCGGTGCAGTCCGGAACACTTGCGAAGAATCTTCAGTTCCAGGAGGGGGCGAGTGGCATGACAGACACCACCAACCACGTGACCGAGTCGCATGTCGCGCCCGATCGGGTCCATGCCGAGCTGGCCAGCCACATGCTGGCCGACGGCTTCCCGCTCGTGCTCGATACGAAGCGGAGCTCGGGCTCCTGGATCGTCGACGCCCGCACCGGCGAGCGGTACCTCGACATGTACACGTTCTTCGCCTCCGCCCCGCTCGGCATGAACCCTCCCGGCGTCGTGGGCGACGAAGAGTTCCTGCGCCGGCTCACCGAGATCGCCGCGAACAAACCGGCCAACTCCGACGTCTACTCCGTCGCGTACGCGGAGTTCGTCGACACCTTCGCCCGGGTGCTCGGCGACCCCGCGTTGCCGCACCTGTTCTTCGTCGAGGGCGGCGGGCTCGCCGTCGAGAACGCGCTCAAGACCGCCTTCGACTGGAAGAGCCGGCGCAACGAGGCCGCAGGGCGCTCACCCGAGCTCGGCAGCAAGGTCCTGCACCTCACTCGCGCGTTCCACGGGCGCACCGGCTACACCATGTCGCTCACCAACACCGACCCGAAGAAGACCGCCAGGTTCCCGAAGTTCGACTGGCCGCGCATCGACGTTCCGGCGATCACCTTCCCGCTGGAGGACCACCTTGCCGAGGTCGAGGCCGCCGAGCGGCGCGCGCTCGAGCAGGCCGAGGCGGCATTCCAGGCACACCCGCACGACATCGCCTGCTTCATCGCCGAGCCGGTCCAGGGTGAGGGCGGCGACAACCACATGCGCCCGGAGTTCCTGCAGGCGATGCAGGAGCTGTGCCACACCTACGACGCGCTGTTCGTCCTGGACGAGGTGCAGACCGGCCTGGGCACCGGCACGCCTTGGGCGTACCAGCAGCTCGGCCTCGAGCCGGATATCGTGGCGTTCGCGAAGAAGGTGCAGGTCGGCGGCATCATGGCCGGACGGCGCGTCGACAAGGTCGAGGACAACGTCTTCCGCGTCCCCAGCCGCATCAACTCCACCTGGGGCGGCGGGCTCGTCGACATGGTCAGGTCGAGGCGGCTGCTGGAGATCATCGAGGCGGAGGGCCTGTTCGAGCGCTCGGCCAAGACCGGCCACCAGCTACTGGTCGAGCTGCATTCTGTCAGCGACCAGCACCCGCAGGTGTCGAACGTACGCGGCCGCGGGCCGATGTGTGCGTTCGACCTGCCCGACGGCGCGGCTCGCGACGACCTGATCCGGCGGCTCCGCAACGAGCATGTCATCGTGCTGCCGTGCGGGGAGCGGTCGGTGCGCTTCCGTCCCGCGCTCACGGTGACCGAGGATGAGCTGAGCGCGGCGGCCGCGGCGCTCCGTACGGCACTGTCCGCGCAGCAGTCCTGACGGCGAAGGAGGACGTAATGAGGTCTGTCAGCTCCGTGGTGGCGGGCAAGCCCGTCTCGGACGCGCCCGGCGGCACGGTCGAGACCCGTAACCCCGGCGCGCTCGACGAGACGGTCGCGCGGGTGAACTACGGCGACGCGAGCACCTTCGTCGCCGCCGCCCACGCGGCTCGCGACGCGCAGGCCGCCTGGGCGGACGTACCCGCGCCCGTACGCGGGCGGGCCATCGCCCACATCGGCCGGGTCGTCGAGGCGAACGCCGACCGGCTGGCCCGCATCGTCACCCAGGAGATCGGCAAGCCGTTCGTCGAGGCGCGCGGCGAGGTGCAGGAGATCATCGACACCTGCGACTTCTTCCTCGGCGAGGGCCGCCGCCTGTACGGGCAGACGGTGCCGAGCGAGGTGCCCGACAAGGAGCTGTTCACCTTCCGCAAGCCGGTGGGCGTGGTCAGCGTGATCACGGCCGGCAACTTCCCCGTCGCCGTGCCGTCCTGGTACCTCGTGCCCGCGTTGCTCGCGGGCAACGCGGTGGTGTGGAAGGCGGCCGACTACTCCCCCGCGTGCGGGCAGGCGATGTACGAGCTGTTCACCGAGGGCGGTGGCCTGCCCGAGGGCGTGCTCAACCTCGTACTCGCCGACGGCGAGCAGACGTTCACCGGCCTCGAGCAGGCACTCGACGGCGGCCTGGTCGACAAGGTCGGCTTCACCGGGTCGTCCGCCGTCGGTGCGCGGATCGGCGAGCTCACCGGGCGGCACCTGCAGTCCGCCTGCCTCGAGCTCGGCGGCAAGAACCCGCTGGTGGTCACGCCCAACGCCGACCTCGACCTCGCCGTCGAGGGCGCCCTGTTCTCCGGGTTCGGCAGCGCGGGTCAGCGCTGCACCTCCCTCGGCAGCGTGATCGTGCACCGCAGCGTGCACGACGAGTTCGTCGCGCGGTTCGACGCGGCGGTCCGCGGCGCGAGCGTGGGTGATCCGGCCAAGGACGTGCTGTACGGGCCGATGCTGCACGAGAAGTTCGCCGAGCGGTTCGAGGGGTACCTCGGCTGGATCGACGGGCACCACCGCACGCTGGGCTCGACCGGCACCGGCCGGATCGCCGCCGACAACCCGCGCGAGGGCTTCGTCGGCGACCCCGCGGCGGGCATGTTCTACCACCCCACCATCGTCGACGGCGTACGCCCCGACGACCGGCTCTTCGCCAACGAGACGTTCGGGCCGATCGTCGGCGTGGCCACGTACGACACGTTCGACGAGGCCGTCGAGCTGGCCAACGCACCCGGGTACGGGCTGTCCGCGGCCATCTACACGACCGACGGGGCGGAGGCGCTGCGGTTCCACCGCCGCGTCGGCGCCGGGATGGTCAGCGTGAACAACTCCACGTCCGGCGCCGAGGCGCACCTGCCGTTCGGCGGCAACGGCAAGTCAGGCAACGGCAGCCGGCTGTCCGGGTTGTGGGTGCTTGACCAGTTCACCCGCTGGCAGTCGCTTAACTGGGACTTCTCCGGCCGGCTGCAGAAGGCGCAGATGGACGTGACCGAACTCACGCCCAACACCGGCTTCACCCTCGACGCCTGAGCCGCATTGATAGCTTGTCAGTGCGTGGTTGAGCCATAGCCCAACCACGCACTGACAGGTCGAGCAACCTCGGGGTGGTACGTGAACGAAACGGTCGACCAGCACTTCATCGACGCCGTCAAGGAGCTACCCCCTGGCCTGGAGCGCAGGAACCTGCACGCTCCCGTACGCGACGGCACGACCCTCACCGGCGAGCACCTGTGCGCGCTGTTCGACGCCCAGGCAGGCAGCCGCCACCTGGACTTCGCCGCCAGGTGGCTGCGCGGGCAGGGCGAGGGCTTCTATACCATCGGCTCGGCCGGGCACGAAGCCAACGCGGCCGTCGCCGACGCCGTACGCCCGACCGACCCCGCGCTGCTGCACTACCGGTCCGGTGCGTTCTACCTGGCGCGGGCGCTGCAGGTGCCGCGCTCCGAACCGCTGCGCGACGTCCTGCTCGGCCTCGTCGCCGCGGCTGAGGAACCGATCTCCGGCGGCCGGCACAAGGTATTCGGCAACGCGGACCTCGCGATCATCCCGCAGACCTCGACGATCGCCTCGCACCTGCCGCGTGCGGTCGGGGTCGGGTTCGCCATCTCGCGCGCCGCCAAGCTCGCAGTGCCGAGTGCCTGGCCGCCCGACGCGATCGCCGTCACGACCTTCGGCGACGCCTCCGCGAACCACTCCACCGCGACCGGCGCCATCAACACCGCCTGCCAGGTAACCCACACCGGCCTGCCGATGCCGGTGCTGTTCGTGTGCGAGGACAACGGCATCGGCATCAGCGTGCGCACCCCGAAGGGCTGGGTCGCGAACGCGTACGGGCACCGGCCCGGCCTCGCCTATTTCGTCGCCGACGGTGCCGACACGCTGGAGGCGTACGAGGTGGCCAGGGCGGCCGCCGAGCACGTGCGCACGACACGGTCGCCGGCGTTCCTGCACCTATCGGTGGTGCGATACATGGCACACGCCGGCACCGACGCCGAGATCGGCTACCGGACCAGGACCGAGATCGAGGCCGACTACGATCGCGACCCGCTGATCGGCACGGCGCGGCTGCTCGTGTCCTCCGGTGTCGCGACCCGCGACGAGGTGCTGCAGCGGTACGAGCGCATCCGAGACGAGGTGATGGGCCTCGCCGAGAAGGTCTGCGGAAGCCGCCGGCTGGGGAGCGCCGCCGAGGTGATGGGGCCGCTCGCGCCGAGGCGCCCCGACACCGTCGCGAGCGTCGCCGGGGTCGCCGCGGACCAGGAGGATCGCCACACTGCCTTCGAGGGCAAGCTGCCCGAGGAGGAGGGCCCGCTCACGCTCGCGAACGCGATCAACCGGGCGCTCACCGACGCGCTCGCCGTCCACCGGGAGATGCTCGTCTACGGCGAGGACGTCGGCCGCAAGGGCGGCGTGTACGGCGTCACGCAGCGGCTGACCAAGCGGTTCGGCGCCGGCCGGGTCTTCGACAGCCTGCTCGACGAGCAGTCCATCCTCGGCATCGCGCTCGGGGCCGGCGTGACCGGCATGCTGCCCGTACCGGAGATCCAGTACCTCGCCTACCTGCACAACGCCGAGGACCAGCTGCGCGGTGAGGCGGCCACGCAGCAGTTCTTCTCCAACGGCCAGTACCGCAACGGCATGGTCCTGCGCCTGCCCGGTTACGCGTACCAGAAGGGGTTCGGCGGCCACTTCCACAACGACGACGCGATCGGCGTGCTCCGCGACATCCCCGGCCTGGTGATCGCCTCACCATCGCGGCCGGACGACGCCGCGGCGATGCTGCGCACCTGTCTCGCCGCGGCGAAGGCGGACGGCTCCGTCTGCGTGTACCTGGAGCCGATCGCGCTGTACCACACCAAGGACCTGCACGAAGACGGCGACGACGGCTGGCTCGCGCCCTACGCGGCACCGAAGGACTGGGCGGGCACGCACGTGCCGCTTGGCAGCGCGCGCACGTACGGCGACGGCGGCGAGCTGACGATGGTGACGTTCGGCAACGGCCTGGCCATGTCGCTGCGCGTAGCGGCGCGCCTCGCAAGCTCGGGGGTCAACGCGCGCGTCGTGGACCTGCGCTGGCTCGCCCCGCTGCCGACCGACGACCTGCTGCGGGAGGCGCGCGCGACCGGACGCGTGCTTGTGGTGGACGAGACCCGGCGTACCGGTGGGGTGTCGGAAGGCATCGTCACCGCGCTCGTCGACGCGGGGTACGAGGGCCGTCTCGCGCGGGTGACGAGCGAGGACAGCTTCATCCCGCTCGGCGACGCTGCGTACCACGTGCTGCTCGACGAGCCGACCATCGAGCGCGCCGCGCGCGACCTGGCGCGCTGACAACCTAGCGCGTCACCGCGGAGAAGGTGACCTTGTCGTCGACCTCGGCGAAGTGGCACGCGCTGGGATGCGCCTGACCGCGGTCGACGAGCGCCGGCTCCTCCTCCGCGCACAGCGGCTCGGCCTTCCAGCAGCGCGTACGGAACCGGCAGCCCGACGGCGGGTTGGCCGGGTTGGGGACGTCGCCCTGGAGCACGATGCGGGAGCGCTTGCCGCGCAACGAGGGTTTCGGCATCGGCGCGGCGGACAGCAGTGCCTGGGTGTACGGGTGGCTCGGCCGCCCGTACACCTGGTCGCGGGTACCGGTCTCGACCAGCTTGCCGAGGTACATCACCGCGACGCGGTCGGAGATGTGCCGTACGACGGTGAGGTCGTGGGCGATGAACAGGTACGCGATGCCGAACTCGTCCTGGATCCGCTTGAGCAGGTTGATGACCTGTGCCTGGATCGAGACGTCGAGCGCGGACACCGGCTCGTCCAGCACCAGCAGCTCGGGGTTGAGGGCCAGGGCGCGGGCGATGCCGATGCGCTGACGCTGGCCGCCGGAGAACTCGTGCGGGAAGCGCCGGTCGTGTTCTGGATTGAGACCGACGGTGTCCATCAGCTCAGCGATCCGGCGGCGTCCGCCGCTTCGCTCGTAGATGCCGTGCGTGCGCAGTGGTTCGGCGATGAGGTCGCGCACCATCATCCGCGGGTCGAGCGAGGCGAACGGGTCCTGGAAGACGATCTGCACGTCCCGGCGCAGCTCCCGCATCTGCCGGCGGCTGAGGGTCGAGATGTCGCGGCCCTTGAACTCGATACGTCCACCCGTGGGTTCGAGCAGCCGGATGACGGTACGTCCCAGGGTCGTCTTGCCGCAGCCGGACTCGCCGACGATGCCCAGCGTCTCCCCCGCCGCGAGCTCCAGGCTGACGCCGTCGACCGCGTGCACCACGCCCGTCTGCCTGTGCAGCAGGCCGGTTGTGATGGGGAAGTGCTTCACGAGGTCCTGCACCCGCAGGATCGGCTCCCGCGCAGCCGTGTGGACCGCCGGGTCCGACTGGTGCTCCTCCTGAGTCATGAGGAACCCTCCCGCGCGAGCATCGCAGCGGGCACCAGCAACCGACCAGGCCGGACCGAGCGAGCCGAGCGAGGAGCGGAACGCGGAAGGGAGACGGGGTGCACTGTCATGTGACCTGCTCCGCGCGGGCGAGCATCGCACCCGCCTCGCCCGCCAGCTCACCGGAAAAGTGGCACGCGGACACGTGCGGGCCGCCATCCACCTCCGCGAGCACGGGCAGCTCGGTCCGGCACAGGTCCCGCCCCTGCGCGAGCAGGCACCGCGGGTGGAACGGGCACCCGGGCGGGACGTTGGCCAGGTTCGGCGGGCTGCC
>JBOHBN010000145.1:0-4972 GCA_050698355.1 Streptosporangiales bacterium | reverse complement strand
GCGTGGTTGAGCTATAGCTCAACCACGCACTGACAACCTCACGGACCCGTGGTCAGAGCACGCGGGTGAGGAACGCGCGGGTACGTTCGACCCGCGGGTCGGCGATCATCTCCCGCGGGCTGCCGCGCTCGACGATTACGCCGTCGTCCATGAACAGCAGGCTGTCGCCCGCCTCCCGGGCGAACCCGATCTCGTGGGTGACGATGACCATGGTGAGCCCGTCGCGTGCCAGGCCGCGCATGACCTCGAGCACCTCGTCCACCAGCTCGGGGTCGAGCGACGAGGTGGGCTCGTCGAACAGGATCAGGTCCGGAGCCATCGCGAGAGCGCGGGCGATCGCGACGCGCTGCTGCTGGCCGCCCGACATCTGATCCGGGAGCTTGCGCATCTGGTCGGCTAGTCCGACCCGGTCCAGCAGCGCTCGCGCCGAGTCCTCGGCCTCCCTGGCGGGTATGCGGTTCACCTTGATGGGCCCGCAGGTGACGTTCTGCAGCGCGGTCATGTGCGGGAACAGGTGGAAGCGCTGGAACACCATTCCGATGCGGCGGCGGAACGCGGCCAGCTCGCGCTCGCGCAGCTCGTACAGGTGGCCGTCCCGCTCGGTGAAGCCGACCCGCTGGCCGGTGACCTCGAGCAGCCCCCCGTCGACCTCCTCCAGTGCGTTGATGCACCGCAGGAACGTCGACTTGCCGGACCCCGACGGGCCGATAATGCAGCAGACCTCGCCGGGCGCCACCTCCATGTCGACGCCGCGCAACACCTCCTGGTCGCCGAACCGCTTGCGTACGCCTATCGCCCGTACGACGGGCGCGCTGGAGTTACAGCTAGCCACCGTCCACCCCCTGCTCCAGGGCCGGCCTGCCGCGCCTGCCGATGCGCAGGTTGGCCACCAGCTTCCTGCCGAACCCGACCCGCGGCCCGGTGCCGAAGCGCGCCTCCAGCATCGACTGGCCGATCGTCGCGAGCGCCGTCATGACCATGTACCAGATGCTGGCGACGATCAGCAGCTCGATCACCTCGTTGTTGATCTTGTAGATCTGGCTGGCCTGCGTCATCAGGTCGGCGCCGGCCACCACGTAGACGAGCGAGGTGTTCTTGAGCATGCTGATGCCCTCGTTGCCGATCGGCGGGATCACCACACGCAGCGCCTGCGGCAGGACGATGACGCGCAACGTCTGCAACCGCCTCATGCCAATGCTCATGGCGGCCTCGGTCTGGCCGACGTCGACCGACTGGATGCCCGCGCGGAACACCTCGGCCGAGTACGCGGCGAGGTTGAGCCCGAGTCCCAGCAGGGCGGCGGTGAAGCCGGTCATCACGTCGTTGGTCTTCCAGCTGAACGGTCCCCAGCCGATGCGCGGGAACAGGAACGCCAGGTTGTACCAGAAGATCAGCTGCACCAGCACCGGCGTACCACGGAAGAACCAGATGTACAGCGTGCTGAGGCCGGAGGCGACCGGGTTGGACGACAGCTTCATCACCGCGAGGACGACCCCGATGACCAGGCCGACGATAGTCGCGATCACGGTCAGCGCCAGGGTGATCCCGATGCCGTGCCAGATGTCGTACTCGAACAGGTACCACCACACCTCGGACCAGAAGATGTTCGGACTGGTGACGAACACCTTGACCAGCCATGCGAACAGCACGACGAGGCATAGCGCGACGACCCAGCGCAAGTAGTGCTTGACGCGCACGACGGGAACGTTGCGCCCGTCGTTGCCCGGCAGCAAGTCCCTTCCGGTGAGCCGCATCATGACCCTCCGTTGATGGTGACGCGCTTCACCGCCATGTCGTCCACACCCCACGCCTTCAGGATCTTCGCGTACGCGCCGGAGTCGATGAGCGCCTGGACGGCGCGGCGTACGGCGGCGATCGCGGCCTTGCGCTTCGGTACCATCGCGATGCCGAACGGCGACTTGGTCCCGTGAATCGTTACGGTCCCGAGCCGCCCGTTCGAGGTCGCCGCGTGGTACACAGCGACGGGATAGTCGTTGATGTCCGCGTCGGCGCGCCCTGAGCGGACTTGCAGCAGCGCGTCCTGGTCGCCGGTGAACTTCAGGATCTTGGCCGGCTGCTTGCCCTTCGCCCGGCACGCCTTGTTGTAGTCCTGCGCGTAACCGAGCGCGGAACCGTTGTCCACCACCGCGAGCGTCTTGCCGCAGACGTCGCCTGGATCGTGGATGCCGGCCGGGTTGCCCTTCTGCACGACGAATGCCGTACCGGGAGCGACGTAGTCGATCATCGTCGCCTTGGCGCGGCGCTCGGTGTTGTCGGTCAGCGACGACATGACCATGTCGTAGCGGCCCGTGAGCATCCCGGGAATCTGCGCGTTGAAGGACTCCCGCTTGACCGTCACGCGCAGGCCCAGCACCTTGCCGATCGCCCTGGCGAGGGACGGGTCGATGCCGATGATGGTCTCCTTGTCGTCGTCGAACATCTCCATCGGCGGGTAACCGGGCGACGTGGTGACTTTGAGGCCGCTCCTCTTCAGGTCTGCGGGCACGTCGGCGGCGATGCCCGCATCAGCCTCGATCGCGGCGACGACCTTCTTGGCCGCGAGGTACTGCTTGTGCTTCTGGCTCACCGCGCCACCGCCCGCACGCTCGCCCGGCGGTGGCCGCATCCCGTGGCAGCCGGTCACCCCGAGCGCGAACGCGACCAGCGCGGCGGTCAGCAGCCGTATGCCTCGTACCGTCACGAACGCTCCCACCGGACCTCGCCTCCGACGACCGTGTACCGCGGCGTGGCCGCACCGGAGACGGCGACGTCGCGGTCGGTCACGTCCGCGTCCAGCGCGACGAAGTCGGCGAGGTACCCCGGGGCGAGCCTGCCCTTGTCGTGCTCCTCGTACGACGCGTACGCCGCCTCGCTGGTATAGCCGCGCAAAGCCTGCAGCGGCGTGACGACACTGCACGGGTCGACGGCGGCCCCGGCGGGGCCGGTGCGCGTGGTCGCCGCCTTGATGCCGGCGACCGGGTCGATGGTCTCGACCGGGGCATCGGAGCCGAACGCGACCCCCGCGCCCGCGGCAGCCAGGTCGGCCCAGGCGTAGGAGGCCAGCGGCCGCTTGCCGAGCAGCGCGGTGACGAGCGGCACGTCGCTCGTGCAGTGGATCGGTTGCATCGACGCGACGACCCCGAGCGGGGCGAGGCGCTCGACGTCGGCCCACGCGATGTGCTGAGCGTGCTCGATGCGGTGCCGCAGGTGCGGCCCGATGCCGCTGCGCCGTACCTCTGCCACGGCGTCGAGCACGGTGCGGTTGGCAGCGTCGCCGATCGCGTGCACCGCGATGGCGATGCCCGCCCGGGCGGCCGTACACGCGATGCCGGTCAGCTCGGGCAGGTCCAGGACCGCGACGCCGCGGTCGTCCGGCCGGTCCTCGTACGGCTGGGAGAGCGCCGCGGTGTGCGAGCCGAGCGCACCGTCGGAGAACAGCTTCACTGGACCGGTACGCAGCCAGCTATCACCGCTTCCTGTAGCGACCCCCGCATCGATGGCGGCGTCCAGGCCGGAGCGGGAGATCAGCTGGTGCACGCGGACGGCCAGCTCTCCGCGGCCCCGCAGCGTCTCGTACGCGGCCCCGGTGTCCCTGCCGTCGATGTCGTGGATGCTGGTGACGCCGTGTGCGAGCAGGTCGGTGCACGCGTCGGCGAGCAGCTCGTCGAGCGCGTCGGCCCGCGCGTCGGTGAACGCACGCACCGGGTACGCGGCCGTCTCGCGCAGCACGCCGGTCGGGCCGTCCGCGTCCCGGTCGATGCGCCCGCCCGGCGGGTCTGCCGACTCCGCGGTGATGCCGAGCGCCTCCAGCGCGAGCGTGTTGACCCACGTGGTGTGCCCGTCATGGTTCTGCAGGGCCACCGGATGGTCGCCACTCACCGCGTCCAGGTCGGTGCGGTGCAGGTCGCGACCGACAGCCCACACGTTCGCGTCGAACCGGCCGCCGGTCACCCACGCACCGGCCGGCAGCGTGCGGGCGTACCGCTCGAGCGCGCCCTGCGCCTCAGGCAAGCTCGCCGCCTCGCGCAGGTCGAGCGCGTGCTTCGCGCGGGCGTAGCCCGCCAGGTGGATGTGGCAGTCGGTGAATCCCGGCACCACGAAGCTGCCGTCCAGATCGACCTCACGGTGCCCGGCCCTGGCCGTTTCCCGGCATTCGGCGCGGGTGCCGACGGCCGCGATCCGCTCACCGCGCACGAGGATGCTGTCGGCATACGGACAGCCGGCGAACAGCGTCGTGACGCGGGCGCCGGTGTAGATCCTGTCTGGCATCGCGCTCCTGTCGGGTCGGTGCTGCTCCACTATGCGAACTGCGACCGGGGCGTGCCAAGATCCAGGAGCGCGCGAGATGATGCGTTGCGGCATAAGGAGGTCTGATGCTCAACCCCGCGCACCTGCTCACCCTGCAGGCCGTGGTACGGACCGGGTCGTTCGCCACCGCGGCGAACCAGCTCGGCTACACCGCCTCGGCGGTGTCGCAACAGATCGCCTCGCTCGAGCGCGCGGTCGGCGTGGCGCTGTTCGAGCGCTCACCGCGCAGTGCCCGCCCGACGGCGTCGGCGGAGCTGCTGGCGAGCCGCGGCGAGCAGGTGCTCGGCGCGCTGGAGCGGCTCCGCTTCGACGTCGCCGCCCACGCACGCACCCAGGCGGAACGGTTCGTACTCGGGGTCTTCCCGAGCGCCGCCCGCCTCGTGCTGCCCGCACTCGCACGCGACCCGGAGTGGGTGGCGTACGGCATCACGCCGCGCGTCGAGGTCGCCGAGCCGTCGGCGCTCGTCAACATGCTCGCCGGAGGGACGCTCGACGCGGCCGTGGTCTACCGCTTCGGCCGCAGCGCCTGCAGCTGGCCGTCGGGCATCGCGTCGGTGCACCTGTTCGACGAACCGCTGCACCTCGCGCTCCCGGACGGCCACCCGCTCGCCGCCGAGCCGGTGCTGGCCGCGCGGCAGCTCGACGGCGTCGCGTGGATCACCCA
>JBOHBN010000144.1:0-2589 GCA_050698355.1 Streptosporangiales bacterium | reverse complement strand
CGACTCGGTTGCCGAGTCCGACCCGTACGGCTCCGACGTCGACACCGTCGCGCCGAAGCCGGTCGTCGGTAAGAACACCGTGTCACGGCAGATGCTCGACATGTCCAACCCGGCGATCGACCAGTTGATCTACGGCGACCTGCTCGGCGCGTACAACACCAGCGTCGAGTCGAAGGTCGCGACGAAGGTGCTCGCGGCGGGCCCCACCGCGCTGGCGGCGGTCGGTGCGGGCACTGACTCGGACTTCCTCGACCAGACCCTTGCCGCGGCGATCGTGGTGCGGGACAACCGGAAGATGGCCGCGAACATCGTCGCCATGTCGGTGCACAGGTACGGCGAGTTCCTGAAGCTGAAGGACGGCGACGGGCGCCCGCTGCTCCTGCAGCCCGGTGCCGGGCAGGGCGTCAACGTGCCCGGCGTCGGCAGCGTGGCGGTCGACGGGATCGTCTACGGTCTCGGCATCGTCGCGACCGACGGGATCGCCGACACGGGCGACGACACCGACAAGTTCGCGGTGCTCCGCACCCAGGACACACTGCTGTTCGAGTCGAACACGCTGCGGTTCCGGTTCGAGGAGAAGTCCGGCCCGGAGTCGGTCGAGATGGGTATCTGGGGGTATGTCGCGGTGCTGGTACGCCAGTCCGCGCTGTCCGTCCAGGTCATCCAGGTCGCAGCTAGCGTTGCGTGAGGCTGGCTCTGATGGCGATCACATGGCCGCCCGAGCTCACTGATCTTAAGGCAGACCTCGAAATCAGTGACGACCGTGACGACGCCGAGCTGCAGACGCAGCTCGATGCCGCGGTCGCCTACGTGCAGCGGGTCCGGCCCGACGTCGACTATGACGCGTCGGACCCGGACCTGCCGGTCGGCGTCACGAACGACCTGGTACTCGGCACGGTCCGGCTCGCGGGCCGCTGGTACATCCGCCGGCGGTCCCCGGCCGGGCTCGTCGACCTCGGCGAGTTCGGGTCGACCAGGGTGCCGAGCTTCGACCCGGACATCGAGAAGCTCCTTGGGCTGGGCCGGTACCACAAGGCAGTCTTCGCGTGAGCACCGTCAGCGACGCCGTAGACGCGCTCGCGGCGGGCATGGAGCAGGTCGCCGGGGTGCGCGTCTACCGCAGTGTCGGCGCGGTCGTAGACCCGCCCGCCGCGGTGATCGGCCCGCCGACGTTGACGTGGGGGGCGTACTGCGCTGAACCCACCTCGGCGCGGTTCGACGTGTACGTCGTCGTGAACGCCGATGACTGGGCGGGGGAGGCGTTCTTCGGCCTCGCCCCGGCCGTCGCGAAGGCCGTGGACGGCGTGCCGGATGCGGCGCTAGCCGGGGCCGCGGAGCCCGGCACGTATCAGTCGGGCGGTACGACGCTGCCCGCTTATCACCTGACCGTGGAGGTAGGGCTATGACGGCCGTTCACAACAAACTCAAGACGATCGAGTTCTCGCTGACTCCCGACGAGGGCACTCCGCTTCAGTTCGAGTGCCAGATCAGCTCGTGGGAGATGCAGAACAACACCGACGACCCGACGCAGCAGTACACGTTCTGCCCGGACGGGTCGTTCTACGAGACCGCCGACCCGGCGTACGCGCTGTCGTTGACGTTCTTCTCCGACTGGCAGGCCGACGGGGTCAGCGACTTCCTCTGGTCGAATGACGGGCAGACCGTCGACTTCACTCTTGACCATCTGCCCGACGTCGCTACGCAACACGTGCAGTGGACGGGGTCATGCCAGATCAAGGCGCCGAACGCTGGCGGGGACGTGCGGGCTACCGAGTCGCAGGAGGTCGTGCTGCCGATCGTCGGCGTCCCCACCTACGTGCCTAACGCGGACGTGGTGGCGCCCTGATGGCCGAGACGATCCTCGACCTCGACGTCGAGCACCGCGAGTCCGGCTCGCAGTGGCGCGTCAGCATCGACATGGGCGACGTCTACACCTGGGAGCGGGTTAACAAGCGCGGCCGGATCATGGCCGACCTCGACCGGCCGGGTGCGCAGGACCTGTACGAGCTGGCGCACGCTGCGTCCCGCCGACTCGGCCTCTACAGCGGGTCGCTGCAAGAGTTCGCGGGGGCGCACCTGGTCAACATGGTTGACGACGAAGACGACCGGGACGAGGACGAGAGCGATGAGCCGGACCCTACCCGGACGGATCGGCCGCCCGAGTCGTGATCGACCTTGCGCTGGCGACCGGCATCCCACCGAGCGTGTGGGCCGCGGAGGGGCAGCGGGCAATCCTCACCGCCTACCAGCTGCTGGAGGACCGCGAGAAGGGGAAGGCGAAGGCAGACGACCGGCGGATGAAGGGCTGAGAGGAGGCGACCGGCGTGGCGGACATCGGCCGGATCGACATGCGCGTCGACGGTGCGGCGAAGCTCCGCGACGCCGCCCGCGACCTGAAGGAGGCTGGCCGCAAGGATCTCCGCAGGAACCTGTTGCAGCAGATCCGCAAGGCCGGTAAGCCCGCCGTCGAGGACGTGAAGCGCGCTGTCCGGTCGACGCCGAGTAAGGGCCAGTCCGCGAGGCAGGGCCGCGGCAGCCTGCGTGCCGCGATCGCGAAGGCTACTCAGGTCAGCGTGTCGACGAGCGCGT
>JBOHBN010000143.1:0-4096 GCA_050698355.1 Streptosporangiales bacterium | reverse complement strand
ACGGTTGTATGTCCAGTCGCTGGTTATGTTGAGCAGACCCTGGTTGGGTCGAGATTCTCCTTGCGGTGGCACGGGTTCACCGCCGACCCGGTCAACATAATCATTGGTCCTGCGTCGAGGCTTCTCGGATCGTGTTCCGCGATCCGGTAGGAGGCAACGATGGGCAGGAAGGTGTGGGTCCCAGTGGTGTCGGGGCCGTTGGCGCCGTCCGCGGCGAAGTACTCGTCGTGGTTGTCGTCTCGGGAGTATTCATGCTCGGCAGCAGCGGACAGGCTGTATCAGTTCGATCAACTCAGCCGGTGGCTGGCCCGCGAAGGGCTGGGCGCCGTCGACCTGGCGGACGAACAGGCTGAGCGCTTCGCCCGGGAGCGTCGCGCGGCGGGCGTGGTGTCGTGGTCCTCGCCGCGCAGCGTGGCGTTGCCGCTGGAGTTCCTCCGGCAGCTGGGCGTCGTGCCGCTACCGGCACCGGTCTGCCCGGGCGGACCGCTGGAGCAGTTGCTCGCCGACTACGGCGAGTATCTGTCGATCGAGCGCGGCCTGTGTGATCACACAGTGTTCGACTTCTACGTCCCGGCGGCGCGCTTGTTCTTGTCCGAACTGGATTGGGTGAACGGGCCGGATCTCGGGCGGTTGGCCGCGGCAGAGGTGAGCGCGTTTCTGGCGCGTGAGTGCCCGAAGCGGAGCGTGTCCGGGGCGCGGGATCTGGTCTGCGCGCTGCGGTCGTTGCTGCGCTACCTGCACCTGGCGGGGCTGATCGTGACGCCGCTGGTTTGGGCGGTGCCGTCGGTGGCAGACTTGCGCGACCGCAGCCTGCCCCGGGGGCTGGAACCGGCCGCGGTGCGTCGGCTATTGGCATCGTGTGATCGGCGTCGGCTCGTCGGGCGACGTGACTTCGCGATCTTGCTGCTGTTGTCGCGGCTGGGGTTACGTGCCGGCGAGGTCGCCGCGATGAGCTTGGACGACATCGACTGGCGGGCCGGGATGCTGCTGGTCCACGGCAAAGGCAACCGTGAGGACGCGTTGCCGGTGCCGACCGATGTCGGCGAGGTGCTCGTGTCCTACCTTCGCTGCCGGCCACGGTGTGAGTGCCGGGCACTGTTTCTGCGGGTGACCGCGCCACGCCAAGGCATGGACCGCTGCACGGTCGCGTGGGTGGTGCGCGCGGCGTGTGACCGGGCCGGGCTGCCCCGCGTTGGGGCTCACCGGCTGCGCCACACGGCCGCGACACAGATGCTGCGGGCGGGGGCGTCGCTGCCCGAGATTGGCCAGGTGCTTCGTCATCGCGAGCAGAAGACCACCGCGATATACGCCAAGGTCGACCACGCCGCGCTGCGGGCGCTGGCGCGTGAATGGCCGTCGATATCGGCGTCGGCGGGCGGTGTGTCGTGAGCGCGTTACGTGCGGCGTTGGATGACTACCTGGGTATTCGTCGCCGGCTCGGCTTCACGATGCCCCAGGACGGGCGCCTGCTCGAAGGCTTCGTCGCCTTCCTGGACCGGGCCGGCGCGGCGCGGATCACCACCGAGTTGGCGCTGGGATGGGCACGGCTGCCGGTCGAGGTCCACGCGTTCACATGGCACCAGCGGCTCACCCTCGCGCGGGGATTCGCCCGCTACCTGGCCACGATCGACCCGGCCAGCGAGGTCCCACCGCTCGACCTGCTGCCCGGACACCGTCCGCGCATCACTCCCTACGTCTACTCCGAGGCCGAGATCACGGCACTGATGACGGCCGCTCGCCGGCTGCGACCGGCGTTGCGTGCGGCACGCCACGAGACGCTGATTGGGCTGCTGGCGGTCACCGGCGCCCGACCAGGGGAAGCGCTTGGGCTCGACAGGGTTGACGTCGACCTGGATGCCGGCGTGATGCACGTGCGCGCCGGGAAGAAGAACAAGCAGCGGGACGTGCCGGTGCAGCCGAGCACAGTGGGCGCGTTGCGCCGCTACGCCGGGCTACGTGATGCCCGCTTCCCGTCACCCCCGTCACCGGCGTTCTTCCTGTCCGCTCGGGGACGACGGATGGGACGCGAGGAACTCAATGCGACGTTCATCAAACTCATCGCCCAGGTCGGGTTGGAAGGGGCCGGCTCCCGCGCCAGACCGCGGCCCTACGACCTCCGACATGCCTTTGCCGTGCACACGTTGATCGACTGGTATCGCGCCGGTGAGAACGTCGACCGGCGGATGCCGGTGCTGTCAACGTATCTGGGGCACGTCGACCCGGCCAGCACCTACTGGTACCTCGAAGCCGTGCCCGAGCTGCTGGCGCTGGTCAGCGAACGCATGCAGCGACTTCCGGGGTCGTCGTCATGAGCGCGCTCGCGCCCGTGCTGCAGGCGTTCTTTACCGACCGGCTGATCACCCAGCGTGACTGCAGTCCGTGCACGATCGCCGCCTACCGTGACACGTTCAGGCTGCTGCTGGGATACGCGCACCAGCAGACACGCAAGCAGCCGTTCGAGCTGGACCTCGATGACCTCGACGCCCCGCTGATCGGCGCCTTCCTCACCCACCTTGAACATGGCCGCGGCAACAGCGCCCGCACCCGCAACGCCCGCCTCGGCGCGATCCACTCGTTCTACCGGTACGCAGCACTCGAGCACCCCGAGCACGCGCACACCATCGCGCGGATCATGGCGATCCCGACCAAACGCTACGAGCGCAGCACCGTCTGCTACCTCGACCACGCCGAGGCCACCGCGCTGCTCGCCACACCTGATCGCGGCACCTGGCTCGGCCGCCGCGATCACGCCCTGCTAGCGCTGATGATCCAGACCGGGGTACGTGTCTCCGAACTGATCGGCCTGCGCCTGCGCGATGTCCACCTCGGCACCGGCCGACACATCCAAGTCCTGGGCAAGGGACGCAAGAGACGCGCGACACCGCTGACCGGCGAAGTCGCCACCCTGCAACGCGCATGGATCACCGAACGGGACGGTGAACCCGACGATCCGCTGTTCCCGACCCGCCAAGGTAGGCCGCTGAGCCGATTCGCGGTCGGACTGCTCGTCAGCAACTACGCCGACACCGCAGCCTTGGCCTGCCCGTCGCTGAGCACCAAGCGCGTAACACCGCACGTGCTGCGTCACACCGCGGCCATGACCTGGCGGGCCAAAGGAGTGGACCTCGCCACGATCGCGCTACTGCTCGGTCACACGAGTGTCCAGACCACCCAAATTTATGAACACGCCGACCCCGCGCTCAAGGAAGAAGCGATCGCCCGGACCGCGCCGCTCGGCACCAAGCCCGGCAGATACCGACCCCCCGACACGATCCTCGCCTTCCTCGACGGCCTCTGATTATGTTGACCGGGTCGGCGGTGAACCCGTGCCACCGCAAGGAGAATCTCGACCCAACCAGGGTCTGCTCAACATAACCAGCGACTGGACATACAACCGTTTATGTCGATCTCCACATAAACGGTTCTTTGGGGGGAGGCTGGAAACGGGGTGTCGGCCAGGGTCGGCGGCGAAAGGTGCCCGTGGGAAACGGCGGGTACGAGCGCCGGGACCTACCGTCGATCACCGCTACCGCGCCAGCCTCCTACCCGACCGCACTTGTTCTGGGTTACTCCTCTGGTTCTTCCGGCCAGGGCAGTGAGATGCCGAGTAGGGCGAGGATGACGCGCTGGAGCTGGGTGAGCCGGTCGAGGACTGGGCCGGTCGGGGTGTAGGTGATGGAGAGCTGGTCGAAGGCGGCGAGCGCGGCGCGGGCGGTGGGCTTGGCGGCCCGGCCTTCGGGCAAGATGCCGGGGAGCGGCACGCCCTCGCCGAGCGCGGCTCGCAGCTGGGCTTCGATCAGCCCGAAGATGCACAAGGCGATACCGACGACGCCGACGAGGGCTTCGATCCGGTCGTCGTTGTGCAAGAACACCGGGCGGACGCGAAGCGAGCCCTCAGTCCCGGGAGGGGCGGTCGGGGTGGGGCGGTTCGACGTAGGTGTCCTCGTCGCCGGGCTCGATGAGCCGGGGGTGGGTGATCGGAGGAGGGAGTTCGGTCGTGGCGTGCCGGGCTCTGCTGAGCAGGGCGAGGCTGATCACGATGCCTGCGGCGATGACGCCCATCAAGACCAACGCCATCCCGCGCCCTGCCAGTACG
>JBOHBN010000142.1:0-10097 GCA_050698355.1 Streptosporangiales bacterium | reverse complement strand
GGCGAGGTCAGCGCGGGCCGGCCACGGGTCGGGTGAGCCGACAAGGCGCGTGCGGTGGCCGCGTCGAGCTCGGCTGGGATGTCGGCACGCACCTGGTGCGGTCGCGGCGCGCCCGGCCCGTGGGGAGCGGCGGGAAGCCCGCGGTACGCCCCGTACGGCCAGCGCGCGGTCAGCGCGGCGTACAGCAGCGCGCCGAGCCCCTGGGCATCGGCCCTGGCGGGGTCATCGCTGCTGACACCTGCCAGCGCCGCCTCGACCGCCACGCCGGTGACCTTCACCTCATCCGCGGTGGTACAGACCAGGTTGTCGGGATGCAGGTGCAGGTGTGTCACACCGAGGTGATGTGCCGCCGCGAGCGCCTCGGCGGCCTCGCGGATCAACCCGCCGGCCCGCGCGGGCGGCAGTGGTCCCTCGTGCAGGAGCAGGTTGGTGAGCGTATCCCCGGTCACCGCCTCGGTGACCACGTAGGTCACCTCGTCGACCGTGGCCATGTCGACCACGTCAACCACGCGCGGGTCGCTGACTCGGGCGGCGCGCCGCGCGGCGGTGAGCACGTCGGCCGCCTCGGCAGCGGCCGACGGCGCGATCCACACCGTCACGGCACGCGCGAGAAGGGTGTCGGTACCGCGCCACAGACCAGCACGACCCTGCTCGCCGACCCGCTCATCGAGCCGGTACCGGCCGTCGAGCACGCTACCTGGTTCGGTCACACCGCCAACCGATCCCTTACCGTCTGAAAAGAACCGAGCTGATCCACCCCACGACCCTCACCACGCTTCAACGCCCCCTTCGGGTGACGCACCCACCACGGTGCTGCGCCCCGAGCGTCGGTGCCCGGGGTCGCGGTGAGGCTGTGGTCGCCGACCGTGACCAGGCCCGGCGCTAGCCTGGAGCGGTCAGGATAGCCGGTTGCTCCTGCGTAGCCAGTGACTGGCTTGACGCGTGACTATACGGCGCGGGGTCGTGCCGACGGTGAGCAGTCTCGCCGCGACCGCTGGGACCCGCCAAGCCAGGAGTCGCCACTGATGTGGCAATGGCTCTCCCAGATCGCCTACCCCAATCAACAGCACGCGGATCTGCGTAGCCAGATCAGCAGCGACTACCAGTTCCTGTACGGCCACCATCCATCCAATGCCCAGCTAGACCGAATCCTCTGGATGGACGCCAACAGCAAATCCGCCAACTATCACCAGTTCGCTAGCTAGAAGAGTTCGAGCAAACGATCTCGGGTTCCCCTGGCACCCACCTTGCTGGATAGCTCAGGCATGTCAAACATGCGGATCCGGCAGTGATACGCCAGGTCGGGCAGCGGCGAGCCCGCTCCAGCGATCAGGACAGCACGCGGATAGTGCACCGTGGACCGGTCGCTGCGGCGAGGCGTTGATCGCCAGTGAGCAGCTCGCAGTCCAGCGCCTCGGCCAGGGCTACGTAAGTCGCGTCGTAGGAGGTCACGTTGGCGCGCAATTCGTAAGCGCGACGAATCATGCGCAGTGTTGGAACGCGTTCGAAGCCCATCCCTCGCAGGTCATCTACCGCCGTGTCGAAGCGGCGATCAGAGATCGTGCGTGCTAGCCACCGTTTGCGGAGCACCGCCACCGTTTCGACGTCGATCAGGTCAGGTGCGGTGAACTCGCCAGCCGACCGAAGCTCGTTTCGAGCGGTGCGGCCGTCTTCGTCGTCATCACCCAGCGCGTTGGCGAGCACCGAAGCGTCGACAACGATCATCGTCGGACGCGCTCATCGCCGAGGTCGTCGACAGCCTGACGGAGTCCTACCCGACCGCCTTGGCGTGTTTCGACGTCATCGAGCACGTCGCTGATCTGCCGTCGTGCAGCCAGATTGCGCAGCTCAGTGGCCAGATACTGCTGTAGAGACTGATGGCTGCGTTCGGCCTTGCGCTGCAGCGCCGTATGGACATCATCAGGCAAATCGCGGATCAACACGTTCGGCATGCTTACATTATGCTTGCACATGTCCCAGTCTTCAACTCTGGGCGTCTCAGTGACCCATCGCTATCTGAGAGGGCGTGGACTGCGAGGCAGCTGGCATGCTGGCGCCTATGCCAGCAAACCGGCCGACCCGAAACCTACATCGCCCGGGTGGAGAGATGGTGCAGCGCCCGCGTGCCCCAAGACGCACGTCATCAGGTGCGGGTCGAGTGTGACGTCCAACCTCGATACATCGCAATCGTGGAAGGCCGCGCACCCTGGCGACCCGAGGCCGGGCCGGAGTGGACGCACTTGCTGATGGCGCGGCTGCATTACACGGAAGCCACCGGGCTATGGACGCTGTACTGACGCGCCCGCCGCCTGCTCTTCCATAAGTATGACCTGACCAAACCATCCGCCCGGATCGATGATCTCCTCGCCGAGGTCGACCGCGACCCCACCGGTATCTTCTGGGGGTGCCCCTTGCCCGTCGGTAGTGACCTCCCTGGTGCCCGTGCTAGCGAGGGGCGGCAGGTTGACCGACAAGACAACGCCGCTCACCCGGGTGGTCGGCCGTGATCTGTATCGCGCTACTGCATCGAACTGGTCATGCCCCGCGCTCGTCTGGGCCCCTAGCGAGAGCGCGCGTCAGATCTGATCGACGCACAGGTTGCCCTGGTCCACTGTGGGTCCACAAACCGCGAGCTTTGCCGGAATCGGGTGAGACTCGCTGGGACAGACCGTGGTCCCGGATGGCTTGCGCTTTTCGAGGTCAGCGCGGTGTTTGTGCTGGTCACGGCTGGGCGCCCCCGGCAGGATTCGAACCTGCGCTCACGGCTCCGGAGGCCGTTGCTCTATCCCCTGAGCTACGGGGGCGGGTGCCCGAACGGGCAGGGCCGACCATACCAGGCAGGGTGGCCGCAGGGCGCGGCGCACTTGAGTGATCATGAAAGGTTGTCGTCGCTATGGCAGCGGACATCTTTCATGATCACCGGGGAGCCGACAATTGAGGCGCGGCGGTGGAGCCAATGCGGGGAGCAACCAGCCGTAACGGTCGGCGAAGGGCGTAAGGGCGGAGCACCAGAACGATCCGCTTGGCGTAACGCCTGTTATCGGTTTGGCAAACCCGCGACGGCGCCGGGGTGGCTCACGTACCGTCGAGACGTGTCCGAACGCAAAGCGACGGTGTTGATCGTCGACGATGACCCGGTGATCCGCCAGCTGATCGCCGTCAACCTGGAGATGGAAGGGTTTGCCGTCCTCGAGGCGGCCGACGGCGAGGAGGGCATCGCGCGGGTGCTCGAGGACCGGCCCGACGTGGTGTTGCTCGACGTGATGATGCCGCGGGTGGACGGCTGGGTCGTGGCGCTACGGCTGCGGACGGATCCGAGGACGTCGGACGTACGGATCGCGCTCGTGACCGCCCGTGCCCAGCAGCGGGATCGCGACCGAGGCGAGCAGCTGGGCGTCGACGCGTACATCTGCAAGCCGTTCGACCCGACGGAGCTGCTGGAGGTGTGTGACCGGCTCGCGGCGGAGAAGGCCTGACCGTCTCGGCACACCCGGTCCGTACGCTGAACCCCCGTGGAAGGCGAAGCCATGCTGGCGGGCGCGCGCCGGGCTGCCGTGCACTCGGCCGTCACGGCACTGTGCGCGCACATCGGAACCGCGGTGCCCGCGCTGCCCGCCGTACAGGGCGCACACGTCTACGGGCTCGACGCCGAGGCCGTCACCCGGTACGCAGACCTCGCGCACCGGGTCGGGGAGGAGAACGCCCGCTACGCGCTGGTGCGCACCCGGGCCAACCGCCTGGTACGCCTCGACCTCGACCGGTGGGCACGCCGCGACGAGACCAACCCGCTGTGGCGGGTGCGGTACGTGCGCGCCCGGGCGCTGCTCTGCCTCCGTATAGCCGCGGCGTACGGCGAGTACCCGGTCGGTGACCACGATGTGGTCGCCGGCCGTAAGCTCGCGGACGCGCTCGACGCGGTACCAGGCGTCCTGACGCGTGCCGCGGAGCTGGCCGAGCCGCACAGGATCGCCGAGCATCTCGAACGACGGGTCGCCTTGGAGTTCGCGCCGATCGCGTCCCGCCTCACCACCGAGCCGTCCACATCGCGAGACGCCGGTACGCGCGACCTGCGGGCCCACCGTTCCCGGCTGGCTCTCGCCGCACGATGTGCCGACGCCGTCGCGGCGGCGCTCCCGCTTCTCGGTGTGACCGCGACCGACCGGGTGTGAGCGATCAGCGCCCGACGCCCACGTTCTGGCCGGGCAGCGCGACATCGGTGACGACCGGCAGGTGGTCGGAGGCGTCGCTGCTCGTCACCACGGCCGCGGTGCGCACGACGACGTCGTCAGAGGTCATCACGTAGTCGATGCGCTTGGTCGGGTCGCCGGTGTGGAAGGTGTAGCCGTCGCCGACGCCGGCCGACAACCACGCGTCGACGAGGTCCTCGGCGAGGGCGCGTACGTGTGCCTTTGTGGGCTTGCCGTTGAGGTCGCCCATGAGCACGACCGACTCGTCCGGGGTGCCGATCAACTGCTTGATCGCGCGGGCCTGTGCCAGCTGCTCCGGCGGGGTGTTCTGCTGCAGGTGGGTGTTGTACACGCGTACGGGCACGCCCTGCACCACGATCCGCGCGTACAGCAGGCCCCGCTGCTCGTGCCCGTCGTATCGCGGCAAGAAGGTGTTGCTCCAGTCGAGGATGGGCCACTCGCTCAGGATGGCCGTGCCGTACTGGCGCCGCGGCCGGTCCGGTGCGGGCGGGTCGAGGTTGAGGTTCGCGCCGAACACCACGTGCATGTGCAGGGTCTTGGCGAGCCACGCCGCCTGGTCGACGAAGTCGCTGCGCTCCGACCAGTGCCGGTCGACCTCCTGCAGCCCCACCACGTCGGGGTCCTCGGCGCGGATGGTCCGTGCGGTGCGCGCGAGGTCGAGGTTGTCGTCGGTGCCCTCGCCGTGGTGGATGTTGAACGACATCGCCCGCAACGGCCGGTCCGGGGCGTTCGGCTGGCTCTGCGCGGCGGCCGCGGGGGCAGCTCCGAGCGCGGTGACCATCGCGGCGGCCGGGAGCAGCAACGCGGCCGCGAGGCAGCGGAAACGGTGACGTGACGGCATGGCAGGCACCTACCTTCAGGATCTGTGTAGAAAAGTTACGGCGGCGCGATACCGCTCGTCAACGGATTGCGCAGACACATACAGCGGGTGCACCTCTCGCGCGGGAGGATGAAAGACTGAAGCCCCTCATCCGCAGGAAGCCCGTCGCGGGATACCCCGTGTGGGCCGGATGGTGTTCAGCCCTGTGAGGAGATAGTGAGTCGCGCCCATCCCGCCGGACCGCAGCACGCCGAGGCCGTGCCGGACGGCACCCCGAGCGTCCCGGCGGATCTGAACGAGCTCCACCCGGCCATCTGGTCGAGTACGACACGCCGGGACGGCGGTGTCCTCAACGTCGGCGGCATGGACGTGCGGCAGCTCGCCACCGAGCACGGCACGCCCGCGTACGTGCTGGACGAGCAGGACTTCCGGGAACGCTGCCGAGCGCACCGGCGGGCGTTCGCCGGCTTCGACGTCTTCTACGCGGGCAAGGCCTTCCTGTGCACCGAGGTCATCCGGTGGCTCGCGGAGGAAGCGTGCTCGCTCGACGTGTGCACGCTCGGCGAGCTGGTGACCGCGCAGCGCGCCGGGTTCCCCGCCGAGCGGATGGCATTGCACGGCAACAACAAGTCCTTGACCGAGCTCGCCGCTGCCGTCGATGCGGGCGTGGGCCGCATCGTCGTCGACTCGTTCGTCGAGATCGAGCGGCTGGCCAAGCTCGCCGCCGACCGCGGCGTGCGCCCACAGGTGCTGCTCAGGGTGAAGGTCGGTGTGGAGGCCCACACCCACGAGTTCATCGCGACCGCGCACGAGGACCAGAAGTTCGGCTTCTCCATCGCGACCGGCGCCGCCGTCGAGGCCGTACGCCGGGTGCTGGCGTCCGCGTCGCTGGAGTTCGCCGGGCTGCACAGCCACATCGGGTCGCAGATCTACGACACCACCGGCTTCGAGGTGGCTGCGCAGCGGCTGGTGCGGCTCGCCGCCGACGTGCGCGAGCAGTACGACATCGAGGTGCGCGAGCTGGTGGCCGGCGGCGGGCTCGGCATCGCCTACGTGCCCGGCGACGACCCGCCGGCCCTCGACGAGTTCGCGTCCTTGCTCCGCCGCGTCATGGAGGAGCAGTGCGCGACGAGCGGCCTGCCGGTGCCCCGGCTCGCGGTCGAGCCGGGCCGGGCGATCGTCGGGCCGTCCACCTGCACGCTGTACGAGGTCGGCACCGTGAAGCCGGTCCGCCTCGCGTCCGGCGAGGTCCGCACGTACGTGTCCGTCGACGGCGGGATGAGCGACAACGTCCGTACGGCTCTGTATGACGCGGTCTACTCCTGCGCGCTGGCGAACCGCGCGTCCGACGCGCCCGCCGCCCTGGCGCGGGTGGTCGGCAAGCACTGCGAGTCCGGCGACATCGTCGTACGCGACGCGTACCTGCCCGCCGACGTCGCCCCCGGCGACCTGCTCGCCGTGCCCGGTACGGGTGCGTACTGCCGGGTGCTCGCCAGCAATTACAACCAGGTGCCGCGCCCGCCGGTGGTTGCGGTGCGCGACGGCGCTGCCCGGATACTGGTTCGCCGCGAGACCATCGACGACCTGCTGCGGCTGGACGCACAGGCGGGGGGAGAAGAGGCAAGCACATGAGTGAGCGGCCGGTGCGGGTCGCGCTGCTGGGGTGCGGCGCCGTCGGCGGCGCGGTCGTACGGCTGATGCGAGAGCAGGCCGACGACCTCGCGGCGCGCGTCGGCGCGCCACTCGAGCTCGCCGGGGTCGCGGTGCGGCATCCCGAGCGCAAGCGCGACGTCGACCTCGGTGACCTGGTGACCGACGAGGCGGCCGGGCTCGTCGACCGTGACGACATCGACGTGGTCGTGGAGGTCATCGGCGGCATCGAGCCGGCCAGGTCGCTGATCCTGCGGGCGCTCGGAGCGGGCAAGTCGGTCGTCACGGCGAACAAGGCACTGCTCGCGGCCGACGGCGCGACGCTGCAGGACGCCGCGCGGCGCGGCGGTGCCGGGCTGTACTACGAGGCGAGCGTCGCCGGCGCGATTCCGCTGCTGCGCCCGCTACGCGAGTCGCTCAGCGGCGACACCGTCAACCGGGTGCTCGGCATCGTCAACGGCACGACCAACTTCATCCTCACCCGTATGGACGAGACCGGCTCGGGGTTCGCGGAAGCGCTGGAGGAGGCGACCGCACTCGGCTACGCCGAGGCCGACCCCACCGCCGACGTGGAGGGTTACGACGCGGCCGCCAAGGCCGCGATCCTCGCCGAGCTGGCCTTCCACACCGAGGTGACCGCGGCCGACGTGCACTGCGAGGGCATCAGCGGCGTGGGCGCGAGCGACGTCGCCAGCGCCCGCGCGATGGGCTGCGTCCTGAAGCTGCTCGCCATCTGCGAGCGCACCGAGGCCGGGGTCGGCGCGCGCGTGCACCCGGCGATGATCCCGCGCAGCCACCCGCTCGCCGGCGTGGGTGACGCGTACAACGCGGTGTTCGTCGAGTGCGCAGCGGCCGGCCAGCTGATGTTCTATGGTCCGGGTGCGGGCGGCTCGCCGTCGGCGAGCGCGGTGCTGGGCGACGTGGTCGCGGTCGCTCGCGACGTGCGGATCGACCGGCCGGTGCCGGCGAGCGTGCCGTACGCGGCGCTGCGCGTGCAGCCGATGGGAGAGCTCGCCACGCGCTACCACGTGAGCCTCGACGTGCTGGACAAGACCGGCGTGCTGGCCGAGGTGGCGCACGTGTTCGCCGAGCACGGCGTGTCACTGCAGACCGTACGGCAGGAAGGGCACGGCGACGACGCGCAGCTCGTCGTCGTCACCCACATCGCCACCGACGCCGCGCTGTCGGCGACCGTGGCGAGCCTGCGCGGGCTGGGCGTCGTCCGCGCTGTCAGCTCGGTGATGCGCGTGGAGGGGCTGGAGGGAGCTTGAGCAAAGGAGCTGATCGCGCGATACGTCCACGTATCCGAGCGGGTCGGCACGGTCGCGCGATGCGGTTGCGAGGTGAACACTGATGAGTGTCTGGCGCGGGGTGATCGGGGAGTACCGCGACTGGCTGCCGGTACGCGACGGTGCGCGCGTGGTCACGCTCGGGGAGGGCGGCACGCCGCTGGTGTCGGCACCGCGGCTGTCCGAGCGCACCGGCTGCGAGGTCCACCTCAAGGTGGAGGGGTCCAACCCGACCGGATCGTTCAAGGACCGAGGCATGACCGTCGCCATCACGAACGGACTCGACGGCGGTGCGCGCGCGGTCATCTGCGCCTCGACCGGCAACACCAGCGCGAGCGCCGCGGCGTACGCGGTGCGTGCCGGGCTCACCTGCGCTGTGCTCGTGCCGAGCGGCAAGATCGCGGTTGGAAAGCTCACCCAGGCGATCGCGTTCGGCGCGCAGCTGGTCGAGGTCGACGGGTCGTTCGACGACTGCATGCGCGTCGCGCGCGAGCTGGCGGAGACGTACCCGGTCCTGCTGGCGAACTCCGCGAACCCCGACGGGCACCGGCTGGCCGGGCAGAAGACCGCGGCGTTCGAGGTCGTCGACGCGCTAGGCGACGCGCCTGCCGTGCACTGCCTACCAGTCGGCAACGCGGGGAATATCTGGGCTTACTGGCAGGGTTACCAGGAGTACACCAAGGCAGGCATCGCCACCGCGGCGCCGCGGGTAATCGGCTTCCAGGCCGAGGGCGCGGCGCCGATCGTCGCCGGAGAGATCGTGGAACGACCCGAGACGCTGGCGTCGGCCATTCAGGTCGGCAACCCGGCGTCCTGGCAGAAGGCCGTTACGGCCAGAGACGAGTCCGGCGGCGCGATCGAGGCGGTCAGCGACGACCAGATCATCGACGCCTACAAGTTCGTAGCAGCGAGCGAGGGCGTCTTCTGCGAGCCGTCCTCGGCCGCGAGCGTCGCGGGACTGCTCGCCGCGCGCCAATCCGGCCTGATCGCCGCCGGGAGCCGGGTGGTCTGCACGCTGACCGGCAACGGGCTGAAGGACCCGGACTGGGCCGTGCGCGACCGCCGACCCACGGAGCCCGTACGCGCCGACGCCGCGACGGTCGCCGGCCTGCTCGGGCTCGACGATCGGCACTGAGGGTGGTCACTGCGTTCACGTCCGGGCCCGTACGCGTACGGGTGCCGGCCACGAGCGCGAACCTGGGGCCGGCCTTCGACTGCGCGGGCCTTGCGCTCGCCCGATACGACGAGATCGAGGTACGGGTCACCGCGAGCGGGCTCACCGTCGAGGTCGGCGGTGAGGGCGCCGGTGACCTGCGCCGAGACGAGCGGCACCTGGTCGTACGCGCGGCCCGCGCGGCGTTCGACGAGCTCGGGGAACAGCCGCCCGGGCTGGAGCTTCGGTGCACGAACGCGATCCCGCACGGCCGCGGGCTGGGCTCGTCGGCCGCGGCGATCGTCGGCGGCGTGGTCGCGGCCCGCGCGCTCGCTGGCCGTACCGGCGACGAGGCCACGGGCAGGGACGCGCTCGCGCTGGCCGCAAGGCTGGAGGGGCACCCGGACAATGTCGCCGCGTGCTTGGCCGGTGGCCTGACGTTCGCCTGGCAGGGGGACGTGGGGATCGACACGTTCCGGGTCGACCCGCACCCGCGGCTCGAGGCCGTTGCCGTCCTGCCCCGCGAGCGGGTACGCACCAAGGCCGCACGCGGCCTGCTGCCGGTCACGGTGCCGCACGGCGATGCCGCGGCGAACGCGGCCAGGGCAACGCTGCTCGCCCCGGCGCTCGCCGAGAACCCGGAGTTGCTGCTCGCCGCGACGCGGGACAGCCTGCACCAGGGGTATCGACGACAGGCGATGCCGCGGACCCTCGAGCTGGTCGATCGGCTGCGGGCAGCCGGTCACGCGGCGGTCGTATCCGGTGCGGGCCCGACGGTGTTGGTGCTGGGTACGGCACGTATGGTGCCCGCGGCCATCACGGTGATCGAGGCCGTAGAGCCCACCTGGCGGGTGGAGCGGCTGCAGGTCGATCGCACCGGAACTACACTTCGTGCGGCGTGTGCCGCGCGCATCGGGGGTGAGGAGTGCTAGGCTTCGAGCTGCGCCAGGTTCCCAGTAGGGCGACCAGCTCGAGAT
>JBOHBN010000141.1:0-13342 GCA_050698355.1 Streptosporangiales bacterium | reverse complement strand
GTCACCTCGCGCCAGCGTGAGCTGTCGGGCCGCATGGCCGCATACCCCCTTCAGCTCTCCGCCGACGCTCGCGATGATGCCATGAGGTTCCGGCGCCTTCGTATCAAATCGCGCCGCCGTGTGCGGGTGGTGGAGGAGTGACTCTACGTGACGAGCGGACAGACGAGACAGCACAGCAATGTCGCGTTGAGACACGTTGTCACGACCAGGCTTAACTGGACTGCACCACGTTGTGGTGCGATGGGGTACGCTCTGCATGTATGCGGGAGATTCGCTGGACCGAGCTGTCCGAAGAGCACATCGCTCGGCACGGCATCACTCCCGCAGAAGTAGAGGACGCGCTCAACGGCCGGCCTTAGCCTCGAGATCACCGGCCCCAGCGACGTGACGTACTGGTTCACAACCACACCTTCCGGTCGCCACCTACTCATCATCCTCACAGACGCCCTCGATGGGCGCTGGTACGTCGTCAGCGCCCGCGACATGACCGACAAGGAACGACGGACGTTCCGCAAGAAAGCGAGGTGAGACCCATGAACAAGAAGGAGCTTGATGAACTCGCCGCCTACGCCGACGAGCACGACTTCTCTGCAGAGATGAAGTCCGGACAGTGGCATGGCGCTCGCGAGCCTGACCCCGACCCGATGATCAGCACGTCGCTACGCCTGCCGAAATCACTCCTGGACTGGGTACGTGCTCAGGCTGACGATGCACACACCAAGCCCACCGCCCTCATCCGCGCGTGGATCGAAGAGAAACGAAACGCCCCCGACAGCCTCGACCAACGCGTGCAGCGACTCGAGGAAGCAGTGTTTCGCAGGAGCGCCTAAGGCGGGTATGACCACGCTCAGACGGGCGGCGCGACGCGGTCACGGTATGGGAGGGATCGACAGCTCGCGCTCCCTTGCGGTCAGCGCGAGGAGCACGACCGCGGCCGTCCAGCCGAACGGCGCCACCGAGTTGGGCCGGCCCGCGCTGTCGATCTTCTCCGGGATTGCGCCCAGCTCGGTGCGGTGACCGTCCACCCATCGAAGCCAGCGGTCGGACTCGTCGGCATGGCCGGAGGCGGCGAACGCCAGCGCGAACCAGCACGTCTCACAGGTCCACGCCTGGTTGGGATCGGCCGGCCAGTCCTCGCCCGGCAGCATGCCGCCGTTCGGCAGGGCCAGCGTACGAGCGGTCGCGCGTACGGCCGCCAGTACGTCCGGGTCGGCGGGCGCGAACGGTGGAGCGACGAACGTCACCGCCGTGTCCGCGCCGGAGCCCTCCTTCGTCGACCTCGGGTAGCCGCGGGAGGCGAAGCGCTCGCCGATCGCATGGTCCAAGCGACTGGCCGCCTTGGCGTACCGCACCTGCGCCGAACGCTCACCGAGAACGGATGCGAGCGCGGCGGCCGAACGAAGCCCGGCGGGCAGCGGGGCCACGGTACCGATGGTCACGTACTTCTCGGAAGTCTCCCAATAGTCGGGTGACACCGGAGGCAGTCCGTTCGGGCCGAGCGTGCGGGCCACGTAGCCGGCCGCATGATCCACCGCCGGCCAGAGCTCCGCCAGGTCGTCCGGGGAGGCGCCACCCCGGGAGACGTACCAGAACCACGTCGCCCACGGCACCCAACCGCATCCGTCCAGCTGCCAATGCCTCCCGTCCGCGACCGGGGCTCGCGTCGATCGGATGGTAACGCGCATCCCGTGCACCGTCCGACCGCTGCGCACGGCCGAAGAAGCCGAGGATCGACCGCGCCTCACGCCAGGAGTGGTTGCCGCGCTCCAGGTACGTGGAGAATGCGCTGACCAAGGCGCTCGACCCCGAGAGGACGATGTGTCCGTCGTTAGCGGACACGGTGAATGCGTCCGAAGCCGAGCCGGAACCCCTCCTGTTTGAGGACCAACCGATGCGCAAGTCGCGGAGCCAGCCGGGTGATCGCGGCCCGCGCGGCCTCGGTCCCCGGATCATCCCGCAGTGGTGCGGCAGCGGCGTCGGACGATGGGAAGACGAGGAAGACGATCGCAAGAGCAACGCTGACACCAGCAAGAGGCTTTCGTCAAAATGAAACAGCTGCCCACATCGTACGTCGCCTACGAGGTGTGCCGTACCCGGCCGTCAGCGTCGATATCGAGGATGACCTCATCGTCGTACAGGCGGCGCTCCGTACGTACGAGCTCGTAGTTCTCGTCCATCACCGGGAATGAGTGCACAGGCGTCAGCGTCACGCGCGCGCCATCGCGGGCCCTGTCTACGTTGATCTCGAGATGCCCGTAGTGCTTGCCGCCCTCGACCAGCTGCTGCACGCCGTTCACCAGCTCCCAGCGCTCGGGCTCGTGCTGGTCGGCGGTCCACCGGCTGTACTGGTTGTAGGACAGTAACGGGTCGTTCAGCGAGTCGCCGTTGCGCCGCTCGCCGCGCAGGCCGTCACCGGCGGCGCCGACGTCGTAGTAGTGCACGCCGATACCGTCGCCGTCGTCGTCGACGAAGCTGTGCTCGAACAGCTCGCTGTGCCCGCAGAGAACGGCGGCGACGCCATAGCGCTCGAACATGGGATGGTACTGCCGCATCGGCGTGCCACCCTGCCCTTCGCTCAGCTCGTGATACAGCGGAACGCCGTGCACGCCGTTGCTGTAGGGCACGTGGTGGAACTGGGCGAAGATGATCTGGCCCTTGTTTCTTGCGTCTGCGAGCTCGTCTTCCACCCAGTCCCACTGGGTGCTGCCGGGGTTGAAATCCGCGAGGTCGGTGCCGCCGGCTGCTTCGTACTGGCCGCGGGTGTAGTTGCTCTGCGTGTCGGTGCCGGGCCCGCGGTACTCCTGTCCCGTTGCCTTCTCGCCCTCCGGGTAGTTGTCCGGATCGTCGTCGGGCAGCCCGTTCGAGCTGTCCAGCGTGAGTACCGTGATCGGGCCGTAGTCGACACGGTAATAGTCGTCGCGGTGTCTCTTCGTGCCGTTCGCGGGCGAATCGAAGTACGCATGGTACTTCTTCCGTGCACGAACCACAGGTGACCGGTCGTCTGGTGAGCCGTATCCACCGTTCAACGCCCCGTAGTTCTCCCAGTTCCCTATCGCGGGAATGAGCGGACGGTACGAGAGGACACTCGCGAATTCCCCGGCGTTGTAACGGAAGAACTCATCCCAGCCCGGCTGGTATCCCGCACCTGCAACCATGTCTCCCGGCATCATGATGAAGTCGGGGCGACGGCTCTCGATAATGTCCAGGTTCTCGCGGTAGCCGTCGTCCTCGGTGAGGAGGTACCGCAAGACGCGCACGTTACGGAATACGGTGGTGCCGAAGACCTTGTCCCACGTGCCGCCCTCGTCAGGCGATGGCCGGTCGAGGCTGCCGTCGGTCAGCGGACCCGGCGCCCACTCACGGTGCCGCACACGTCCGAGCGGTTCGGTTTCGGAGTCCGACAGCGCGACGAACCGGATGCGACGCCAGCTGTCGCTCGTCGGCGCGGTGGTGAAGTGGGCGGTGAACCTCCAGTCCCCCGCTGTGACCGTATAGGCGTAGTGCTTGCCTGGCTGCAGCCCGGTGATGTCGACCGCATGCTTGTAGTTCCCGCCCTGATACAGCCAGGATCCCTGCTCCAGGCCGTCGATCTCCTGGTTCAGCTCCGCGTCGGTGTAATCGAGTATCGCCTCCTGCGCCGGCTCGGTGGTGTAGGAAGCGCCACCGTGCAGACCCGGACCGTGCACTACGAGTTCACCCGGCTCCGCAGCCTTCGTGAACCACGTAACCCGCACGCCATCGCTCGAAGGGTTCTGCAGGTACGGGTTGACGCGCAGCTCGCCGGCCTCTCCCCGCGCATCCTGCTTGGCTGCCGCCGCAGCGGTCGTGGGAACCCAGACCCCGATGGCCGCGGCGGCGGTACCGGCGAGGAAGGTTCGGCGAGAGGGACTGAGCTGCGGCATGGCGGATCCTCTCAGCGGGCACGCTCGATCGCGGTAAGTAGGCAAGTTTCACCGGAAGCCCTAAGCCCGTCAATGACCAACTACGCAGCGCAGCCGCAGGAGAGGTCATCACCGGGCTCGGGTGAGCAGATCAACATCCGATCGGTCACCGGACGTTGGTGACCGCGCGCCGGCCTATCAGCTGCCAGGTTGGAGGTTCTTCGCCATGTGCACCAGCTGATAGCCACCGGCCGGGCTCCGGTGATCCTCTCTGTAGCCATGTCGGGCGTACAAGCGCTGGTTCGCAAGACTGTGTTCGCCGGTGAACAATCGCAGCAGCCGAATGTGCTCAGGTAGCTCTTCTTCGGCCTGCCGCAATAGCCGGCTACCGAGCCCGTGTCCCTGCCGGTCCGGTGCGACAACCAGACGGACCAATTCCCCCGCGTTACTGCCGACGCGGACGCGAACCGCTGCCACCAGGCGACCGTCCTCGCGCAGGCCCAGTGCCAAGACCTCCGAGCCGGCCAACTCTGTCGCCAGCTCGTCCAGGGACTGCACCAGCGGCGCCATGGTGAGGTCTCCGTGGGCTTGAGCTTCGGTGACGTATGCCGCGCGTTGGAGGGTCAGAACCTCTCCAGCGTCAGCAGCCGACAACCGGACCAACACGGCGGAGACGGGAGACCTTGGGTCCACTTTCGAGAGCCTAGCGACCTACTGGAGCACGTGTGTCGTAACGTGATCCGCTTGCGGGACAGCGGCTCTCCGGTTGCGGACGGTGGTTTGCTGCGCGACACTGTAGGTGGAGATAGCTGAACAAGGCAATGAGCGGCCCCTTTTAGGAGCCGCCTGACACGCGTGACCGCACCGTCACGGGACACAAACGGCGAGTTCCTGAGGAGGACGCCTTGACCCTGGTCACCGACACCCCATCGCTTACGCGCCGGTTCCTCGACGTGCGCGCGACCACCGATCTGTTGTCGTCGCGGCTGTCGGCGGAGGATCAGACGCCGCAGTCAATGCCGGATGCCAGTCCGGCGAAATGGCATCGTGCCCACACCACCTGGTTCTTCGAGGAGTTCATCCTCCGCTCCGACCCGGACTACACCGCGTACGACCCGTCGTATCGGTACCTGTTCAACTCCTACTACGAGGCGGTCGGGCCGCGCCATCCCCGCCCGCAGCGGGGACTGGTCACCCGCCCGGGGGTCGCTGATATCGGCCGGTACCGCGAGTATGTGCAGCAGGCGCTGGTGTCTTCGCTCGATGCAGGGCGGTGCGACGAACATGCGCAGGCGCTGGTCCGGTTGGGCTGTCACCACGAGCAGCAGCACCAGGAGCTGCTCCTAATGGACATCAAACACCTGCTGTCCACGCATCCGTTCGCTCCGACGTACGTCGACCGCGCACCGGATCGGGCCACCTCGGTGGAACCGCTGACCTGGCGGACCGTCTCGGGTGGTGTACGAGAGGTCGGACACGACGGCGTCGGGTTCAGTTTCGACAACGAAGGCCCGCGGCACAAGGTTTATCTGGAAGATTTCGAGATCGCCGGACGTGCCGTCACCAACGCCGACTGGTTGGCGTTCATGGCCGACAACGGGTACGGGCGCCCGGAGCTGTGGCTGTCCGACGGGTGGGCGACGATCCAGACCGAGGGCTGGACGGCGCCCGGGTACTGGGTCCAGGAAGACGGCACGTGGACCACGTTCACGCTCTCCGGGCGGCGACCGGTGGTGCCGGGCGAGCCGGTCTGTCACGTGTCGTTCTACGAGGCGGACGCGTTCGCCCGCTGGGCCGGCGCCCGGCTTCCGACCGAGTTCGAGTGGGAAATCGCCGCCGCACAGCTGGGTGAGACGCGGGGGCAGTTGCTGGATCCGCATCGAACCCACCCCGGCGCAGCTGGTTCGGCGATGATCGGCGACGTGTGGGAGTGGACCGCCAGCGCGTACTTGCCGTACCCCGGTTTTGAGCCAGAAAACGGTGCAGTTGGGGAGTACAACGGCAAATTCATGTCTGACCAGCACGTGCTGCGCGGCGCGTCGGCGGTCACCCCGGTCGGGCACGAGCGGGTTACCTACCGCAACTTTTTCCCCGCGCACGCGCGATGGGCGTTCAGCGGTCTGCGGCTGGCCCGTTGATGGTCACGGTCACCGAATCCGCGCTGGCGGCCGATGTCCGCGCCGGGCTGTGGAACGATCCTCCGTCGTTGCCCGCGCGCTGGTTCTACGACGAGCGCGGTAGCCGACTGTTCGACGAAATCACCCGGTTGCCCGAGTACTATCCGACGCGCCGGGAAACCGAGATCCTCAACTATTGCAGCGACGAGATCGCGGACATCACGAACGCCACCACGTTGATCGAGCTTGGCTCCGGCATGTCGACCAAGACCCGGTTGTTGCTGGACGCGTTCACCGCTGCCCGGCCGGAGGTGCGTTTCGTACCGGTCGACGTCAGTGCCGAGGTATTGACGGAAGCGGCCGACGCGCTCGACGAGGAGTACCCGAGAATCACGATCCAGCCGTTCGTCGCCGATTTCACCGAAACGTTGGGCGAGCTGCCCGGCCCGCACGGATCCCGGCTGCTGATCCTTCTCGGCGGGACCATCGGCAACCTCGAGCCGATCCAGCGAGCGGCGTTCCTCGACGAGATCGTCGCCGCGCTCGCTCCGGGTGACCACCTGTTGCTCGGAACCGATCTGGTCAAGTCACCGTCCCGGCTCGTCGCCGCCTACGACGACAGCTCCGGGGTTACCGCCGCGTTCAACCGGAACCTCATCGAAGTCCTCCGCCGCGAACTCGATGCCGACGGGCTGTACGTCGACGATTTCCAGCACGTCGTGCGCTGGAACCCGGCGCACAGCAGGGTCGAGATGTGGCTGCGCGCGCGGCGCCCGGTGCACGCATACTTCCGCGCCCTCGACCGCGCCTGGAGGCTTCCCGCCGGGGCGGAGATACTCACCGAGATCAGCACCAAGTTCCGGCTGGCCGACCTGCACGCCGAACTCGATCGGCACGCCCTGCGGCCGGCGCGACGCTGGACCGATGAGCGTGGCGACTACTGCTTGACGCTTGCGGCGGCCACCTGACCTCGCACGGCTGGTGCCATGTAGCACTGTCAGAACCTCAGGTAGCGAGCAGCCGGGCGAGCAGCGCGGGATCCTCGGGGAACATGCCCGCCTCGGGCAGGCGGCGCAGCAGCTCCGCCCAGCCGTCGTGCACTGCGAACACCGGCGCGAGGACGGTACGCGCCTGCCCTACCTTGCCGGACGCGGCCAGGGAGACGCCGTACCAGAAGACGGGTTCCACGCTGCCCGCCCCGTCGAGCGCCGCGGCATATTCCCTCGTTGCGGCGTCCGTGTCGCCGCGGACCGCCGCCAGCTCGGCGCGGTCGACCGCGTCGTACGCACGGCGTACGCGCACGAGCCGGCGCAGCTCGGCCAGCGGCTCAGGGTGGTCGTCCACGCGGAGATCGACGAGCCGGTCATGCCACGGGGCATCGCTGCGCTCGCCGCGCACGACCAGGATCGCGGCGGACTGGCGGCCGCGGATGTCGCCGCCCTCGGCTTGCGCGGCATCCAATGCCGCCAGCAGGCGATCGACCAGGTCTCCGGACGACTCCTGGCACGCGGCGAGCATGGCGTCGGGAACCGTGTCCTGCGACATCATGTTGGCCTGCACGGACACACCCGGGCCCCGCCTGTCGCCGGCCTCACGGATGCACCGCGCGCCGGTGTGTACCGCGGTTCTACCGGTCGCGTCGACCATCGCCACCTGGCGGATCTCGGCGTACGGGTCCTCGGCCAGCAGCTCGGCCAGGGCATCGGTCGGTGCTCTCCCGGCACGCAACAGCTCGAGGCCGCGCGGGCCGTACGAGACCTCCACCTGCGCCTGCGTCGCCACGACACCGACGCCGGCCTCCGCCCACGGCACGATGGGGCCGACGGAGAAGAAGTGTGACTGCACCGCGCAGCCCAGCTCGCCAGTCGCCTCGTCCCGCGCCACGATCGAGTAGGTCACCGCACCGAGCGTACTGGCCAGCTCGTTGTGGGCGTCTCGGCCTGGCCGGAGTGGTCGGACGGCCTGCCAGGCATCCCATCACGCGGACTGCCAGGCGACCGGCTGCGCGCCGACGCCGTCGAGCAGAGCGAGCACTTCCCATGATCATGAAACGTCGTCGTAGCCATACCTACGACGATGTTTCATGATCACTGCGGGTCAAGGTTTGCCGTGCCGAGCCTTGCTCTGGAAGGGCGCGAGCAGGCCGGCGCGAGTGCGTATGTGGCCTGCGGTCATCACCATCCGAACGTCGCCGGCAGCGGTGATGTCGTCGAGCGGGTTGCCGCGGACGAAGATCAGGTCGGCCATCTTGCCGCGTTCCACAGTGCCGAGGTCGTCGCCGACCCCTATGTCGCGCGCGGGCGTCACCGTGGCCGTGCGCAGCGCCTCGTACGGCGTGAATCCCCCGTAGCGGACCTCCGCGCGCAGCGTCTCCTGCAGGCTCTGCCCGACGTGCACCAACGGCTCGTCGGTTCCCGCCCAAACGTGGCCGCCGCCCTGTTGGATCCTGTGCATGACCCGTTCCTCGTGCCGCAGGTCCTCGCGCGTGTCCGACTGGTCGGTGGTGGTGACCTCCTCGTAGGTGTCGGCGAGTTCGTTGCGCTGCCACGGGGTGTAGAGCGTCGTTATACGCGGGTCGGTCACCACCTCGGGGTGGTAGTTGAGCAGCGTGGAGCTGCCGAACGGCGTGGTGGTGATGGCCATCTTCGAGGCGACCGCGAGCTTGACGACGTCGCCGTAGGTATACCCGCCCGGGCTCTGGGTGTGGCTGAACTCCCAGCGCTGGGTGGCAGACAGGTGCGACATGTCATCCTGCCCGAACGCCATGCTCGGGTAGAAGTAGTGGCTGAACGTCGGTACGCCCAGCTCGTGGGCCGCCTTGATCGCCTGCTTCTGGAACTTGTTGGGCAGCCGCACATAGGTCTTGACGCCGTCGACGTCGAGCGCCCCGATGCGGGCCAGTTCGCGGCGCAGTGTCGCTTCGTTCTCCGTGGTGCGCATGAACCCGTAGTAGATGCGGGAGCCGTTGATGTGCGACGCGGCGGTGAAGGCTCTCGGCCCCACCAGCCGGCCGGAGCCGACAGACTCCTCCGACTCCAGGCTCCTGTACGCCGGGTCGCCGAGGGAGACCGTCGACGTAATGCCGTAGGCGAGCAGCTCGCGCCCCTCCCGCGCCCCTGTGTACGGGATCCACTCACGGTGCATGTGGCCCTCGATGAGCCCCGGCATCACCGTGAGGTTCGACGCGTCGACAAAGCGCACTCCGGGCAGCGACCTGAGCCTCCCGATGCTGCCCGCATTCGGCACGTGCTTCATCGCCGGCAGGTGGCGGCTGCGCGCGCCGCGGGCAGCAATGACCGCCCGGATGCGCGCGCCGGCGACGATCACGTACACGTTCTTGCGCAGGTGCCGGCTCGTGCCGTCCCAGAGCGCGCCGGCCTTGATGATGGTCACGCCGCGAGGCGGCCGCGGACGCCAGGTCAGGTCGATCGGGACCGTATGGCTGTCGCTGCCGTCGATCGACACGGTTTTCAACGTGCCGTTGGAGAGGTACGAGAGCGTCGACGGATCCACCCAGCCGATGTAGTCGGCGTTGCCGTGCGTGATGGGGTGCGGCTTGCCGGTCGGTTGCCCGTCGGGATCGACCGGCATTACCCAGAGCAGACCCTCGCGGTTGAACGCCATGTGCTTGCCGTCGCGCGACCACACCGGACCGTCACCGGATGAGCGGGCGTTGATGTTCTTGAACGGTGCCGGGTCAACCCAACGTGTCTTGCCGGTCTCCAGATTGACCGTCTTGATCTCGTTCCAGCCCTGCCGGAACCTGGGCGCGGCGGTCTTGAGCGCTGCCATCGCCAGCGTGTCGCAACCGGGGCCGAAGGTCGGCTTGCCGGGCTCGAACTGCTTGGAGAACGCGTCGACCTTGCGTACCTTGCCTGAACCGACGTCGGCGACGTAGGTGATCGGCGGCTTGGCGAAACCGCGCCCCGTCTGGAAGGCGATCTTGTCGCCTGTCGGGCACCAGGTGGCGCGGTACTGGTTGTCCGCCGGGTACTTCGGGCTGTCGAACGAAGTCAGCCTGCGCTCGTGTCCTGTCGCCACGTTACGGATGTAGATGCTCTCGATCCCGGAGCGGTCGGAGGAGTACGCCAGGTACTTGCCCTTGGGCGACCAGGTCGGGTCGAGTTCGGTATACCTGTCGTGGGTCACTCGGTGCGGCCGGTGCCCCGGAGTCGCGAGCCACAGGTCGTTGAGAGCGACGAACGCGACCCGGCGACCGTTCGGGGAGATCGTGGGAGAAAGGATTCCCTGCACTCGTTCCGGGCTGCGCTCCCAGCCGAACTCGTGCTTCTTGAAGTCGTACGCCTTGCGGTGCAGCGTGATCCTCGCCCGGAACGGGATGGTGCTGCGCTTCCCGCTGTCGACGTCGCGCCGTTGAATGTGGCCGTTGGAGCTGTAGAGGAGCGTGTGATCATCGAGCCACCGGGGCCGGAACCCGAACACGTCCTCCGAGCCGCTCGAGACGGCCCGGCCGGTCGTCTCGTCGTCGCCGACACCGGCGATCATGAGCCGATTGTCGTTGCCGGTTTGCAGGGTGTACGCGATCTTCTTGCCATCCGGCGACCACGACGGCGACCGCACCTGGCCGCCCGGCTGCTTGACGAGCGTTGCCACCTTGCCTGCGGCGTTCATCGCCTTGATCGTGTGCGCGTCCTGTTCCACGCCGACGGTGTAGGCGATCCGCTTGCCGTTCGGCGACCAGGTCGGCTGGTACTCCGCCTTGGGGCTGTGCGTGCGCTGGGTGAGCTTGCCGGTTGTCAGGTCGAGCACCCAGATGTCGTAGTTGCCGCTGCGGTCGGAGCCGAACGCCATGCGGTTGCCGTCCGGCGACCAGACGGGCCCTCGATCGTCGTACTGGCTCGTCGTGAGCCGCTTGCGGTGCGAGCCGTCCGTGCGCATGGTGACGATGTGGAAGTTGTTGTCCACATACTGCTGTGCGACTATTCGCCGGCTATCAGGAGCGAAGTCCGGGCGCACCAGGTCCTCGGCGGGCTCGTTGATGCGCGTGGCCCTGCCACCGGTTGCGGGCATGCGCCACAGGTCTCCTTGGAGACCGAAGACGATCGTCTTGCCGTCCGGTGCCATGCTCGCCAGGACGTCGGAGCCCTCGCGGAGAGTGACCGTGGTCGACTGGCCGCCGCCGTGGGTGCGGCGGGACGTCGCGTGGGCGGGCCCCGCCGGCATCCCGGCCACCGTCAGAGCCAGCACGCCCAACGCCGCGACGCCGGCGTGTCGATGCGTTCGGGACCGGGTCTTCGCATGCGGCCAGGACACGCTGCACCACTCCCCTGGGTAACAGTGGAGTCACGAATGGTGAGACAGGTCATTGTTGGCGCACCCCAGCCCGATCCGCAACCGGTTCGGCAAAGCTGTGACGCGCCGCTACCGGCACGGGCACCGCCGGTAGGTTGAGAGCCACCAAGATGACCAGGAGGCGACCGGTGTCCGACGAGCTCGGCTACGACGAGTCGACCGCGCTGATCGTGGTCGACATGCAGAACGACTTCGCCCACCCCGACGGCAACCTGTACGTCGCGGGCGGCGAGCAGACCATCCCGTTCATCAACGAGCAGGTCGCCCATGCACGGGATGCGGGCGCGGTCGTCGTCTACACCCAGGACTGGCATCCTGCGTCCACGCCGCACTTCGCCAAGGACGGCGGCGCCTGGCCCGTGCATTGCGTGATGGACACCTGGGGAGCCGAGCTGCATCCAGATCTGGATGCAGGCGAGCCGGTCGTACGCAAGGGATCAGGCGGCGAGGACGGGTACTCCGGCTTCATGATGCGCGACCCCGGCACCGGCGAGGAGCAGCCGACCGAGCTCGACGGCATCCTCGTACGGCACACCGTCGGCCGCGTGGTCGTCGTCGGCCTCGCCCAGGACGTCTGCGTGAAAGCGACCGCCGTGGATGCCGCGACGCGCGGCTACGAGGTGGACGTGCCGGCCGCCGGCACGCGCCCGGTCAACCTCCAGGAGGGCGACGACCAGCGCGCCTGGGACACCATGCGGCAGGCCGGCTGCAACGTCGCCTGACAGGTCGGTTACCGGAAGCTGCAATGGCGCCGCGGTGTTGCACCAACCGTGAGCATGCGTACGACCGCCGTGGACGTGGTGGTGATCGGTGCGGGCCAGGCGGGCCTGTCCAGCGGTTACCACCTGCGCCGGTACGGGTTCGCACCCGAGTCCGGCTTCGTCATCCTCGACCACGCCAGGAGCGCGGGCGGCGCCTGGCAGTACCGCTGGCCGTCACTATCGCTCGGCGCGACGCACCGCGTGCACGACCTGCCCGGCATGCCGATGGGCGAGCAGGACGACTCGAGGCCGGCGGCCGAGGTGGTGCCGGAGTACTTCGCCGCGTACGAGCGCGCGTTCGCGCTTCCCGTGCGCCGGCCGGTGAGCGTACGGGGCGTCCGGTACGGGCCAGACGGGCGACTGCTCGTGGACACCACGAACGGACGGTGGGCGGCACGTGCGGTGATCAACGCCACCGGCACCTGGGAGCGGCCGTTCTGGCCGTCGTACCCCGGACGGCGTGAGTTCACCGGTCGGCAGCTGCACACCGCCGACTACGAGAGCGCGGACGAGTTCGCGGGTCAACACGTCGTCGTGATCGGCGGCGGCACCTCCGCCGTCCAGCTGCTCGCCGAGATCTCGCAAGTGGCGACCACGACCTGGGTGACGCGGCGGCCGCCGGAGTTCTTCGAGGGACCCTTCACCGAGGAGCTGGGACGTTCGGTCGTCGACCGGGTGACCGCGCGGGTGCGCGCCGGGAGGCTCCCGCAGAGCATCGTGAGCGAGACGGGGCTGCCGATCTCCCCGCTCGTACGCGAGGCGATGGACCGTGACGTGCTGCGGCGGCTGCCGATGTTCGACCGGATCGAACCCGACAGCGTCGCCTGGGACGACGACACGTTGGTACGCGCGGACGTGCTGCTGTGGTGCACCGGGTTCCGTCCAGTGCTCGACCACCTCGCACCGCTCGGCTTGCGTACGCCGGACGGCGGGATCGCCGTGGACGGCACCCGCGCCGTCGCCGAGCCGAGGCTGCACCTCGTCGGGTACGGACCGTCGGCGAGCACCATCGGCGCGAACCGCGCCGGCCGCGCCGCCGTCCGCGACATCCGCCGCCTCCTGGGCCGCACGACGGCCACCGGCTTGTCACCGGCCAGAACCGAAACCGCCTCCTGAGCGGCATCCCGGCGGCACGGATCGTGTGACCGCCGCCTGAGCGGCGGGACCGGTGCCTGCGCGGTGGTTGGTCGCCATGGCTCCGTTGGGCGTGCGGGGATTTATCGCCGCACAACCGGACATACGGTCGTTCGTCTGCGACGGTGAGCACGGA
>JBOHBN010000140.1:0-1211 GCA_050698355.1 Streptosporangiales bacterium | reverse complement strand
TGCATGGGGTGCACCGGCAGCTTTTGGCGGCCCTGGCCGCGCATGCGCCGCTGCTGCCGGGCGCCGGGCAGGTGGCGTTCGTCGACGTCGACCCCACGCATCGGCGGGTGTACGGGCACGCCAAGCAAGGCGCGCAGGTCGGTCGGCTCAAGGGCCAGCGCACCTTGCATCCGATCCTGGCCACGATCAGCACCCCGGTCGCCCGGCCGGTGATCGCCGCCGCCCGGCTGCGCAAAGGCAAGGCCGCCGACGTGCGCGGCGCGGCGTCGTTCGTCGCCGAGGCCCTGGCCACCGCGGTTCAGGCCGGCGCCACCGGCATACGGATCGTGCGGGCAGACTCGAAGTTCTACACCGCCTGCGTGGTCGCCGCCTGCCGCCGCGCCGGGGCGTACTTCTCGCTGTCCACCGGCATGAACCCGTCGATCGCCGCCGCGATCGCGAGCATCCCCGACGACGCGTGGGTGCCGGTCCGCTACCCGCACGCCGTCGCCGACCCCGACACCGGGCAGCTGATCTCCGACGCCTGGGTCGCCGAGGTTCCCTACACCGCCTTCACCGGCCGGCCGAAGCGCCAGCAGCACACCGCCCGGCTGATCGTGCGCCGCGTGCGGCGGCTCGGCCCCGCCGGCCAGGGTGAGCTGTTTCACGCCTGGCGAGACCACCCGGTGTTCACCGACAGCCCCTTCCCCCTGGGCCAGGCCGAGACCCAGCACCGCGGCCACGCCATAATCGAACAGACCATCGCCGACGGGAAGATCAGTGCCCTCGCCCACCTGCCGTCCGGGCACTTTCAGGCCAACAACGCGTGGCTGGTGCTGTGGGCCATCGCCCACAACCTGCTGCGCGCCGCCGGGGCCCTGGCGTCGGCGTTTCACGCCAAAGCCACCACAGCCACCATCCGCGCCCAGCTGATCCACGTCCCCGCCCGGCTGGCCCGCTCCGCCCGCCGACTCACCCTCCACCTCCCGAAGCATTGGCCCTGGCACCGCGCCTGGACACAGCTGTTCGACGCCGCCCACGGCCCACCAGCCCCGGCCTGACGCCCCCGCCCGAACGCTCACCCGAGCCCGACCGGAACCCCCTGTGGACAAGCCAGCGACCGAGGCTGGCAGGACCGCCACGCCCCAACCCCCCCACACGATCATCACCGGCCGGCGCCACCAAAAAATGATCATCAAGAACGCGTCTAAAACCGGGTCGGTGGATTCAGG
>JBOHBN010000139.1:0-31107 GCA_050698355.1 Streptosporangiales bacterium | reverse complement strand
CGCTATAGCGGGCTGAGCTACTGACACGTTACGGGGAACACTGAGACTTGCGGGGACGGGTCAAGGCTCGCGGACGGCGGGCACCACCTCGTCGACGAGGGTGCGCAGCTGGCGGCGCCAGTCCCAGGAGGTGATGCGCACGGTCACGTCGGTCGCGCCCTCGTCGAAGAGCTGCCGCAGGTCGCGGGTCACCTCGTCGACGTTCCCGGCGGCCGTCCAGTGCCGGGTGTCCTCCCTGCTGTACACCGGACCGTAGTACTCCTGCAGGAACCGGTAGCTCTCGTCGTACGCTTCCTCGCGGTCCGGTGTGAGGTTGACGTTGTGGTACGCCGAGAACGGGAAGCTCTCCGGGTCTCGGCCCTCCTCGACCAGGTACTGCTTGATCGCCCCGCCGTTGACGGTGAGGTGCTCGGGACTCTTGCGCGTCGTCATCCAGCCGTCGGCCAGCCGCGCGACGCGGCGCAGCGCGCGCTCCGCCTTCACCTTCGGGTCCGGGTTGGACGCGATGTAGATGGGTGGCGGCTGCTGCACCGGCTTGGGGTCGAGGGTGACGTCTTGGAAGCTGAGGTACTTGCCGTCGAAGGTCACGTTGTCCTCGGTCCACAGCTGCCTGAGGATGCCCATGTACTCGGCGAGGCGTCCGGCGCGCGACGCGTCGGTGACGCCGTACAGCGCGCCCTCCTTGGCCGAGGCGTCACGCGCCTTCACCAGGCCGGTGCAGACCGCGAGCAGCATGCGTCCGCCGGAGATCTGGTCGAGCGTCGCCCACTGGTCGGCGAGCAGGATCGGGTCGCGGACCGGGAAGCTCGCCATGCAGCCCACCGCCAGCCGTACGTGGTTGGTGACCGCCGCGAGTGAGCCGAGCAACGCGATGGATTCCGGGCGTGGCTTGGCGAGCAGGCTGTCGCCGATCCACAGGAAGTCGAAGGCTCCCGTCTCGTCCGCGTAGTGCCCGGTCTCGACGAGCTCGGGAACGGTGAGGATGTCGAAGAAGATGCCGCGTTGCGGCAGGGTGAGGCCGAGCTGGCGGGGCAACGGCATGCGGGTTCCCTTCCTTGTTGGCATATGCCGGGGGTGGTGGTCAGCGGAGGTGGACCTCGCCGTTCGGCGTGTCGAGCGTGACGTCGAGGCCGGCGTCGCCCGGCCGCACGTCCAGCTCGACGCCGAGCGCGTCGAGCGCCTTGCGTACGGCGTCGGGCTCCGGATGCTGTCCGGCCAGCGCGATCAGCCGCACTTCGGGCAGGCCCGCGGAGGTCGGGTGCGGGCTGTCCTGCCAGTCGATGAGCCCGGGTACGAGCCCGTCGTAGTCGGTGGGCGGGCCCTGCGTCAGCCGCCACTCCAGCAGCGTACCGTCCGGCGTACGCCGAGACAGCGGACCGACGTCGCCCGGGTCGTAGCCGCGAGACCGTGCACCCGCCACGGTTGCCTCGATGTCACCGTTGCGCACCTTCCACGCCGCCACCCGCGGCTCGGCGAGCCGGTCGATGCCGAAGATCGACGGCAGGGGACCGGGAGCGTTCGGGTCGTCGGGGCCGATCAGCTCCAGGTACGCCATGTCGCCGAGCGACACGAGATGGTTGCGGGTGCCGCGCGACTCGTGTCTGCCGCCGAGCACCGGCTCGACGCCGGTGCGGTCGTGGAACGACCGGACCAGGTGGTCGACATCGGGTGCCGCGACGACGACGTGGTCGAGCGACGGTTCGGTCATCGGCGTCTCCGCTTCCTGCGCTTCACGTGTCCCGCCTGCTCCTGCTCGTGTTCGTAACGCTGCCAGAACCGAAGCGCCGCGTACTCCAGCTCGAGGCCGAGCCGCAGCGGCACCATCCGGTACGCGACGTCCTCGCGCTCGCCGAACCGCTCCTGCATCGCCTCGTAGGTGTCGATGCGCCGCTCGTGCTGGGCGACCTGCTGGCGGGCCAGGGTCAGCCGGTCCTCCGGCTCGGCCAGCTCCCCGAAGAACAGCTTCATCTCGGCGATGTCGCGCACCTGCATCTGCTCGTTCGTCGGCTCGGCGAGCCAGGCACTGAGCTCCTTGGTGCCGGTTTTCGTGATGGTGTACGTGCGGCGGCGGCGGCCGCCCGCTTCGACCGCGCAGTCCAGCAGACCCGCGTCGACGAGGCGCTTCGGCTCGGAGTACAGCTGCGCGTGCGGGAACGGCCAGAAGTAACCGACCGAGTGCGCGACCGCGCGCTTCAAGTCATACGAGGTGCTCGGACCGCGTAGCGCCACCATCCCGAGCACCACGTACGAGGTCGGACTCAGCCTCGGTGTTGACATGCTCCGAACCGTATCGTAGAAATGCTTCCATCCGTTCCGGACGGTATGAGACATCCTATAGGAGACCCGGGTGGACATCGCCACAGCGTTCAGGTGGGCGGCGGAGCGGTACCCGAACCGCCGTGCCGTCGGCGGCCCGTCGCCCCTGACGTACGCCGAGTGGGATGCCCGTACCGACCATCTCGCACGCGCGCTCGCCGGGCGCGGTGCAGTGCCGCGGGCGCGCGTCGTGCTGGCGCTGCAGGGTGGAGAACCGCTGGCGTCGCTGCATCTCGCCGCGCAGAAGGCGGCGCTGGTTTCGGTGCCGCTGTCGACCCGGTTCGGCGTCGACGAGCTCGCCTACTGCCTCACCGACGCGACGCCTACGGTCGTCGTGGTGGACGACGCGATGGCCGGCGCCATCGACGACGCCCGTCGCCAAGTCGAAGCCGACATCGCCGTCGTGCACGTCGACGACCTCGCTGCCCGTACCCCGAACGCCGCGCTGCCCGACGGTCCGTGCGAGGACGACACCAGCGTCATGCTGTACACATCCGGTACGACCGGGAAGCCCAAGGGCGTCCCGCGCACGCACCGCGCAGAGCACGCCGCGGCCACCGCGCACCTGATCCAGACCGGCCAGCCCCTGGGCGCGGTCAGCCTCGGTGTCATGCCGATGTTCCACACGATGGGCTTGCGCAGCCTGCTCGCGAGTATCATCAACGCGGGCACGTGGGTGCCGCAGGCGAGGTTCGAGGTCGAGGAGTCGCTGGAGCTCATCGCTACCGAGCGGGTCGACACGCTGTACCTGGTGCCTACCATCTTCTGGTCGCTGCTGCAGGCCGGAGACCACGCGCGGATGCGGTCCGTACGCCGCCTCGCGTACGCGGGCGCCGCGATGACACCGACGCTCGTCGAGGGGCTCACCGAGGCGCTCGCTCCCGAACGCTTCGTCAACCACTTCGGCAGCACCGAGATCTACACCTTCACGATCGGACCGGACTGCGCCAGCAAGCCCGGGTGCGCCGGGCGCGCGGGCGTGTTCTCGCGCGTGCGCCTCGTCGACCCCGACCCGGGCGCGCATCCGGACGCGGTTGTGGGGCCCGGTGAGCAGGGGCAGGTCATCGTGAGCATGGCCAGTCCCGAGGCGTTCACCGGGTACTGGCAGCGACTGGACGCCAACGCCAAGGCGATCCGCGACGGCTGGTACTTCACCGGCGACCTCGCGACCGAGGACGGCGACGGCGACCTGTGGGTCTCCGGCCGCGTGGATGACATGATCAACTCTGGTGGCGAGAACCTCTACCCGGAGGAGATCGAGCGCACGCTGGCCCGCTGCCCGTTCGTCGAGCAGGTAGTCGTGGCCGGCACGCCCGACGACAAGTGGGGCTCGGCGGTGACCGCGTTCTTCGTTCCCTCCGGCGACGCTGACGCGGCGCTCGCGCGGGTCGAGTCATGGGTACGCCAGGACTCCGGCCTGGCCGCGCTGAAGCGGCCCAAGCGTTACATCGCCGTAGACGCTATCCCGACCTCGGCCGTCGGCAAGATCCTGCGCCGGCGCCTCGTTGCCGGCGAGTGCGTCGTACGGGCCGACTCCGATGGGTTGCCGGCGGTGAACCGGTGAGCGAGGAGCTGAGCCGTGTCGAGGACGCCGCGCTGCTCACCGGGCAGGGCAGGTTCCTGGACGACATCGACCCGCTCCCGGGCACGCTCGCCGCTGCGATCGTCCGCAGCCCGCACCCGCACGCCCGCATCGTCCGCGCGGGCCTGGAGCGCGCCCGGCAGCATCCCGGTGTCGCCGCGGTCATCGGGCCGGAGGAGGTGCGCGAGTCGCTGCGGCCGTTCCCCCTGTCGGTGAAGACACCGATGCCGTACTACCCGACCGCGGTCGACAAGGCGCGCTACGTCGGCGAGCCGGTCGCGGTCGTCGTGGCCGGCGACCGCTACGTCGCCGAGGACGCGGCGGAGCTGGTCGACATCGAGTACGAACCGCTCGACGCCGTGGTGTCGACGTACGACGCCATCCGCGACGACGCACCGGTGCTGCACGACGAGGCAGGCGGCAACGTCGGCACCGACCGCACCTTCACCTTCGGCGAGGTGGACGCCGCCTTCGACGCCGCGGCCCGCACCGTCAGGCGCAGCTACTCGTTCCCGCGCTACTCGTCCACTCCGATGGAGTGCTACTGCGTGCTCGCGGACTGGGCAGAAACCGCGGACGGGCCGGAAGTAACGGCCTGGTCGAACTTTCACGGCCCGTTCTCGATGGTCCAGGTCGTGGCCAGTGCGCTGGGCATCGCGGTCTCAAGTCTGCGGCTGATCGTCCCGGCCGATATCGGCGGCAGCTTCGGCATCAAGGCCGCGATCTACCCGTACGTCGCGCTGATCGCGCTGGCCAGCAAGTACGCCGGCCGACCGGTTCGCTGGACCGAGGACCGGCTGGAGCACCTGGTGGCGAGCTCTGCAGGCTCGGACCGGGAGATGACGTTCGACGCCGCCATCGACGACGAGGGCGTCATCGCCGCACTGCGTGTGGACCTCGTGGAGAACGTCGGCGCATACCTGCGTCCGCCGGAGCCGAGCACGCTGTACCGCTGTTTCGGCAACATCACCGGCGCGTACGCCATCGACCGGGTCGAGATCAGGGCTCGCGGCGTCGTCACCAACAAGGCGCCCACCGGCCTCAACCGCGGGTTCGGTGGCCAGCAGCTGTACTTCGGCCTGGAGCGCCTCGTGGACGACATCGCGTGTGAGGTGGGGCGCGACCCGGTCGACGTGCGCCGGGCCAACCTCATCGGCGCGGACGCGTTTCCTTACGCCACTCCGAGCGGCGGCATCTACGACTCCGGCGACTACCAAACCGCGCTCGCCACGGCCCTCGAGTCGGCCAACTACGACAAGTTGCGCGTGGAACAGCAGATGGCCCGCGAGAACGGCGAGCTTTTCGGCATCGGTCTCGCCACGATCGTCGACCCGTCCGCGACCAACATCGGCTATGTGGGACTGGCGACGCCGGTGCACAATCGTGGCCGCGACAAGTCCGGATCGACCGAACACGTACGGGTGGCGGTCGACCCGCAGGGCCAGGTACGCGTGCTGCTCGGCACCGTGCCGCAGGGACAGGGGCACGCGACCGTCGCGCGCCAGATCGTCGCGCAACGACTAGGACTGCCGGTCGAACAGGTGCACCCGCGGGTCACGATGGACACGACCTCCACCCCCTGGACGATCACGACGGGCAGTTACTCGTCGCGGTTCTCCCCATTGCTCACCAGCGCGCTCGTCGAGGCCACCGACCGCCTGGCGGCGACCATCAAGAGGGCCGGGTCCGTGCTGTTGCAGGCGCCGGCGGATGACTTGGAGCTCGGGGACGGGACCGTACGCGTCGCCGCGGATCCCGAACGGTCGGTCGCCTTCCGACACGCGACCGGTCTGCTGCACTGGGATCCAGGCGCGCTGCCCGAGACCGTGGACGCACGTACGTATGAGGAGGCGGCGTTCACCCCGCCGCAGTCGAAGGCGGCGTCGCGTACCGACCAGATCAACTCCAGCCTTTGCTACGGGTTCGTCGCCGAGGTCGTCGCCTGCCGGATCGACCCGGTGACGCTCGAGCTGACGTTCGAGAACGTCACCACCGTGCACGACGCCGGCACGGTCCTGAACCCGACGCTCTTCGAGGGCCAGGTGCACGGCGCGCTCGCGCACGGCCTCGGCGGTGCGCTGTACGAGGAGATGACCTATGCCCCGACAGGCCAGCCGACCGCGACCACCTTCATGGACTACCTGTGCCCGACCTCGGCCGAGGCATCGTTCCCGCTCGTCACCCGGCACGTGGAAACTCCGTCCCCGTTGACCGCGCTCGGTGCCAAGGGTGTGGGGGAGGGCAGCTCGATGAGCTTCCCCGTCGCCGTCGCGAACGCGGTTGCCGACGCGCTCGCCCCGCAGGGGGTCACCGTCGACGCCCTCCCGCTGCATCCCGGAGCACTGCACCGCATGCTGCACGGTTCTACAAAACGTGTCAGTAGCTCAGCACGCTATAGCGGGCTGAGCTACTGACACATCACCGGGAACCCGAGGAAGGACCAGGAAGGGAACCACGACGATGCCACTGACCGGCGGCGAGATCCGCCTCGAGCGCAGCCACGACGGCCGGGTTGCCAACCTGACCCTGGACCACGGGCGCTACAGCATCATCACCTGGGAGACCCGGCAGGTGATGGCCGATCGGTTCGCCGAGATCGACGCCGACCCGGACGTAAAGGTGGTCGTCATCCGCTCGGCCGGCGAGCACTTCTCGTCCGGCGGTGACATCGCCGGCTTCATGGAGGTCGATCCGGTCGACTTCACCGACCTCGGTCACAACATCACCGCGGCGTCGCGCAGCCCGAAACCCGTGCTCTGCGCCGTCGACGGGTACTGCTTCGGCGTCGGCCTCGAGCTCGCGCTGTCGACCGACATCAGGCTCGCCACCGAACGGTCCCGCTTCGCGCTACCGGAGATGAAGCTCGGCATGATCCCCGGAAGCGGCGGCACCCAGCGGCTGTCCCGCCTCATCGGCCTGTCCCGCGCGAAGTACCACGTGCTCACCGGCGAGCGGCTCACCGGCGAGCAGGCCCTCGACTGGGGGCTGGTTTCCGCGCTCTCCCCGGACGCGGACGCTCTGGAGAAGGAAGTGCAGGCACTCGTCGACAAGATGCTGGCCAACTCGCCGCTCGCCATGCGTACGGCCAAGGAGGTGCTGGACAGGGGCGCCGACGCGCCACTCGCCACCGGCATCGAGCTGGAGCGCAAGTCGTACGCCATGCTGCGCGCGAGCCACGACTTCGCCGAGGGCGTCGACGCGTTCGTCAACAAGCGCACACCGAGGTTCGAGGGCCGATGAAGCCGGCGCCCTTCGACTACGTACGCCCGGGAACCGTCGACGACGCCCTGGCGGAACTTGCCGGCGACAGCGCGAAGGTGCTCGCCGGCGGCCAGTCGCTCGTTCCGGTGCTCGCCATGCGGCTGGCGCGACCGAGCACGCTCGTCGACATCAACGCGATCGACGGGCTGGACGAGGTGTCGGTGACCGGCGACGGCCTGCGCGTCGGTGCGACCGTACGTCAGCGGGCGCTGCAGGCCGACCCGTCAGCGGCATCCGTGCCGTTGCTGCGGATGGCGTTCCCGTTCGTCGGGCATCGAGAGCTGCGCAGCAGGGGTACGGTCTGCGGCAGCCTCGCGCACGCCGACCCGGCCGCCGAGCTGCCGGCAGTCGCGTGCTGCCTGGACGCGATCGTGACCGTACGCGGGCCGGCCGGGGAGCGGTCGGTCGCGGCGACCGACTTCTTCACCGGTGCGATGGCGACGGCCGTACGACCGGACGAGCTCGTGACGGCCGTGACATTCCCGGTCGCGGGCGAGCACGAGGGTTTCGGGTTCGCCGAAATGGCGCGCCGGCACGGTGACTTCGCGCTCGCCGGCGTGGTCGTACGGGTGTCCGCGGTGGACGCGCAGCGGGCGTCGGCACGACTGGTCGGCTTCGGGATCTCCGACACCCCGGTGACCCACGACTTCTCGGACGGCCTGGCGGCGGCCGTGGCCGCGACCGGCGGCAGCGTCGCCGAGGAGGCGCTGGTGGCGGCACTGGAGGAACCGGCGCGCGCCGCAGCCGCCGCCGTGGTCACCACGACGGGGGACGAACACGCGAGCACCGCGTACCGCCAACGGGTGTTCGCCGCGCTCGCCGCGCGCGAGACCGCGCGGGCGTTCGCACGGGCGACCCGGGGGCGCGAATGAGGCCGCGCACGCGCGAGCACACTGCGGCCAGCGAGCTGGTGCCGGTCGAGATGACCGTCAACGGCACGGAGGTGTCGCTGGACGTACCGGCGCGGATGACGCTGGCGGACGTCCTTCGCGAGCGGCTCGGGCTCACCGGCACGCACCTCGGTTGCGAGCACGGGGTCTGCGGCATGTGCACGGTCCTCGTGGACGGGGAAGCAACCCGTTCGTGCCTGCTCTTCGCCTGCCAGGTCGACCGTGCCGAGCTGGTCACCGTGGAGGGTCTCGGCAGTCCGGACGACCTGCACCCGCTGCAGGCGTCGTTCGGGCGGCACCACGGCCTGCAATGCGGGTTCTGCACGCCGGGCTTCCTGATGAGCTCGTACGACCTGCTGTCCCACGACAGCGCGGTCGAGCGGGCGGACCTGCCGGCCGAGCTGTCCGGGGTGCTGTGCCGGTGCACCGGTTACCGCAACATCGTCGACGCGGTCGACGACGTGGCGACCGCGTGCCGCGAGGGGATACCCGCGCCGAAGAACTGCGGCGAGCGGGTGCTTCTCGGGCGTCGAAGCGCGCCCTTGAGCAGTGCTGCCGGTGGTGCGGCCCAGGCTCCCGACGTCGACGCCGAACCCGCACCAACTGTGCCCGATGAGATCAAGCTGCCGGCGAGCGAGCCCAGCGTGAGCATCGAGGTCACCAGCACGCTGGAGGCGTCGCCCTCCGCCGTCGCGGCGGTCTTCGGTGACGTCCCGCTGCTCGCGCGGTGCCTGCCGGGTGCCGAGCTGACCCGCGACCTCGGGAACGATTGGTACGCCGGGCGCGCCCGGGTCACGCTCGGACCGATCGGCCTGTCCTTCGGCGGGATAGCGCACCTGCTCTCACACGAGGCGGACCGGATCCACATACTCGCCCAGGGCGACGACGCGGCGGGCAGCCGGGCGCAGGCGGAGATCCACCTCCAGGCGTTCTCCGCGGGAACCGGTACGACGCTGCGCGCGAACGCGCACCTCTTCCTCGCCGGCCGCATCGCCGGTTTCGGCCGGTCGCTCGCAGGCGACGTGAGCAGGCGCATGTTCGAGCAGTTCGCGTCCGCCGTGGACCGGACCGCCCGCGGCGAACGGCCCGCCGCCGACGCACGCCCGCCCAGCGCCGTTCGCATGCTGATCGACGCGCTCCGTGGCCGCTACGAGCGCGCTCGCGCGCGCGGCCGCCAGGCCCGCGAACAGATACGCCGCCGACGAGGGAAAAGGTGACGCCATGCGCGCGTACCCCGGCGACCCCTACACAAATGACCACGTTATGTGGGGTAATGCCGCCTTATCGAGGCCCGCAGGCATGGAGAAGGCGTACCGGGCCCACATAGCGTGGTCATTTGGCGAGGGGCAGGACGCGTCATGACCGGCCCGGTGGGCCCAGCGGGGTCGGGCTCCGCTGGCGGTACTGACGGTGCCGCGCCGAGGGGCTCCGCGATCCCTGCGGCGTTCGCGTCGGTGATGGGCTGGGCGTTCGACCTGTTCGACCTGTTCCTGCTGCTGTACGTCGCAGGGCCGGTCGGGCACCAGATCTTCCCCGCCAGCAGCGAGACCCTCAGCCTCGCGCTCGTCTTCGCCTCGTTCGCCGTGAGCATCCTGATGCGGCCGGGCGGCGCGGCGATCTTCGGGCACCTCGCCGACCGGATCGGCCGCAAGCGCATCATGGTCTCGGTCCTGCTCGGGCTCGGTTTCGCCACCGCGGCGATGGGCGTGGTGCCCACGTACGCCGTCATCGGCCTTGCCGCGCCGGTCATCTTCCTCGCGCTGCGCGTCGTGCAGGGCCTCTTCGTCGGTGGGGTCACCGCGACCACGCACACGCTCGGGACGGAGACCGTCGCGCCACGCTGGCGCGGCCTGATGAGCGGCCTCATCGGAGGCGGCGGCGCTGGGATCGGCGCCGCGATGGCCAGCGTGGCCTTCATCGTCGTGACCCAGTTCTACCCGGGCGAGGCGTTCGACCGGTGGGGCTGGCGGATCATGTTCTTCACCGGCATCCTCGGCGCGCTGCTCAGCCTGTTCGTCCTGCGTAAGGTCGACGAGTCGCCGATGTGGGTACGTGCACAGGCCGCACCGTCGTCGCAGCAGCCCCCGGCACCGCGCATGCGGATGCGAGACCTGGTCACCGGCCGGTACCGCGTCGTCTTCCTCATCAACGTGGCGGTGGCGGCAGGCGCCGGGGCGCAGTACTACCTGACCTCGGGCTTCCTACCGACGACGCTCGACTCCATCATGGGCGTGCGCGCCGGGGCGCGCGGAGACATCCTGCTCGTCGCCAGCCTGGGTGTCATCGCCGCGGCCGTCCTCGCCGGCGAGCTCTGCGAGCACATCGGCCGCCGCCGCACGATGCTCATCGTCGGGGCCACCAACCTCGTCGCGCTGCCGTTGCTCACCTGGGCGCTCGTGAGCACCGACCGATCCGAACACGGGCTGATCCTGCTCATCTCCCTGGTGCTGACCTTCTTCGCCAACGCCTCCTACGCGCCGGTCATGATCTTCTTGAACGAGCGGTACCCGACACAGCTGCGCTCCCGCGGGACGGCGATCTCGTGGAACACCGGGTTCATGCTGGGCGGGCTGCTGCCCACGTTCGTGAACCTGCTGAGCCCGCAGATCGAGGACGTCCCGTCCCGCCTCATCGCGTTCCTCATCGGTTCGGTGATCGTGTTCCTGCTGGCCGTCGGATTCAGCCCGGAGACCCGCGGCGCGCTCGACCGGGACGAGGGGACCGGCGCGCGGACGGGTGCCACGCCGATGTCGACGAGCGATTGAAGGTGCTGCCGTGGTTGACACGACGCCGTTGAACGAGCGAGTGGTCCTGCTGACCGGAGCGACCGGTGACATCGGGGCGTGCTACCTGCGCGCGTTCACGGCCGCGGGGGCGTCGGTCGTCGCGACCGACGTGCCGGCGACCGCGGAGCAGGGTGCGCGCCTGGTCGACACGGTGAATGCCCGCGGCCCGGGACGTGCCGCGTTCGCGCCGTGCGACGTTACCGACCAGGAGTCGGTCGACGCCGCGGTCGAGACCTGTCACAGCGAGTTCGGCGCGCTGCACAGCGTGGTCAACAACGCGGCCATCTACGGCGCGTTGGGGGAGAAGAAGCCGCTGACCGAACTCACCATCGACGAGTGGGACCTCGTCCTGCGCGTCAACGTACGCGGCAGCTGGCAGGTCATCAAGGCGGCCGTACCGGCGCTCAGCGCGTCCGGGGACGGGCGCATCGTCAACGTCGCATCCGCGGTGTCCCGCAACGGTGCACCCGGCTTCGCGCACTACGTCGCGTCGAAGGCTGCGATCGAGGGCCTCACCCGGGCCGCAGCGCGCGAGCTCGGCAAGGACGGGATCACCGTCAACGCCGTCTCGCCGGGTCTCGTCGACGACGCGGCCACACGTTCCATCAACAACGAGCAGTACCTCGCCACGGTGTCGTCCACGCGGGCCATACCGCGTGCGATGGTTCCCGAGGACCTGGTCGGCGCCGTGTTGTGGCTTTCCGGCCCGGAGTCGGGATTCATCACCGGGCAGGTTCTTGTTGTGGACGGCGGGGGAGTGTTCGTCTAACACCGGTACGCGCGGCAACGCGCAATAGTAAACGTGGAGATCATGAGTCGTACCGCCATCATCCTGATAATCGCGGCTGTCTACGTCGTCGTGCTGGCTGCCATCAGCATCGGCGTGCGCAAGTACGCCCGAACATCCAGCAACTTCACCACCGGGGCACGCGTGTTCCCCGCCGCGTTCATCGGTTTCCTGATGGCGTCGGAGTTCATCGGGACCAGTGCCACACTCGGCACGGCGCAACGTGCGTACGAGGACGGCATCTCGGCCGCGTGGAACATCGTCGCTCTGTCCGTCGGGTTCGTCCTCTTCGGATTCCTGCTGAGCCGGCGCTACAAGGCGATCGGGGAGAACACCATCTCCGCGGTGATGAAGCGCGGCTACGGTGAGGGCGTCCGCCGCGCGACGTCGGCAGTCATGGTCATCGCGCTGCTCATCATCGGCGTCGCGATGTACGTCGGTGGCGCTGCGATCTTCTCCAGCATTCTCGGCGTGAACAAGGTGGTCGCCACGGTGCTCACCGGCGTGATCGCGGTCGTGTACGTCGGGTTCGGCGGCATGCGTTCGGTCGTCTACACCAACGTGCTGCACGCGCTGATCCTCGTCGTCGGCATCGTGATCGCAGCCGTCGTACCTCTCAACATCGTCGGTGGCTTCGGTGAGCTGCAGGCCCAGCTTCCGGCGAGCTTCTTCAGCTGGCACGCGGTCGGTTTCGGGCAGATCGTCGCCTGGGTGATCGCCGGGGCCGGTGCCATCTTCGTGACGCAGTACATCGTCCAGGCCATCTACACGGTCTCGGACGCGCGAACCGCCAAGCGCGCCGGCTTCTACTCCGCCATATACCTGATCCCGTATGCGCTGCTCGCTGCGGTCGCCGGCATGTGCGCCGCCGTGCTGTTCCCCAACATCGAGTCGGTCAACGCGCTGCCAGTGCTCGTAACCGACATGAACGTCGTCCTCGCCGGCCTGGTCATCTGCGGGCTACTCGCGGGTCTGCTCGGCACCGTGTCGGCGACCACATTGGCGATCTCCACGCTGCTGCTCAAGGACTTCTACCGCCCGTTCTTCAACGCCGCCGGCGACGAGCGTAAGGATCTGTGGTTCGTACGCGGCGCGACCGTCGCGGCCGGCCTCGTTCCGATCGTGCTTGCCCTGTACGGGTCCAACCTGCTGGCGATCACGTTCCTGGCCAAGGGTTTGCGTGCCTCGCTCGCCGTGCTCGTGGTGCTGATGTTCTTTGCCCCGCGCTTCGGCACGCGCAGGGGAGCGCTGGTGAGCATCATCGCGGCGATCATCTGCACGCTCGGGTGGTTCCTCGCCGGCAACCCGTTCGGCGTCGACGACGCGTACATCGCGGTCGGCGTTCCGCTCCTCGTCATGGCGGTCAGCCAGCTCTGGCGGCTTGCCCGCCGGTCCGGTGGCGAACCGGTGCTGGCCGAGCCGGAGCACGGGCACGAACCGGCGCCGGAAGTCGGCGGAGCCGATCGATGACGACCGAAACGGACGGCTCCCGCCCGGTCGGAGCGACCCTGCGCGGGTGGCTCGGCCACCTGCGCGAGCAGGGACGGCTGCGGCTCGCGCGGCCCGGGCTGGATCTCCGCTTCGAGGTCGCCGGCCTGGCGAACCGCCTCGACGGCACCGCCGCGACGCTCTTCCCCGAACCGAGCGGCCATCCGGTACCCGTGGTGTCCGGCCTGGTGTCGCGGCGCGAGTGGATGGCCAAGGCAATGGGTGTCGACCAGTCGCACCTCATCGCACGGTTCGAGGACGCGTGCCGCAATCCCGTCCCGCCGACCGAGGTCGCCGACGCGGCGTGCCAGCAGGTCGTCCACCACGACGTCGACCTGACGGCGCAGCTGCCGATCCCGACACACAACGAGCATGACCGCGGCGCGTACATCACGGCGGGCCTGCTCGTCACGCGGCGGCCCGACACCGGCGCGCAGAACGTCGCGATCCACCGGCTGCAGGTGAGCGGGAGGAACCGGCTCGGCGCACTCCTGCTGCCCAGGCACACGCTCGCGTTCTTCCGCGACCAGGAGAACGGGGACGCCGACCTGCCCGTCGCGATCGCCATCGGCGTCGACCCGCTGACGCTGATGTCCTCGCAGGCGATCGTCCCGCTGGACCACGACGAGCTGGAGGTCGCCGGGGCGCTCCACCGGGAGTCGCTGCCGGTGGCGAAGTGCGTCACGAGCGAGGTAAGGGTGCCCGCGAACGCCGAGATCGTGCTCGAAGGCCGCCTGCTCGCCGGCGTGCGCGAGCTCGAGGGGCCGTTCGGCGAGTTCCCGCAGTACTACGGCGAGCGCGCCGAGCGGCACGTCATCGAGATCGACGCCCTGACCATGCGGCGGTCGCCGGTGTACCACACGATCGTCGGTGGCAGCCTCGAACACTTGATGCTCGGTGCGATACCGCGTGAGGCGTCGTTCCTGAGCTACCTGCGGCAGAGCTTCCCGTGCGTACGAGACGTGCACCTCTCCCGCGGCGGCACCTGCCGGTACCACCTGTACGTGCAGGTCGAGGCGCCCCGCCCGGGGGAGGCGCGCAACGTGATCCTCGGTGCGTTCGGCACGCACTACGACATCAAGCACGTCACTGTGGTCGACACCGATGTCGACATCCACGATCCCGTCGAGGTCGAGTGGGCGGTCGCGACGAGGTTCCAGGCCGACCGCGACCTCGTAACGGTGAGCGGCGCGCAGGGGTCGAGGCTCGATCCGTCCAGCGCCAACGGCGTCGGAGCCAAGCTCGGCTTCGACGCGACGGTGCCGACCGACGCGCCCCCGGAGCGGTTCGTACGGATCCGGGTGCCCGGACAGGAAGCGCTCGACCCGGACACGCTGGCCGCCCCAGCGCCTGCCGACTGGGAGACGGCCGCCGGCCTATGACGTCGTGTCGCCAGCCTGGCTGGAATGATCACGGTATGTAACTCAGTTCCTGCTTCTCATGGCCTGCAGGCCATGAGAAGCAGGAACTCATCATGGGAAGTACGTCCGGTGCAGGCTGCCCGTCGGTCAACCCCACCGGTGGCCGTCATCGTCAGCGCCCCTCACCTTCCAGCCGCATGGCGACCGCGCGGACCGGCGCGCCATCCGCACCGCTCAGCGCGAGCGGGAAGAGCGTGACGAACGGGTCGGGGAAGTCGATCCGTTCGAGCCCCGTGAAGTTCTCCCCGATGATGCCGCCCGCCTGAGCGATCTGGTGGTGTACGGGAAACCCGTCGCCGGGGTGGTTGGCATCGGGCGTCTCGTCCAGGTTTATCGCGTCGATGCATATCGTGCGCACGCCACGGTCGAGGATCCGCCGGCATGCCTCGGAGTCCAGGAACGGGTTCGCGAAGTACGTCTCCGTGCCGTAGTGCCGTGGCCATCCGGTGTGCAGCATGAGGATCACGCCGGGGCCGAGCCGCTCGGCGACCGGCTCGATCTCGCGCCACTCGATCCGGTGCCGGGGCGCCGGGTCGATGACGTCGACGACCACGGCACGGCCCGCGAAGAGCGCGAGGTCCATCTCGTCGATGCGCGGACCGTCGGCCTCGAAGTGGTACGGCGCGTCGCAGTGGGTGCCGCTCTGCGAGCCCATCGTGACGTGCAGGAGGTTGAAGCCGTCGCGCTCGATCGTGCTGGCCACCGACATCGACGGCACCGGATCGCCCGGGTAGACTTGGGTGTTCGCGTCGAGCCCGTTGGACAGGTCGACGACGGTACGCACGTGCATCGCCACACTCCTCGTGCTTTTGGGTGTATCGGAGGGCCACGTCGATGACTTTGCACGCTAGGCGTGGGAACCCAGCTGATGCGTTCGGCTCTCGCCGTCCGACAGGGCGCGGATGCGGTTTCGGACTGGTGTGTAGTGGGCAGCGATCGCGGACCTCAGCGCGTCGCTATCACCGCTGGTGGTGCTCTCGACGATGCTCATGTGGAGGTCGGCGGTGTGGCTGGCGTCGGCCACGGTGGCTTCTAGCGTGGGCGCGATGATGGCCTGCACATCCCAGAAAGCGGCGGTGAGTTGCATAACCAGCTCATTGCCCAACGGCTCCATGAGGGTGAGGTGGAATTCGCGGTCTTCCTCGATGAATGCATCGCCCTCGGCAGCCCGGCTTTGCATGCTACGAGCAAGCGTTGCCAGTCTCGCGCGTCGCTCATCGGTCATGGTCTCGATGATCTGACGGGCGAATCCTTGGGTCAGCGTCTGGCGCACCTCTACCAGTTCCGACAGAACCCTGTGGTCGTCCGTACGGCTGAGCAGTCCACGAAATGCCAGACTCTCGACGAGCGCGTTGAGTGACATATGCCCCACGTACGACCCGTGTCCGTGCCTTACTTCAATTATGTCGAGGGCCCGCAGGGTCTTTATTGCCTCTCGAACGCTGGATCTGCTTGCGCCGACGGCCTCGCACAGCTCCGACTCGGTTGGCAGCAACTCGCCGGGACGTAGCCGTTTGCGCAGCATGTAATCCTTGATCTGGTCAGCTACGCTCGGTCGGCTCGAAAGCCTGGTACGCGACTCGATTTCGGCCATGCTCCCTTGCCCTTCGGCTCCAACTCTGGCAGTCTACAGGCATCAGACATCGGACGTCATATGTGCCGGTGAGGACCCGAGAGGACCACGGTGAGTAGTCGTAAGCCCATGTTCTCTGGGGTGATACCACCCCTGATCACTCCGTTGACGGCAGCTGGGGAGGTCGACCGGCCGTCGTTGGCGCGGCTGGTCAACTGGGAGCTGACCGCCGGCGTACACGGTGTATTTGCGCTGGGCAGCTCGGGAGAGAGCGTCTACCTCACCGATCAACAGCGCGACGAGGTGCTGGACGTTGTCGTGAGCACGGTCGCAGGACAGGTGCCTGTGCTCGCCGGCTGTATCGAGACCGCAACCAATCGGGTGATCGACCGTGCGAGAGCCGCGGTACGGGCGGGCGCTGACGCGATCGTTGCGACCGCACCCTTCTATGCCTTGGTCGGCGAGGCGGAGATCGCCAGTCACTTCCGGCGGATACATGCCTCGACGGACCTGCCCCTGCTCGCCTACGACGTACCGGTGTGCGTTCCGCGCGCGCTGTCGGCTGCTGGCCTGAAGTCGCTGGCACAAGAAGATGTCATCGTCGGGATCAAGGATTCCAGCGGCGACGATGTGAGGGCGCGCATGAGGATGGTGGCCCTCGCCGACCACCCCACCTTCTCACACCTGACCGGTCACGAGGTCGTCGTCGATGCGATGCTCATCGCCGGTATGGACGGCGTCGTCCCCGGATTGGGCAACCTCGACCCACACGGATACATCCGGCTGTACGACGCGGCACGAGCGGGGCGGTGGGAGCAGGCACGGGCTGAACAGAGCCGCTTGGCGCGGCTGTTCAGGATCGTCGAGATCGCCGACAGCAACGAGGCCGGGCCCAACTCCGCTGGGGTGGGTGCCTTCAAGAGTGGGCTCGTCCAGCGCGGCATCATCGAGTCCAACCGGATGAGCACGCCGATGTACACACTCGACGAGCCGGAGCAGAAGCTGGTGGCCCGCGCGCTGGAGTCGGCGGGGCTGCTGTGAATCCGAGTCGGCAAGGCGACCGGACGAGATGACCGACGTCGTCGCCGGTGTCGACATCGGCGGCACGAACATCGCCGCCGGCCTGGTCGACGAGAGCGGTGAGGTCGTAGCGTCCCCGTGCGAGGTGCCCACTCCGGCAGCGGCCGGCCCGAGGGCTGTATTGCATGCCGCTGTCGAACTGGTGCGTGCGCTTGTCGCGTCGGCGAAGGGGGACGCCCTGTCTCTCGTGGGCGCGGGAGTTGGATGTGGCGGCGTGATCGACCCGTCCCAAGGGGTGGTGCTGTCCTCGACCGACGCGATATCCGGCTGGACGGGTACGAACGTCCGGGCGGCTCTCGCCGACCAGCTCACGGTGCCAGTAGCGGTCGACAATGACATCCACGCCCACGCGCTGGGTGAGGCGTGGCGGAGCGACAAACCCGTGGAAAGCCTGCTGTTCGTCGCGATCGGCACGGGAATCGGGGGCTCTATCGTGTTGCGCGGGGAGGTGCTGCACGGCCGGCGGTGGGTTGCCGGCCACCTCGGGCACCTGCCCGCTCCGGAGGCCGGGGACCGACGATGCCCCTGTGGAGGCCGTGGCCACTTGGAGTCGATCGCTTCCGGGCCCGCGATGGTGTCCGCGTACGACGACCGTGGCGGTGATGGCCTCGCCGACCTGGCCGAAGTCGTGACCAGGGCCGAGTCCGGCGATCTCCTCGCGCGTGCGGTATTGGAAGAGGGCGCAGCTGCTGTCGGCAGCGCGATCGGCGGCATGGTCAACGTCCTGTCGCCGCATCTCGTACTCGTCGGCGGCGGGGTTCCCGAAACCGGGGCGTTGTGGTGGGAGCCCATGTGGGCCGCCGAGCAGCGGGCCGTGCTCAGCCTTGTTGCAGACACGCCTATCCGTCCCGCTGCCCTCGGCAAGCGTGCTGCCGTCGTAGGGGCGGCAAAACTCTGCTGGGACGTGCTATGAGTCGGTTGCTCGAGTCTCTTCGGGGACGGCTGGTGGTGTCCTGCCAGGCCTACCCGGGAGAACCCATGAACAGCCCAACGGTGATGGCCAGTGTCGCGCAGGCCGTTGCGATCGGTGGCGCGGCCGGTATTCGGGCTCAGGGGCTGGACGAGATCGCGGCGATCCGAGCGTGCGTCAGCCTGCCGCTGGTCGGGCTCTGGAAGGTCCAGGGGCACGAGGTGTTCATCACCCCGACCGCTGAGCACGCATTGGCCGTCGCCGCCGCGGGGGCCGACATCGTTGCGGTTGACGGTACGACACGCCCCCGTCCGGATGGCGCTGCTCTGGTCGACACGATCACCGCCGTTCACAGCAGGACCGACGCATTGGCGATGGCTGACTGTTCCTGCCTGGCTGATGGCGTCGCGGCGGCTGCCGCCGGGGCGGACGTCGTGGCGACGACGCTGGCGGGCTATACAGGCGACGGGCCAGGCACGACTGGCCCGGACCAGGACTTGGTTTCTGCTATGGCCGATCGGCTGGAGACCCCGGTCATCGCTGAGGGCCGCATTCACACGCCCGCTCAGGCTGCCGCGGCAATCGAGAGGGGCGCGTTCGCTGTCGTGGTCGGTACTGCCATTACCCACCCCACCAGCATTGCGAAGTGGTTCGCGGGCTCGGTGGAGCGAGCGTCTGGCGAAAGCGCCTAGGACTGACGCAGAGGGTTCCCTTCAGGGTATGAGGGTTGCTCGCTCTCGGCATCATCGATCTGCCGCCAGAAGTGGCAGGCGACGTTCACGTCGTCTCGGGCGGCCTGCAATTGTGGGGTCTCCACGGCGCAACGTTCCTGAGCGTACGGGCATCGTGTTCGGAACCTGCAGCCAGTAGGCGGATCGGTGGGACTGGGGATCTCGCCATGGAGAAGGACACGGCTGCCTTCGGTGTCGGGGTCCGCGGTTGGGATTGCGGAGACCAACGCTCGCGTGTAGGGATGGCGCGGCGCCTGGAACAGCGCCTCGCTGGGGCCTTCCTCGACGATGGCACCGAGATACATCACCGCCGTGCGGTGTGCCATGTGTCTGACCACGTTGAGGTCGTGAGCGATGAACAGGTAGGCCATGCCGATCCGTCGCTGGAGGTCTTTCAGCAGCTTCAGGATCTGCGCCTGAATGCTCACATCCAGGGCGGCCACAGGCTCGTCGCAGATCACCAGCGCCGGGTCGACGGCGAGAGCCCTGGCGATCCCGATCCGTTGCCGCTGGCCACCGGAGAACTCGTGCGGGTATCTGTCGACCGCGTCCGGTGGCAGCCCGACCAGGTCGAGCAACTCCGCGACTCTTCGTCGACGAGATGCTCCGTCACCTACACGGTGGATGTCGAGCGGCTCCCGGATGCCATCACCGACCTTCATACGCGCGTTCAGGCTGCCGAACGGATCCTGAAAGACCATCTGGACCCGAGCAAGCAGTTCTCTCCGGTCGCCGGCCTTCGCCGATGCGACATCGACACCCTCGAATTTCATCGATCCCGAGACCGCCGGGACGAGTCGGAGTATGGCGCGCGCCGTCGTGCTCTTGCCCGACCCGGACTCGCCGACGATGCCGAGCGTTTCGCCGTGTTGGATAGTCAGCGACACTCCGTCGACGGCATGCACCACGGCATGTTTGAGACTTCCGCGCTGACGCGGTCCCTTGAACTCGACGACGAGGCCCTCGACGTCGAGCAGTACGGGTTTGCCTGCAGTCATGGTGTCTCCACCATGCTGTCCTGCCCAGCGAGGTGGCAGGCTGCAGCCTGATTCTGGTGGACGGGCCGGATGCGCGGGCGTTCGACCCGGCATCGATCGAACACGAACGGGCAGCGAGGAGCGAAGGGACACCCGTCGGGAAGCGTCCCGATGGTCGGCGGGTGGCCGGGGATCGGGCTCAGGTCGACGGTGGACGTCGACTCCAGGTCGCGGACCACTCGAAGGAGGCCCTGAGTATACGGATGCGACGGTTCGCGAAACAGACTATGGGTGTCGGCTCGTTCCACGATCCGTCCCGCGTACATGACGTTGACCCGATGCGCGACACCACCGACGACGCTGAGGTCGTGGGAGATGAACAGCATGGCCATGCCGAGCTCGGACTGTAGCCTGCCGAGCAGCTCCATCACCTGGGCCTGCAAGGTCACGTCGAGAGCCGTTGTGGGCTCATCAGCGATGAGCAGCACCGGCTCAGCTGCGAGCGCTATGGCGATCATCGCCCGCTGCTGCATTCCACCGGACAGCTGGTGGGGGAACTGGCTCGCACAGCGCCGAGGGTCAGGGATCTCGACCAGGTCGAGCAGCTCTACCGCGCGTCGGTGTGCCGGCCCGCTGCGCATGCCGAGGTGACGACGCAGGACCTGCCTGATCTGGCGACCGACTGTGAGCACCGGGTTGAGCGATGACATGGGGTCTTGGAACACCACCGCGATGCGGCGCCCGCGAATGTCGCGCAACTCCTGCTCGGAGAGGGTCGAGATCTCCGCGCCCTCGAATCGTACGGCGTCGGCGGAGATGTGCGACCCGGGAGGAGTGAGCTTCAAGATCGCGAGCGTGGTCAGGCTCTTGCCCGATCCGGACTCACCGACGAGCGCTACGGTCTCGCCACGGTCGACCGACAGCGACACTCCTCGGACCGCTGCCCGTTCGGCAGGGCCGGAACCGAAGGAGACATGGAGGTTTCGCACCTCGAGGAGGACGGCATTCACAGCACTGCCCTCCGCCCGTGTGGGTCGAGAATGTTCTGAAGACCGTCGGCGATAAGGGTCATGGCAAGGACCAGTACGGCGATCGTGAGCACTGAGAACACCACCCCCGATGCCGATTGCGTCAGCGTCTGCTGTGCGTCGTTCAGGATCCCTCCGAGCGAGGGATGCGGGGGCTGGGTGCCCAACCCCAGGTAGCTCAACGAGGCCTGGGCTACGACCGCCACCGGCGCGGATATCGCGAACTGCACGACAAGCGGCGCCACGGCGAACGGCAGGATATGCCGACGGATGATCCGCCACCTCGACGCACCCATCGACCGGGCCGCCTCGACGTGAGGGCTCTGGACGCTTTGTAGTGCGATGGCGCGCATGAGGCGGGCGAACACCGGCAGCTCAGCGAGGCCGATGGCAAGGACCACCTGCCGCTCCCCGGACCCGAACAGCAGCACGAGCCCGATGGCCAGAAAGATCGCCGGCCAGGCGATCAACAGATCAAGGACTCGACTCAGCACGGCGTCGATCCAGCTGCCGAGCGTCCCGGCGAGTGCGCCAATCGCGACCCCGGATACCGTAGCCAGGCCGACCGATAACAGGCCGGAGGCCAAGGACGGGCGCAACCCGTACAACAACCGGCTGAGCAGGTCGCGCCCCAGGTTGTCGGTGCCCAGCAGGTGCTGTCCCCATGAAGGGCCCAGGAGCCGGTCCGCCAGGTGCTGCTGGACCGGGTCGAACGGGGCGATCACCGGCGCAAGCGACGCCGCCAACACGAGGAGTATCAGGGCCACGCCGCCGATGACCAGGCGGGTGTCCGTCCACGTGCGCCCGGTGCTCCTGACTGCGACAGGTGCCTCGGCCACTGCAATATTGGTCATTGCGCGCCTCGCAGCCTGGTGCGTGGGTCGAGTACGCCGTAGGTGAGATCGACGACGAAGGTCAAGATCAGAAAGACGGCGGACGCGAGCAGCAGGCACCCTTCCACGACCGGATAGTCCAGGGCGCGGATGGAGCGGATGGTCAGGTAACCCATCCCTGGGTAGGAGAAGACGGTTTCGGTGACCACCGAACCTGCGAGTAGCCGCCCGACCTGGATACCGGCGATGGTGACGGTGGGAACCATCGCGTTGCGCAGTCCATGCGTCCCCGTGACGGTCCACCACCGCAGGCCTCTTGCACGCGCCGTGAGGATGTACGGCCGCCCCATCACCTCGGCCAGGGTGACGCGCACGAACCGGGTGAGAACCGCACTTTCTGGAATCGCCAACGTGACGGCGGGCATGATCACGTACTTGAGCGCCTGCACCGGCGACTGCCCGGGCAGTCCGGCCCCGGATGGTGGGAGCAGCCGGAAATGTACCGCAAGGATGAGGATGAAGATGGTGCCCAGGGCAAAACTGGGCACCGAGAGACCGGCGGCAGAGATTGCGGAGATTACGGTGTCGATGCGCTTTCCCCGATTCAGTGCTGCGATAACGCCCAGGATGAGCCCGACGACAAGGGCGATCGCGGTTGCCAGCACTGTCAGCCTGAAGGTGTACCAGAACGCGGTCCCGACCACTGTCGTGACCGCGGTGCTCGTGGTAAACGACCGGCCGAGATCGAAATGTACGGCGTTGGACAACCATATGACGTAGCGCACCGGGAGGGGTTGGTCCAACCCCAGCTTGGCCCGTTCCAGTGCCACCTGCTCTGGCGTCGCCGACATGCCAAGGTGAATCCGCGCGGGGTCACCCGGGGCGTTCTGGATCACGGCGAAGATGACCATCGACGCGATGAACAACATAAGGACGAACTGCCCAAAGCGCCGGACGGCGTAGAGCATCATCGAGGCTACCTACCCGCATCCATGCAACCCAGCGATAGGTAGCGTGAGACACCTATCCCTGAACGCTGGCATCGGCGAGCATCAGATTTCCGGCTAGACCCGCATCCATTCCGTTCACCGTGGATGACCACGCCCAGACCTCGGAGAACGTTGTTGTCGACAGGTTGTATGCGTCGTGCACGACGATGCGGTTGAGTTCCTGGTAGATCTTTTTCCGCTTGGCCGAGTCGGTCTCGGACGCGCCCATGGCTATCAGTTTCTGCATGTGTGGGTTCTTGTATCCGAACGGTTGGAGCTTGCCACCCGTGTAGCCGTAGTTGGCTGCGAAGAATACAGCACCGTCCTGCAGGCACCTGGCGACGTTCCACGGGACCATGTCGACGTTGGGGTCCTTGCCCGATCCGAGGTTGATCCACTTGCCGTCGTCCACCGGATGGATGCTCATGGATACCCCGATCTTGGACAGATCCGACTGCCAGATCTGGGCCATGGTCTGCACGTTGGGGTGGCTTGATGGTACGGGAAGCTTGATCTTCAGGCCATGGACGCCGGCCGAGTCAAGGAGGCTCTTGGCCTTCTTCAGGTCGAACGCCTGTGCGTGAACGAGGTCAGGTACGTAGCCAGTGGCCGCCGAGGTGAAGAACGGGCTCGTGGCGGGGTTCTCCAGTCCGAAGTGTGCAACCTTTGCGAACTGTTTACGGTTCATGGCGTAGGAGAGAGCCTGACGCACTTCGACCTTGTCGAACGGTGGCTTGGAGACATTGATCTGGACCAGCCACACGCCGAGGCGAGCATGGGTGAACGTGTACGTCGGATCGCCTTTGAGGCCCTTTACGTTGGCCGGATTGCTGACCAGGACGCCATGGACCTGTCCAGCCTTTAAGTTCGATACCACGTTGGTCCCGTTGCCGAACACGAAGAACGTGAACTTGCCTACCTTTGGCTCTCCCTTGACGTAGTAGTCCGGGTTCGGTTCGAACTGTGCACTCTGGTTCCGGGTGAACTTGGTCATCTTGAACGGGCCCGTGCCAACAGGCAGGTGCTTGAAGAAGTTGGTGTCATTCGGGTCCGGGAACTTTACGGCATACCAGTAGTCGAGGATGTCCAGTACGTAAGGGACTGGCGACTTGAACTCCATCACTACCGTGGTGGAATCAGGAGCTTTGACGGCTTTGACGGGCTCGAACAACTGGGTCATCTTCTGCACGCCGCTGTCGGCCTTCAAGGCTGGGTCGGACAGGTAGCCGTACATCGTGACGAAGTCATGCGCGACCAGATGAGATCCGTCGTGCCACTTGACGCCCTTCCGCAGCTTGATCGTGATGCTCTTGCCGTCGGGGGCCGTCTTCCACGACTGGGCAAGGTCTCCCACGGCCTTGCCGTCGCTGGTCTTGTACACCAGCCGAGAGAAGACCTGGTTCGCAACCGACTGCTCGACGACCTTCTGCGCCCACGGGTTGAAGGTGGTGAACGCGCCCGCCTCGCCGTAGTTGAGGACGCCTGACGACCCGCCCGTGGCACCAGCGGACCCTGTGCTGGCTGAGGACGAGGTCTCGCCTCCGCTGCACCCCGCGACGGCCGCCGTCCCTGTCAACACGGCCGTATACGACAGCAGCTGCCGCCTGGTGAGCAGGTGGCAGCCGCCGGGCTGCGGGTCCGGGTCCCAGTCCATCGTGTATGCCATCAGGACCTCATTCGGATCGGAGGGCTACTGCCATATGACGTCTGACGTGTGATGTCCTCAGCATGGCACAGCCCCACGTGACGTGCAAGGTTCAGGGCAACAACGGCTGTGATCCTCGGAACCACCCCGAGCGGGTCGATCGCCGGTCGCTGCCGGCGGCAGCCTCGAGGTCTACGCTGTGCGTCGCGGCCCCGCGCCGTCTGTGACCCCACCTGGGGGTCGGATGCTCGCCCGGTGGCCGCCTGCGATGCCGTGGGCCAAGACCTGTCGCCTAGTACAAAGGAGGGCACGTGGCTGACACGGGATCGGTCTCGCAAGGCCGCACGGCACCGAAGGCCATCGAGGTCGAGCAGTACGGCGTCGAGCAGATTCCCGACGCCGACCGCACGTCGACACCCTTCGACCTCTTCCGTATCACCTTCGGCGGAGCGAACACGTTCGCGACCATCATCCTGGGGACCATCCCGGTGGCTCTCGGCCTGTCGTTCTGGGCGGCGCTGTGGGCGACTGTGCTTGGTGTCGTCATCGGCGCGCTGATCCTCGCGCCCATGGGCCTATTCGGCCCCGTCACCGGCACCAACAACGCGGTCTCGTCCGGTGCCCACTTCGGCGTCGCCGGCCGCATCGTGGGGTCCTTCCTCTCCTTGCTCACCGCGATGGCGTTCTACTCCATCTCGGTGTGGGTCAGCGGCGACGCGTTCGCCGGTGGGCTCGGCAAGCTGTTCGGGGTCAGCCTCGGCGATCCGGTGCGTGGCGTCATCTACGCCGCCTTCGGCTTCGTGGTCATCGTGATCTGCGTATACGGCTACCAGTTCATGCTGCTGGTCAACAAGGTCGTCGTGATCGCCGGCACCGTGCTCATCCTGCTCGGGATCCTCGCCTACGCCGGCAGGTTCGACGCCTCGTACGCAGGCACGGACCAGTACGCTTTCGGCTCGTTCACCGCCGCCTTCGTCGCGGCGGTTCTCGTCACGATGGCCAACCCCATCTCCTTCGGGGGCTTCCTCGGCGACTGGGCACGCTACATCCCGCGGGGAACCCGACCCTGGCAGCTCACTGCCGCACCGTTCCTCGCACAGGTGTGCACGCTCGTGCCGTACCTGTTCGGCGTCGCCACCGCCACGCTGGTGGCGGACCCCAACAACTACATCGCCGGCCTGGTGCAGCTCTCGCCGCTGTGGTACGCGGTCCCGCTGATGGTGATCGCCCTTCTCGGCGGCCTTTCCACCGGCGTGACCTCGCTGTACGGCACCGGCCTGGATTTCTCCTCGATCTTCCCGCGGCTGTCCCGCGTGCAAGCCACCCTGCTGATCGGAACGCTGGCGTTCGCCTTCATCCTCGTCGGCCGGTTCGTCTTCGAGCTGGTGGCGAGCATCAACGCGTTCACAACGCTCATCATCCTGTGCACGTCGCCGTGGATGGTCATCATGGCCGTCGGCTACTTCGTGCGCCGCGGGTTCTACCGGCCCGACGACCTGCAGGTCTTCAACCGCGGTGAGCGCGGCGGCGCGTACTGGTTCACCCGGGGCGTCAACTGGCGCGGCATGACCGCGTGGCTGATCGCGGCAGGACTCGGGCTCTCCACCGCCAACACCTCGCTCATCGCCGGCCCGCTGCGTGGCGTGGCCGGCGGTGTCGACATCAGCCTGGCGGTCGCACTCGTGGCGGCGTTCGTCACCTACCTCGTGTTGCTGTTCGCCTTTCCCGAACCGCGGCACGTGCACGGCCCGGCAGGGCCAAGGCTGGTACCGACCCGCGAGGGCGCCGTAGCACCTGTCACCGTGAACCCGCACGCGTCGGCGTCCCGCCAGCGGCGAGCCGCCGACGCGTACAAGGGTTAAGCTGCCCGCATGCCGACCATTCCAACAGTCTCGTTGAACAACGGTGTCGAGCTGCCGCAGCTCGGGCTCGGCACCGCCCACGTCGGCGACGAGGAGATCCGCGTGCTCGTCCGCGAGGCGCTGGGCATAGGCTACCGGTTGCTCGACACCGCTGCGCGATACGGCAACGAGGTCGGCGTCGGGCAGGGGATAGCCGACGCGGGCCTTGCCCGCGAGGACGTCGTCGTTTGTACCAAGCTGCGCGGGTCCGACCAGGGCTACGCGTCGACGAAGATGGCGCTGGACGGCAGCCTGCAACGACTCGGCCTCGACTACGTGGACCTGTACCTCATCCACTGGCCGCTGCCACGCCTCGACGCCTACATCGACTCGTGGCTAGCCATGGAAGATCTGGCGGAGGCGGGCAAGGTGCGCACGATCGGGGTGTCGAACTTTGCCGCCGAGCACCTCGATCGGCTTGCAGAGCGGACGCCCACCGTGCCGGCGGTGAATCAGGTCGAGCTGCATCCCCGGTTCCCGCAGCGCGAGCAGCGCGCCGATGACGCCCGCAGGGGCATCGTCACGGAGTCGTGGTCGCCGCTGGCCCAGATGAGCGACTTGATGAGCGATCCCGTACTCGCCGGGATCGCGCGGCAGCACGGCAAGTCACCGGTGCAGGTGGTGTTGCGCTGGCACGTCCAGCAGGGCCTCGCCACGATCCCCAAGACGTCGCGCGTCGAGCGGCTGCGGGAGAACCTGGACGTCTTCGACTTCCACCTCACCGACGAGGACATGGTCGCGATCGCCAGGTTGGACACAGGCAAGCGCGTCAACGACCAGGACCCGCGCACCTACGAGGAGTTCTAGCAAGCGTTTCCGGTGATCATGAAAGGTTCTCCGTGCCAGAACACGGACCATCCTTCATGATCACTGTCACGAGTACAGGGCCGGGCGCTCGACCATCTCCACGGGTACGCGCCCGCCCGTCTCCTGTGCGCGTACGCCCGCGTCGCAGATCGTCGCGGCGGCATAGCCGTCCCAGGCGTCCGCGCCGTCGACGCGTCCCTGCCGGGCGGCGTCGACCCACGCCTGGAACTCGGCGTCGAACGCCCGGCCGAACCGCTCGGGGAAACCGGGCGTGATGGTTCCGCCCCAGCGGCCCCCGGCGTGCACGACCGGACCGGTCTCCCCGCCGATCGTTACGGTGCCCCGCTCGCACACCACCTCGCAGCGCACCTGGTAGCCGAACAGGCAGTTGACGAAGATCTCGACGTCGACGAGCGCGCCGCCTGCACTTTCCAGCGACACCACCTGCGGGTCGTGCAGCCCCTCCGGCGCGTTGGACGTCGCCCGCGGCCGCCGTACCGACACCGCGGCGATCTCGTCGCCCAGCAGCCAGCGGGTCGCGTCCAGCTCGTGCACCACCGAGTCGCTGATCAGCATGCCGTCGGTGAAGCCCGGCGGCGAGGACGGGTTGCGGTGCACGCAGTGCATCAGCAGCGGCCGGCCGAGCTCGCCCGCGTCCAGCGACTGTTTGAGAGCGCGGTACTCGGCGTCGAAGCGGCGGTTGAAGCCGACCTGGACCAGGCGCCTGCCCGCTGCCTCTTCGGCCTTGAGGACGCGCAGGGCACCCTGCGGATCGGGGGCGAGCGGTTTCTCGCATAGGACCGGCAGCCCGCGCTCGATCGCCGGCAGCAGCAACGGTTCGTGCAGCGGGCCCGGAGCGGCGATGACCGCGGCGTCCACGTCCGAGGCTGTGAGTACCGCGAACGGATCGGCCTCGGCCCGTGCGCCGGGAATGCCGGCGATGACCGCGCTCGCGCGGTCGACGTCCGGGTCGACGACTGCGACGAGCCGCGCTCCGCTCACCCGCTCGTGCAACCGGCGCGCGTGCTCCGAACCGATGCGGCCGGCGCCCAACAGTCCTACTCTTAAGAGGTTCTCGCTCATGTTCCCGCCTCGGCGTCGTCGACCCGTTCCAGCTCGTGCTTGATCACATCGAGCTCGTCACCGCCCGCCATGTGATGGGCGAGGTCCTCGAGTACCAGCTCCCGGCGCGGCGCGCTCAGCTCGATCTCGCCGCGGTTGAGCACGGTGAAGTGGTCACCGACCACGTAGGCGTGCTGCGGGTTGTGGGTGACGAAGATGACCGCGAGGCCGGCATCCCTGGCTGCTGCGACGTACTTCAGCACGATGCCCGACTGCTTGACGCCGAGCGCGGCGGTCGGCTCGTCGAGCAGCAGGACGCGCGCGCCGAAGTAGATGGCCCTGGCGATCGCGACGCACTGCCGCTGCCCGCCCGACAGCGTGCCGACGGGCTGGTCGATGTCCTCCAGCTCGATGCCGAGCCTGCGCAGCTCCTCGCTCGCGGTGCTCTTCATGAACGCCACATTGAGCCTGCGCAGCGGCCAGGAACCCAAGGTTGGCTCCGAGCCGAGGAAGAAGTTGCGCCACACCGGCATCAGCGGTGCGAGTGCCAGATCCTGATAGACGGTCGCGATGCCGTGTCCCAGTGCCTCCCTGGGGGAGGAGAAGCGCACCGGATCGCCGTCGACGCAGTACGTACCGGTGTCGTGGCCGTGCAACCCGGAGATCACCTTGATCAGCGTCGACTTTCCCGCGCCGTTGTCCCCGAGGACGCAATGGACCTGGCCGACGCCGACGGTGAGGCTGATGCCGGTCAGTGCCTGGATGTTGCCGTAGCTCTTGGACACATCGGTGAGCACGACCTTCGCGGGCGCGTTCGTGGTTGCCATGGTCACCTCCGTGCCGCCCGCCGCCGTACCCAGAGGTTGACCACCACGGCGAGCAGCAGCATGGCGCCGAGGAAGAACATGAACCAGTCGGGGTTCCAGCCCGCGTAGACGATGCCCTGCGTCGTCACGCCGAAGATGAACGCTCCCAGCGCGCCACCGACCGCCGAGCCGTAGCCACCGGTCAGCAGGCAGCCGCCGACGACCGCCGCTGCGATGTAGATCAGCTCGTTTCCCACGCCCGCGCCGGACTGCACCGTGTTGAACGAGAACAGCTCGTGCATGCCGAGGAACCAGGCACCGAATCCGACGGCCATGAAAAGCCCGATCTTCGTGTGCTTCACCGGGACGCCGACCGCGCGGGCGCTGGCGCCGTCGCCACCGACCGCGAAGATCCAGTTGCCCACCATGCTACGCAACAGGATCCAGGTGGCGATGGCTACGAAGACGATCCACCACAGGATGCTCGCCTCGATACCCACGCCCCCGATGTGCAGGCTGGCGGCGAAGATCGCATGAGCGGTGTCGAACCCGTCCATGTCGGAGATGTCGTGCGTCGCGACGTTGCCGGTGACGAGCTTGGTGACCGCCAGGTTCAGGCCCTGCAGCATCAAGAACATGCCGAGGGTGACGAGGAAGCTGTGGATGCCCGTACGCATGCGGATGTAACCGTTGACGAACCCGATACCGAGCGACACCAGCAGCGCGACCACGACACCGACCCAGACGTTCGCCGTCATCTGGAAGCTGAGCATCGCCGCGACGAGCGCCGAGCTGATGACGGCGACGCCCGCGGACAGGTCGAACTCCCCACCGATCATCAGCAGGGCCACGGGAACCGTGACGATTCCGATGGTCGACGCGGAGTAGAAGACGGTCGCGATCGACGCGACCTGCCGCATCGGCTCGGCCATGACGAGAAAGAAGAGGAAGACGATGAGAGCACCGCACAGTGACCCCACCTCGGGCCGGCCGAGGAGCCGCCGGACCGGGGAACGCGGCCTGACTTGCCGGGGTAGCGCGGCGGGACTCTGCGCCGCCGGTTCGGTCGCCGTGCCGGTCATCGCCAGTCCCTCGTACGGGAGGTCACTTCGAGAACCGGGCCAGGTCGCCGATGTTCTTGTTGGTGACGAACGTCGGACCCGTCAGCGTCGCCTGATTGCCTCCGATCACGGCACCGTTGAACTTGTACAGCCAGAGGCTGTCCACCGACAGGTAACCCTGCAGGTACGGCTGCTGGTCGACCGCGAACTGGATCTTCCCGGACTTGATCGCGTCGATCACCTGGCTGTTCAGGTCGAACGTCACCACCTGGGCATCGCTGCCGGCACCGTCGACGGACTGCAACGCCGTCATGGCGAACGGCGCCCCGAGGGTGACCGCGTAGTCGATATCGGGTTCGGACTGTAGCTTCGCGGTGATACGTGACCGTACCGAGCTCATGTCGGCGCTCTCGACGTAGAGCACCTCGGACTTCCCGTTGAAGGTCGACTCGAGCCCCGAGCAGCGCGCCTCGAGGCCGACGTGACCCTGTTCCTGGTTGATGCAGACGACGTGCTTGGCGCCGACCTCGTTGAGCTTCCTGCCGAACGCCTCGCCGGCCACCCGGTCGTCCTGGCCGAAGAACTCGAGTATCCCCATCTTCTGCCACTCGTCCATGCCGGCGTTCAACGCGACGACGGGGATACCTGCCTCGGTCGCCCGTTTGACCGCCCCGCGTACAGCGGACGCGTGTGCCAGCGTCACGGCGATGCCGTCGACGTGCTGGTCGACGGCGTTCTCGATGAGCGTCGCCTGCTTTGTGCCGTCCGGGTCGTGTGAGTAGATGAGCTTTACGTTGTCCTTGGCGGCCGCGGCCTTCGCGCCGTCGCGTACCTGGTCCCAGAACGTGTCGCCGGGCACTGCGTGGGTGATCAAGGCGACCTTGATCTGCGGCGTGTCCGCCTTGCCGGCGGCGGCCTGGCTCTGCTTCTCCTGGGCGGCCTTGCCACCGCTGCTGCTGCAGCCGGCGATCGCGAGCGTGGCGACGAGCAACCCGCCCAGGAGAGCTGTGATCCGTCTTCCGGTCATTGTTCTCACCCTCGCCCTCGTCGGATGGGCGGTCGCCCGACGGCAATGCGATCGCAGGCACAGCTGGTGGGATGTAGTGTCCACGGGGCGGGTGAATCATGTCAATACTTCGTCCTTACATATTGACCTAATCGGGTACGCTGGCA
>JBOHBN010000138.1:0-2986 GCA_050698355.1 Streptosporangiales bacterium | reverse complement strand
TCGGGGTAGGCCAGGGCGAGGGCTCCGAGGGCGGCTTTCCAGCTGTGGGTGGTGGCGCCTTCGACGAGCCTGCCGGGGGCTTTGCGCTTGTTGCGGGCGGTGCCGGTTTCCTTGGCGCGTTGCCGGGCGCGTTTGTCTTCGATGTCGCGGATCGCGAGCCACAACAGCTTGACCACGGCGTCGTCGCTGGGGAAGTGGCCGCGGTTTTTGATGATCTTGCGGAGCTGGTAGTTCAGCGATTCGATGGCGTTGGTGGTGTAGATGATTCGCCGCAGGTCGGGTGGGAACTCCAGGAACGGGATGAACCGATCCCAGGCGTGCTCGAAGGTCTGCACCGCGGCGGGGTACTTGCCGCCGAGCTCGGAGCCGGCGAAGTCCAAGAGCGCGGTCTCGGCGGCCTCGACGGTCGGTGCGGTGTAGATGGTCTTCAACGCGGCGGCGACCTTCTTGCGGTCGGTGTAGGACACGAACCGCATCGCGGCGCGGATCAGGTGTACCACGCAGACTCCCGCTGTCAACCTTGAAGATCAAGGGACGCGGTCAAGGGAGGGGTTGCGGGCATGCTGAGATGGCCTCGCGGCGTGTGGCCGGGCGAGGCTCGGTGCGGTGCTTGCGTCAGACGGTCGTGTCGGTCAGTTCCTGCTGCTTGTGATGGCGCGCGGGGTCGTATGGACTGTGGTCGGTCCAGCACCGCCAGAGGACTCGGGTCCAGCGGGCGCCGACGCCGCGTAGTGCGCGGTTGTGTAGCTGCCCGCGGGCGCGTGCCTGCTGGTAGGCGTCGCGGGACCATTCGTCTTCTCGGACGGCGACGAAGGTCCACCAGTCGATGGCGTGGCGCATCCGCTTGTTAGCGGCATAGCGGAACCGGACGGTGCGGCTGCGACCCGAGGAACGAGTGACCGGTGCGGTGCCGGTCTCGGCAAGCAGGACGTCAGCGGTGGGGAATCGGGAGCGGTCCTCGCCCATCTCGGCAAGCATGATCGCGGCGGTGGTGCCGCCCATGCCGGGGAAGCTGCGGAAGATCGCCGCGTCGGGGTGCGCGGCCACGCGTTCGGCGATCCAGGCGGTGATCGCGCGGAGCTGGCTGTTGAGCAGCTCGAGCTGGTCGACGAACAGCATCGCGGTGAACGCCTTGCCGGCGGTGGTGCCCTCACTGGCGGCGAGTAGGTTCGCGCGGAGCCGGTCAACCAGCACCTCCGGGCGGGTGCGGCCGGAGTAGCCGTGCCGGGCGGTGAAGGCCTTCATCCGGGCCGGCCCGACCCGGGCGGCCTGCGCGGGTGTCGGATAGTCGCGCAAGAACGCGAGGCTGATGTCACGATCGAGGCTGGAGAACAGGTGCAGCACGGCCGGATGGTAGGTCAGCACGGCCGCCCGCAGTTGGTTCTCGACATCGCGCTGGTTCCAGACCAGCCGTTCCCGGTCGCGGGTCAACGCCCGCAGCTCGGCCAACAGCAATGATGGCGTCGCTACTCGACGCCAATGCCGGTGTTCGTGGCGCAGCGAGTCGGCAAGCACGAACGCGTCGAAGGCGTCGTTCTTCGTCGGCGCGAGCCGATAACGTTCACGCGCCCGCGCGGACATCTTCGGCGACACGCAGAACAGCCGGTGGCCCTGCTGCTGCAAAGCTTCGACTAGCAGGCCTTCGGAGCGTTCGATGGCGATGCCGACGATCGACCGGTGCAGGCCAAGTCGGCGTTCGAGCTCGCGCATGCCCGCAACATCATGGCCGACCTTGCCGTTGTCGACAACCGCACCGGCGGTGTCGAGAACGCACAGCTGATGGTGTGAGTTACCCCAGTCGATGCCGACGAACACGGCGTCGGAATCGGTGGTCGCTGGTGGCAGCACTGGCAACGTCCTTTCCGGACACGTCACCGACTGGCTGGCCGTGCTGGAACCTCACCACGGCGCTCGAAGCGCAACTCCCGCTGGCCACTACGCGGCCCGCCCCCACCAGGACGGACAGGTCTGCATGAGGGCCTCGAAGGCAACACGTCTGCATAGGTCCTGTCCCGGTGATGCGGTGACCGGCGAGACCATCCCGCCAACGCGAGTGTGAACTGGTGAGGTCTGTACCGTGGCCTGCGGCCAGGTCGCCTCGATCGCTTCGGGCAGGCCGGTGAGCCCGTCGCAGCAGACGATCAGGGTGTCTTTGACGCCGCGGTTGCGCAGCTCGGCGCAGACCCCGGCCCAGAACTTCGCGCCCTCGCTGGCCTGCACCCAGATCCCGAGGACGTGTTTGACGCCCTCGAGGTCGACGCCGATCGCGAGGTGCGCGTGCCGGTTACGGACCTGGTGGTTGTCCTTGACCTTCACCACCAGCGCGTCGAGGTAGATGATCGGGTAGATCTCTTCTAGCGGCCGGGTCTGCCAGGCCTTGACCTCTTCCAGGACGGCATCGGTGATGTTGCTGATCGTCTCGTGGGAAAGCTCCACTCCCAGCGTGCGCTGCAGGTGATGCTGGATATCCCGGTCGGTCATCCCGCCGGCGTACAGCGAGACGATCTGCTGGTCGAGCCCGTCGAGCCTGCGCGCGCCCTTGGGCACAAGCCGCGGCTCGAACGACCCGTCCCGGTCCCTGGGGGTGTCCAGGTCGACCTCGCCGACCTCGGTGGCCAGCGTCTTCGGCGTGGAGCCGTTGCGGGAGTTCGGCGAGCCGCGGCCGGCTGCCTCGCCTCTGGCGTAGCCCACGTGATCGGTCAGCTCGGCTTGCAGGCCCCGCTCCAACACCGCCTTGACCATCTCCGGGACGAACCCGCCCTGGCCGGTCAACTGCAGATCGCGCTCATCGACTCGAGCCATCAGGTCATCGAACAGGCCCGCCTCGACCATCTCGTTCACCGCCTGCCGCGCCGAGCCCGGCTCCGGCGACGGCGTCCCAAACACCGTCTCGGCCCCAGCCGCGGGTTCCGGCCGCTTCATGTACTGCTGTTGGTCTTCGGTCACGGTCACGTGTACTCCTTCAACTCTCGACTAGTTGATCTTC
>JBOHBN010000137.1:0-1141 GCA_050698355.1 Streptosporangiales bacterium | reverse complement strand
CAATCTCCCTCTACCTGAGAAAAGACAACGACCGAGGAGGTCCGGCTATGCCTAAGAAGTCCCTCCGCGCGGTCACCCCTGGCGAGAAGGCGCCCCCTGCGCAACCTAAGACGATCGGGCAGGCCGCCGACGTGTCTGAGCGGGCGCTTCTGGTCTCGTTGCGAACTTACCTTGCGGCCGAGATGGACAAGGGCGCGGTGCCGGCGCATGCGTTGGGTGGCGTGAGCGCGAAGATCCGCGAGTACGACCGCGAGATCCGGGCCATTGACTCCCGCGACGACCAGGAGGCGACGCCGAATGGCCCAACCCCTGACGCGCAGTGGGAAGCTATCTGACGTAGCCCGTCACGTCACTCTGCCGAGTGAGATCGCCACGACGGGTTGGCCGGCTGTACGCGACAAGCTGAACTCGTTTGGCGTTCACTTCGACGAGTGGCAGGACGGTGCTGGCCGGGCCATCCTGGCTAAGCGGAAGGACGGAGTGTACGCAGCCACGGTGGGTGGCGTGGTCCTCAGTATCCCGCGGCAGGTTGCCAAGACGTTCTTGGTTGGGCGGATACTTGTGGCACTGTGCATCTTGGCGCCTGGTCTGAAGGTCCTGTGGACCGCTCACCGGACCCGCACGGCCACGAACACCTTCCGGTCACTGCAGGGCTTCTGCAAGTCGAAACACGTGGTTCCGTATATTGCCAACAATGAGCGTGGCCAGCTCGCGATCCGGCAGGCTAACGGTGAGCAGGAGATCGTCTTCCGTAACGGGTCGTCCATCATGTTCGGTGCCCGTGAGCAGGGGTTTGGCCGCGGCTTCGATGAGGTCGACGTCGAGGTTTTCGACGAGGCGCAGATTCTTACCGAGCGGGCACTTGACGACATGATCGCCGCGACTAACCAGTCTCGGCATCCTGCGGGTGCGTTGTTGTTCTACATGGGTACGCCGCCGCGCCCTGAGATCGACCCAGGCGGGGCGTTCGCGAACAAGCGTGCACAGGCGCTCGCGGGCAAGGCCGAGGACATGGTCTATATCGAGTTCTCGGCTGACGAGGACGCTGACGCCGACGACCGTGAGCAGTGGGCGAAGGCTAACCCGTCCTTCCCGCACCGGACGCCGCTGGAGTCGATGCTCAGACTTCGGGAGAACCTGC
>JBOHBN010000136.1:0-11228 GCA_050698355.1 Streptosporangiales bacterium | reverse complement strand
GCCCTCGCTGCCCTCGCAGGCGGCTCGCTCGGCGCCGGCCGCCTGGTGGATCTCGGCCCCGACCCGCTACTCGTGGGGCTGGCAGTCACCGGCGAGGTCGCGGTCGCCGGGGCCTTGGCCGCCGTCGCCGGGTGCTGGTTCTCACGCCGGCGCCCGGTCGAGGACCCCGCCAGTGGCCCGGGCCAAATGCCCGACAACTAGCCGGGCTGCGCCGGGCGGGGCAGAATGGCGGCATGTGGCGCCGAGTCGTCGTCGGCGTCGACGGCTCCCTGGGGAGCCTGTCGGCACTGCGTCAGGCGGTAGCGATCGCCCAGCAAGAGGGCGCATCGCTCCACGTCGTATGGGTATGTCAGCAGGTGGTCGGGCACGTCAGCGTGGCCGCCTCGATGCCCCACAACCCGATGGTGGTCGCCGACGGGCGCAGGCGCATCGCAGACGCGTTTGACTGCTCACTCGGCGGCTACCCCGCCGACGTGGCGGTGAAGGCCGATGTCCGCGCCTACGAAGGCAACCCTGGTAGGGCCCTGGTCGAGATCGCGGGCAGGGCCGATGACCTGCTCGTGGTCGGAGCCGGCACCCGGCGATGGCTGCACCGCGGCCAGTCGGTGAGTCGCTACTGCCTCCGGTACGCGCGGTGTCCCGTCCTGGTCGCGCCACCCTCGGAACTCGCCCGGGCGGTCAGTCATCACCTCGGGTGGTCCAGGAAGATATCGCACCGGCTGCTGCGGGTCGTTGCCGATCCCGAGCCGTAGCCAGACCTGCGTGTGCGGCCCCGCCTGCGGGGCTACTGCAGCTGCTGGAGCAGCCCGGTCGGGGCGAACGGCACCTGCGTCGCGATGCTGTGCTGCAGCGCGTCCTGGCACTGCCGCTTACTGGTCATCGTGATGGCACTCGAGCGGCACTGCTGGTAGGTGGACAGCGGCTGCCAGAACGGCGCGACCGTTAGGCTCATCACGAGTCCGGCGACCCCGACCACGATCGCGGTGGTCGTGCCGTACGCGGTGCCACCGGTGGTCTTCGCGGCGCGCCGGGCCAGGATGCCGGCGACGAGGGCACCGATCCCCAGCACGGGCGCGGCCACCGCGAGGGCAGGCAGCGTCGGGAGCACGAGGATCGCCACCGGCAGGGCGCAGGCGAACACGATCGCCACGGAGCCGTGCCGCCGCCGCTCCTGGCTGGAACCCGAGCCGTCGGGCCGGCTGGGGGGCTTCGTCCCGCTCCGGTCGTTGTCGGGGTCGGGCACCGATTGCCTCCGTCCGTCTCGGTCGACCCCGCCATTACCAAGGAGGCCATTACTAGCTGGACCGTGAGACGCCATTATTGCAAGGCACGTAGCCTCGACTGTCGGGGGACTAATGACCTCCTTGGTACAGCACCGGCATCGACATGCTCGCCGCACGGTACGTTTGCACACCTCAGCCGTCGCGGTAGAAGGGTAGGTCGTGCGCCGGATCGTCGTGCTCGTCTCCGGCACGGGCACGCTGCTGCAGGCGCTGGCCGACGCCTGCGCCGATCCCGCGTACGGCGCCACCGTGGTCGCCGTCGGCACCGACCGGGACGGTACCGGTGGGCTGCAGCGTGCGCGCGAGCACGGTGTGCCCACGTTCGTCTGCCGGGTCGACGACCACCCCGGCCGCGACGCGTGGGACCGCGCCCTGGCCGACGAGGTCGCAGCGTACGAGCCGGACGTCGTCGTGCTCGCCGGGTTCATGAAGCTCACCGGGTCGGCGTTCCTTGGGAGGTTCGGTGGCCGTACGGTCAACACCCATCCCGCGCTGCTCCCGTCGTTCCCGGGCATGCACGGGCCGCGGGATGCCCTGGCGTACGGGGTGAAGGTGAGCGGTTGCACCGTGTTCGTCGTCGACGAGGATGTCGACGGCGGGCCGATCATCGCCCAGACCACCGTGCCCGTGCTCGAGGCGGACACCGAGGGCTCCCTGCACGAGCGGATCAAGAGCGTCGAGCGTGCCCTGCTCGTCGAGGTGGTCGGGCGCATGGTGCGCGAGGGCTGGACGGTCAACGGCAGGAGGGTCACGATCCCGTGAGCAAGGAGCAACCGACCGCAGGCGACCGGCGGCCCGTGTGCCGGGCACTCGTCAGCGTGTACGACAAGACCGGCGTCGAGGACCTCGCCCACGGCCTCGCCGAAGCAGGCGTCGAGATCGTGTCGACCGGCTCCACCGCCGAGCGGATCGCAGCGACGGGAGTCGCCGTCACCCGGGTGGAGGACCTGACCGGCTTCCCGGAGTGCCTGGGCGGCCGGGTGAAGACGCTGCACCCCGCCGTGCATGCTGGCCTGCTCGCGGACACCCGCGACGACGACCACCTACGCCAGCTCGACGGGCTCGGCATCGCGGCGTTCGACCTGTTGGTGTCCAACCTCTACCCGTTCCGGCATACCGTGCTGTCCGGTGCCGGCCCCGACGAGTGTGTCGAGCAGATCGACATCGGCGGCCCGGCGATGGTGCGGGCGGCAGCGAAGAACCACACGTCCGTCGCGGTCGTCGTCGACCCGGCGAGGTACGTGGACGTGCTCGCCGCGGTCGCGGCCGGCGGCTTCACGCTGGACCAGCGGCGGCAACTCGCCGCGGCGGCGTTCGCCCACACCGCCGCGTACGACACCGCGGTTGCGAGCTGGATGGGCAGCGTGCTGGCGCCCCCGGAGGACGGGAGCGGTTTCCCCACCTGGACGGGTGCCGCGTGGGACCGCGCCGCCGTCCTGCGGTATGGGGAGAACCCGCATCAGCGGGCCGCGCTGTACCGGCACTGGCGTCCCGGCTTGGCGCACGCCGAGCAGCTGCACGGCAAGGAGATGTCGTACAACAACTACGTCGACGCGGACGCTGCCAGGCGTGCCGCGCACGACTTCACCGCACCCGCGGTCGCCGTGGTCAAGCACGCCAACCCGTGCGGCATCGCGGTCGGCGCCGACATCGCCGAGGCTCACCGCAAGGCGCACGCCTGCGACCCGGTGTCCGCGTACGGCGGGGTCGTGGCTGCGAACCAGCAGGTCAGCGTCGCGATGGCCGAGCAGGTGGCGGCGGTCTTCACCGAGGTCGTCGTCGCGCCGGACTTCGAGCCCGGCGCAGTGGAGGCGCTGAGCCGGAAAAAGGGCGTCCGGTTGCTGAGGTGCCCGCCCGACCCGCATCCCGACCCGCTGGAGTTCCGGGCGGTGAGCGGCGGTGTCCTGGTGCAGAGCACCGACCGGGTCGACGCGCCGGGCGATGACCCGTCCGCCTGGACACTGCGTACGGGCGAGGCCGCCGACGAGGCGACGCTCGCCGATCTCGCGTTCGCGTGGCGGGCGGTGCGCGCGGTCAAGTCGAACGCGATCCTGCTCGCTGCCGGTACCGCGACCGTCGGCGTCGGCATGGGCCAGGTCAATAGGGTCGACGCTGCCCGGCTCGCGGTCGCGCGGGCGGGCGATCGCGCGCGGGGTTCGGTCGCCGCGAGCGACGCCTTCTTCCCGTTCCCCGACGGGCTGCAGGTGCTGCTCGACGCGGGCGTGCGTGCCGTCGTGCAGCCGGGCGGGTCCGTGCGCGACGAGGAAGTCGCGGCCGGCGCCGGGGCCGCCGGCGCCACCCTGTACCTGACCGGGACCCGCCACTTCTGCCACTGACCCCCGGTTTGCAAGAACTTGCAGGGCGTGCAAGGATTCGTTTTGTGCTTGAATTGCGCGGTGGTCGGGCGGTGGGCGCCCGATGAGCGCGGGGACCGTACCCGGCCCGCCCGTGCAGGCCCGGCACGCGAACGAGGCAGCGCCGAGCCAGCGCCAGATCATGGTGGTGTTCGGCGCGTTGATGCTGGCCGTGCTGCTGTTCGCGCTCGACCAGACGATCGTCAACACCGCGCTGCCGACCATCGTCGGCGACCTGAACGGGCTCAGCCACATCTCCTGGGTGCTGACCGCGTACCTCCTGGCGTCCACCGTGGTGCTGCTCATCTACGGCAAGCTCGGCGACCTGTTCGGCCGCAAGGGCCTGTTCATGTTCGCCATCACGGTGTTCCTCATCGGCTCCGCGCTCTGCGGGATCGCGCAGAGCATGGACCAGCTGATCGCGTTCCGCGCCCTGCAGGGCGTCGGCGGCGGCGGGCTGATGATCGGCGCGCAGGCGATCATCGGCGACGTCGTGCCGCCGCGCGAGCGCGGCAAGTACATGGGCTTCATCGGCGCGGTCTTCGGCCTCTCGACCATCGGCGGGCCGCTGCTCGGCGGCGTGTTCACCGACTACGCGTCCTGGCGGTGGTGCTTCTACGTGAACCTGCCGCTCGGCGCCGCCGCGCTGGCGGTCACCGCGTTCGTGCTGCACCTGCCCAAGCGCAGGCAGAAGCACCGGCTCGACGTCCCTGGAGTGGTCTTCATGGCGGCGGCATCGATGTGCATCGTGCTGCTGACCACTTGGGGCGGCACTGAGTACGACTGGACGTCGCCGGTGATCATCGCGCTCGGACTCGGCTTCCTCGCCGCCGCGGCGTTGTTCGTCCTGGCCGAGCACTACGCCTCGGAACCCATCATCCCGTTGCGGTTGTTCAAGGACCGCATCTTCAACATCGCGGGCCTGATCGGCGCGGTCGTCGGCATCTGCATGTTCGGGGCGATCGGCTACCTGCCGACCTTCCTGCAGACGGTGGACGGCGCGAGCGCCACCGAGTCCGGGTTGCTGCTGCTGCCGTTCGTCGCCGGCATGCTCGTCTCGAGCATCGGCTCCGGCCGGGCCATCTCCGCCACCGGGCGCTACAAGATCTTTCCCATCTTCGGTACGGCCATCGCCGCGCTCGGCATGTTCCTGCTGTCGCTGATGGACGTCGACTCCAGCCGCATCGAGAACGGCATCTACATGGCCGTGCTCGGTCTCGGCATCGGCCTGATCATGCAGGTGCTCGTCCTGGTCGTGCAGAACTCCGCGCCGCGGTCGGACATGGGCGCCGCCACCGCCGCGACCACGTACTTCCGGCAGATCGGCGCGTCGGTCGGCGCCGCCGTGGTCGGGTCGCTGTTCTCCGACCGGCTCACCGACAAGCTCACGGAGACCCTGCCGGCGAGCGCTCGTGGACACGTGCCGAGCGCGAACGCCCTCACCCCGGACATGTTGCGCCAGATGCCGCACGACATCCGCCAGGTCTTCATCCACGCGTTCGCCGACGCGCTGACGCCCGTGTTCTTGTACCTCGTCCCGCTCGTCGCGATCGGCTTCGTGCTCGCGTGGTTCCTCAAGGAGATCCCGCTGCGCACCGGAAGCGACGGCACGGGCGCCTTCCCGTCCGCGACGCTGCCGCCCGACCGGCGCGACGCGCTCGTGGCGGGACTCGTACTCAGCCTGGCGAGCCAGCGCGTCACGCGCACCGGCGCGGGTGACGGTGCCGTGACGCGGCTGCTCGCTAGGCTGGCTGACGGTGACGGTGACGGCTCCGAGCGCGTCCGCGCGCTACGTGCCGTCGACCAGGTGGTGCGCCCGACAGCGGTGGCACTTCTCGCGCACGCGTCCGGCGGCAAGACTCCACCTGAGCAGGAAGGGACCGAAGGCAGATGACGAGACGACTTGCCGGTGCCATAGCCGCCACTGTGGTTCTGCTCACCGGGCTGTGGCTCGTGCTCGCCCCGTTCGCACTCGGCATCCAGCCGTCCGGCAAGGACTGGAGCGACGAGACGATGACCGATGTCTGGAGCGGCATCGGGCTCGGCGTCGTAGGGCTGGTCGGACTGGTCGCGTTCGTCCTCGCGATCCGCCAGCACCTGGTGGACGCCGGCATCGTGCACACGCGGGTCAGGCCACAGCACGCGCCGCCGGCACCGGCCGGGCCACCGCCGGCCGAACCGGCGTCCGGCTCCAGCGAGCTGCGCGAGCTGCTCGCACCGCTCATCGCCGCGCTCAGCGACGACATGAACCGCGACCGGCCGCCGGCGAACGGCGCGACGGGCGCGCCATCGGCGCCGAGCCGGCGCGTGTACGGCAGCACCGGCGCCGACGCCGGGAGAGGGGAGTAGTACTCGTGCGTACGGTGAACGCCATGGACAGGCTGGGCGTCATCGCGCTCGTCGTCGCGCTGCTCGGCGGCGGGTGGCTGATGGTGGCGCCGTTCCTCGTCGGATACCAGCCCGACGGCGCGGACTGGACGACCGGCACGACCGTCGGCTTCTTCGTCGGCGTGGGCCTGGTCGGGCTCGCCTTCGTCGCGCTCGTGCTCTTCGCCGCGGGAGCGCTACACGCGCTCGCAAGCCGGCGCGCCGACGAGGTGCCCACCGCCGACGAGCCGTCAGTGACCACCTAGTGGCGTGCGGCTGACGAGGTCGAACGCCTCGTCGACGTACTGCGCGAGCGGGCGCTCGCCGCTGGAGAGCGTCCACCGCCGCATGGCCACGCGCATGGTGGTCACCGCCATACCGGCCACGAGCTGGGGGTACGCGTCCAGCTCGGGGTCGGTGCCGCTGCGCGCGGCGACCGCCGCGGCGAGCGCGTGCTCCGACTCGGCGAACTGTGCCAGCTTCCGCGGCAGCAGCGGCGGGTACTGCTCCACCAGCTGCCGGCGCGCGAGCAGCTCCTCGCGGCTCTCCTCGAGCTGCTCCGCGCACGCCCGGAACCGTGCGTGGATGTCGTCCCAGAGGTTGCCCGTACCGCCGGCAGCCAGGTCATCCCACGCCTCGGGCCCCGGGATCGGCGGGCCGCCCGCGAGGGCCTCGTCCTTGCCGGAGAAGTGGTTGAAGAACGTGCGCTGGGCGACGTCGGCTTCCTCGCAGATCGCCTCGATCGTCACGTTCTCCGGGCCGCGCGCCAGCGCGAGCCGCAGCGCCGCGTCCTGCAACGCCTCGCGGGTCGCGCGCTTCTTGCGTTCCCGGCGGCCCACCGGGGTGGCTTCGCCGACCGCATCCATTACCAGATCTTTGCACACACCCGGCTGCGGGTCAGCTAGGAGACCGCGTCAGGACCCGCTGAAGAGCTCGCCGATGCCGCCGCCGCTCTTGCCGTCGGACACCGGGGTCGGGAATCCCTCGCTGGGCTGTACGAGCACAAACCCCTGGCCCTGCAGTACGAGCTGGAACAGTTCCCCCGAGCCACCCTTGAGGAACGACTTGAGCCCCTCCGAGCGGTGCACCGAGGTCTGCAGCGACGCCGACCAGGCGATGACCGCGTCGGTGTCGACGAGGACCGGCGCGTCCGGCCCGACAGGGATCACCATCGGCTCGCCATGCGCGGTGATTGCCACCGACCCCTGGCCGTCGAAGACGCAGTTGAACAGTCCGCCGCCGACCATGCCGGCGCCCTTGACCAGCCGGATGTCGTAGTTCAGCGAGGAGTCGAAGCAGAGCACGCTCTGCCCGCTCACCGAGAGCCCGTCGCCGGGGTCCAGCGCGAGGATGAAGACGTTCTTCGCGGTGTCGGCGAACCAGATCTCGCCGCGTCCCTGCGCCTCCATCAGCGCGACGCCCTCGCCGGTGACCGCGCGCTTGAGGAAGTTCTTGGCGCCCTGGCCCTTGACCTGCAGTTGCAGGTTGCCGCGGTACGCCACCATCGCTCCCTGCTTGGCGTGAACCGACCCGTCCACCGCGTACCTGACGCAGTACGGGTTCTGCAGGCTCATGCCGGCCCGCGTCGGCGGCTGCACCGTGTGTTCCGCCGAGAAGATGTCGCTGCGCACTCGCTCTCCCCTCGTCTGGAGAGACCGTACACGGGCTACAACGTGCGCGGGTGTGGCTGCGGCCGGACGACTACCGGGTCGGGGCGTGCCGCGTCGCGTACCTGCTCCTCGCGCTCGTCGGTGTGCGGGTCGAGCCCGACCTCGACCACGAACTCACCCGCGTGGACAGCGACACTGACCGAGCTGACGTCGGTCGCGTCGCCGGAGCCGAGCACGCGGTGCCGGACCCGCGCGGCCGACTCCCGTACGTCCGCGACGGTCCGTGATGTCGCGCGCACCACCAGGTGCTCGGGATGCTCGACGACGGTGCGAAGCGCGTGTTCGTGTCGTTTCACGTCCTCGGTGAACAGCACCACCAACACGTCGCCGTCGATGTAGGTGCCGCCGAACCCGGGTTGCGTGGCGGCGTAGGCCGTCGCCGCGTCGGTATCACCCATAACCGGCTCCCGTTCCATGCCCACGGCAGTTGCTATGCGTAACCATCGTGCCGGTACGGCCGCTCAAAAACCCCAATACCGCAGCAACGTGTGGGGAACCATGATAAAGACTTTCCGCTGCTACGAGCGCAATTCCCATGTCGCCGACCGTACGCCGTTGCGCAGAGAAATTGCAGCATCACGCTGCGTACCGTGCACCCTCGGTCTTACTCGACCAGTTCCACATTGACACCCGAGCGTGGCCGTTGAAAAAGTCACCGCCCGGTAACAATTCCATATCCGCCACCTCTTGCCCCGGGAGGCCACCGGTGAAAATCAGGAAGTCTGCGGTGACGGCGCTCGCGACCGCGGGGGTGCCGGCGCTCGTCGCCGCCCTGGCCGGTGCGCCGGCGGCCAATGCGGCACCAGCGTCGCAGAGTGCCGGCCCGGCCAAGGCAACGGCCCTCGCCAAGCGGCTCGGCCCGAAGAAGACCGCTGGCGTCTATATCGACGCCGGCACGAAGTCGCCGGTCGTGAACGTCACGAACCGCGATGCCGCGGATGCCGTACGGGACGCGGGCGCGAAACCACGCATCGTCGACTACAGCGCCAAGCAGCTCTCCTCGGTGAAGAGCGCCATCGACGATGCCGGCTTGGTTGAGGGCACCTCGTGGTCGGTCGACCCGAAGCGCAACGCCGTGACCGTCACCACGGACAGCACCGTGACGCGCGCCGAGCTGCACAAGGTGAAGGCGGCGACCGAGCGGTTCGGCGACAAGGTGACGATGCGCAAGATTCCCGGCGTCTACCGTACGAAGATCACCGGCGGCGACGCGATCTTCGGCAGCGGGCACCGTTGCTCGTTGGGCTTCAACGTTGTCTACAACAACGACCCCAGCAAGCACGCGTTCCTGACCGCGGGCCACTGCGGCAACGCGGAGCCGTCGTGGACCGAGGACCGCGCCGGGCAGGTGGCGCTCGGTGACACGGTCGACAGCCAGTTCCCCGGCAACGACTTCGCCATCGTGGACTACACGAGCGGTTACACCGACTACCCGTCGGCGGTCGGGAGCCAGCCGATCGACAGTGCCGGTGCGCCGACCGTCGGCCAGACGGTGACCCGTCGCGGCAGTACGACGGGCGTCCAGGACGGCGAGGTGACCGGGCTCGACGCCACCGTGCAGTACCAGCAGGGGACCGTCAGCGGCCTGATCAAGACCAACGTCTGCGCTGAGCCCGGAGACAGCGGCGGTCCGCTGTACAGCGGGAGCACGGCGTACGGCCTCACCTCCGGCGGCAGCGGTGACTGCACGTCGGGCGGACAGACCTTCTTCCAGCCGGTCGAGGAGGCGCTGCAGGCGTACGACGTCACCATCGGCTGATTTGCCGCGGTTGAGAAGGGTGCCGACTTCCCACGGGGGCGTGCGGGGCTGGAGTGGGACTGAAATACAACGGCAGTGTTCAGCGCTACGCACACAGTCCTGCACGCCTTGTCCGATCACGTCATGATCGCTTTTTGATCACGAACCGATCGCGCTTAGCGTCGGTCGCGGCCGTGTTGCCCCTGATGCGGCCCAGCCCCGCCGCTGCCGAACTCCGCCCCGGCGATGCTGTGCCCCGAGTAAGGAACGGGCGGAGACGGAGGAACCCGGAACGGCCCCGCGGGGCCTCGGGGTGAAGCCGCTTCGGCGGCGGGGCACACCTCTCGCCCGAACCCGACAGCTCACTCCGTAGGCACCGAGAGGAACGGCCAATCGTGCCTATTCGGAACAAGACGGTGGGTAGACACCGCGCCCCCAAGCGGTCGAGTCGTGCCCTGCGCAACGGCGCCATCAAGTCGGCGGCCGTAGCGTCCGCGGCGGTAGCCGTGCCCGCACTGGCTATGGGTACCGCCCCTGCGCACGCGGCCACCGGGTCGACCTGGAACCAGCTCGCCCAGTGCGAGAGCGGCGGGAACTGGCACATCAACACCGGCAACGGGTACTACGGCGGGGTGCAGTTCTCCGCGAGCACCTGGAAGGCGTTCGGCGGTGGGAAGTACGCGCCGCGTGCGGACGAGGCCAGCAGATCCGAGCAGATCGCCATCGCCGAGAAGGTGTTGGACACACAGGGCTGGGGTGCCTGGCCGTCGTGCTCGTCCCAGTTGGGTCTGAGCTCAGCCGACGCCGGTGGTTCTCCGGGCGTGAACCCGGCGGCGGCCGAGTCCGGCGGCGGGAGCAACGCGTCCGGTGGTGGCGGCTACACCGTCCAGCCGGGTGACACGCTCAGCGGTATCGCGGCCCGGTTCGACGTCGCGGGCGGCTGGCACGCCCTGTGGCAGCAGAACCGCGACGTGGTGGGGGGCAACCCCGACGCGCTGCAGGTGGGAACCCACCTCGACGTGCACTGACGCCAGTCAGCTGAGGGGGCCCGTCCGGGAACGCACCCGGGCGGGTCCCGCTTACTTGCCAGGCTCGGGCTACGGTCGGCCCGTGGAGCCTTGGGACGAGTCCGCATCCGGTGTGTTGCGGTTACCGTCCGGGCTGTTGGTGCGCGGACGGGGCTTGCGGGCTCCGTTGCCGGGTGGTCTGTTGCCCGCGTTCGGGCTGTACCTGCAGGGCAGTCGTCCGCCACCGTTCTCGTGGGCGTCGCGCTGGGTCCGTTGGCCGGACTGGTGGCTGCCCGCCGATCGCGCCGGTTTCCGAGCGGCGCTGGTCGACCTCTTGCGGCGAGCCGGGACCGAACGCGTCGAAGTGGCGTGCAGTGCAGGCCGTGGGCGTACGGGCACCGCGCTGGCCTGTCTCGCCGTACTCGATGGCGTACCCGCGGACGAGGCCGTCGGCTACGTCCGCCAGCACTACCACCCGCGGGCGGTGGAGATGCCGTGGCAGCGCCGGTACGTCGCCCGTTTCGACCGGTACGAGCACTGACCGTGCGATCTGGTTGATCACCTTCATCCGAAAAGGCGAGCCCGCGGTCCGGTGGATGACTCGACCCCGGTCGGTTTGCGCGCGCATACCCGTGAGCCCGGTCAACTACCGTGCGGTAACCAACCGAGGTCATCCCTTGCAGTGTTTCACCCGTTGGGATGGCCCGACCGGGCCCCTCATGGTTAACGTGATCAACCGGAGATGGGCCAAGGGCATGATCACCGGAGGGATCATGAACGGGCAGCAGCACGAAGACGAGGACCTGCGG
>JBOHBN010000135.1:0-8388 GCA_050698355.1 Streptosporangiales bacterium | reverse complement strand
TCGCAATCACGTGACCGCAATGTGGGTTCTCGTACTGCGCCACCGGGGGCACGGTTCGCAATCACGTGACCGCAATGTGGGTTCTCGTACTGCGCCACCGGGGGCACGGTTCGCAATCACGTGACCGCAATGTGGGTTCTCGTACTGCGCCACCGGGGGCACTCGCTGCTTTATCCCGGTGATCATGAAGGATCTTCGCTGCTATAGCTACGACAAGCTTTCATGATCACCGGGAGGGCGCGACGCGCGTGTGCGAGCATGAAGTAGATGTTGCTCCCTCCCGACAACCACGTCCACTCCCAGTGGTCGTACGACGCTGTCCACTCCGGCTCGATGGAACGCACGTGCGAGCGCGCCGTCGCGATCGGGCTACCCGCGGTGGCGTTCACCGAGCACGTCGATTTCACCGAGTGGGGCGAGGGCGACCACATCCCGCCGGGCGACCCGGCGATCACGCGCACCCGCGTGCAGCCCCTGGACGTCGAGGGCTACCAGGCGAGCGTGCAACGGTGCCGCGAGCGCTTTCCCGAACTGCGTGTGGTGACCGGCATCGAGACCGGCGAGGCGCACCTGTTCGCGGGCAGCGTCAGCCGGGTGTTGAAGGCGGGTACGTTCGACCGGGTGCTCGGCTCGCTGCACTCGATTGAGCACGAGGGCAAGCTGGTCGACCCGCAGCAGCTGCTCGGCACTCTTCCGTCCGGCGATGTGATGCGCCGGTACTTCGCCGAGGTGGTGCGGCTGATCGAGGGCAGCGACGTGTTCGGGGTGCTCGCGCACGTCGACTACCCGCGCCGCTACTGGCCGGGCGCCGGCCCTCCGTACGACGAACGCGACTACGAGGACGAGTACCGCGCGGTCTTTCGCGCGCTCGCTCGTACCGGCCGCGCGCTGGAGGTCAACACCAAGAGCCCGCTGGCGTCCGCGGAGCTCGTCCGCTGGTGGTACGACGAGGGCGGCGAGGCGGTCTCGTTCGGCAGCGACACCCACGCGCCGGGCCGCGTCGGTGACAGGTTCGAGCTCGCCACCGACGTCGTGGAGCAGGCGGGCTTCCGGCCCGGCCGCGACCGCTACGACTTCTGGCGCCGCTGACGCCGCCTTGTCAGTGTGTGGTTGAGCTATAGGTCAACCACACACTGACAACTTGCAGGGACTAGCCCTCGAGCAGCGACTGACCCCAGTACCGGCCCTCGCGTACGCCGGGAGGGCAAGCGAACAGCCCGCTACCGACATGCTCGATGTACTCGCTCAACGCGTCGTGGCTGCCGAGCGAGCGCTGGATGCGTACGAACTGCTTCCACGGGTCCTGCTGGAAGATGATCATAAAGAGCCCTGCATCGAGCTCGCCGTTGGCCAGCATGCCGTCGGTGTAGTTGAACGCGCGGCGCAGGATCCGCTCGCCGCCGTTGTTGGAGGGCCCGGCGAGCCGGATGTGCGCGTCCATCGGGATGCGCGGCTGACCGTCCGGCCCCTTCTCCTTCAGCTGCACCGGGTCGAACTCCTTGGTGCCCGTGAGCGGCGCCCCGGTCGTCTTGACCCGGCCGAACACCCGTTGCTGGTCGGCGAGGTAATCGCGGTCCCACGCCTCGGTCCGCATCGCGATCCGGCGCGCCACCAGGTACGTTCCGTGCTTCATCCACGGCTGGTCGGTCTCGTCGCCGACCCAGACGTAGCTGTTCATGGCGTCGGAGTCCTCGACTTTGATGTTGTTCGTGCCGTCCTTGAAGCCGAACAGATTGCGCGGCGTGTCCTGCTTCTTCGACGTGGACGCGGCCCGCCCGAACCCGAGCTGCACCCAGCGGACGACGGCCTGTTCGCGTCCCAGCCGGGCGAGGTTGCGTACGGCGTGGAAGGCGACCTGCGGGTCGCTGGCGCAGGCCTGTATGCAGAGGTCGCCACCGCAACGTTCCGGGTCCAGGTCCTGCGGAGGCAGCCGCGGGAGGTCGGCCAGCGCCGCCGGGCGCTTGCCCGCCAGCCCGAACCGGTCGTCGAACAGGCTCGGGCCGAACCCGACCGTCACAGTGAGGTCGGACGGCGGCAGTCCCCTGGCCTCGCCGGTGTCGGCGGGCGGCGCCATGAGCTCGTCGCTCTCACCGGGCACCGGCTTGCCGTGGCACATCTTCTCCGCGGCGGCGGTCCAGGTACGCAGCAGCGTCGTCAGCGCCTTGCGGTTCTCCGCGACGCTGCCCTTCGACGAGAGGTCGTACGCCGCGAACACCAGCCGATCCTGCTGGGGCGTGCCGACTCCCGCTTGATGCCGCCCGTGGAACGGCACGACGCCACCGCTGCGCTCATGCCCCACGTCCTCCGCCGCCGCGCTGGCGCAGGCACTCGCGCCGCTGAGGAACGTGCCCGCACCCAGCGCGCCGAGCCCGGCGAAGAGCCCGCGCCTGCTTGGCGTGTACGGGCAGCCACCGCCCTCGTCGTGCGACCCCATCGTCACCCGGTCACCTTCGCCGCTACCTGGGAGAGCGGTTCGGCGAGCGCGTTCACCTCCTGCGTGAGCGCTCTGCGGTCCGACTGGCCGACGGTCGCGTAGTTGACGAAGCCGCTACCGGCGTACTGACCCTCGTACTTCTTCAGCGCGGACAGGACCTTGCCGTAGTGCTTGTCGACCCGCTTCGCCAGCTTCGGGTCGATCTCGCGCAGCGCCGGCTCGAGCAGGTCGAATGCTTTCTTGCCGCCGACGATGTTCGCCTTGAAGTCGGACAGGTCGGTGTGGCCGTACCTGTCCTCCTCACCAGTGATCTTGCTGGAGGCGACCTCGTTCAGCAGCTCCGTCGCACCGTTCGCGAGCTGCGCCGGCTGGTACGTGGTGTCGGCGACGAGCTCGGCGAGCCGCGCGCCGTCCTTGTCCAGCTCGCCCGCAACGGCGGTCATGCCCTTCAACGACTCGTCCTTCCAGAGCGCCTTCTCGAGGCGATGGAACCCCGTCCAGCGGTCACCCTCGGCGACGTCGTTGACCCGCGCGTCGATCTGCGGGTCGAGCGAGCCGAAGCTCTCCGCCACCGGCTCGACCGTCTCGTAGTGGTAGCGCGCCGGCGCGTAGAGCTTCTTCGCCTCGGCGATGTCGCCGGCGCGGATGGCGTCTGTGAACGTGCCTGTCGCCTTGTTGAACGCGTCGACCTGGTCGACGACGTAGTCGTGGTACTTCTTCGTGGCTCCGTCCAACGACTTGCGCACGCCGGCGGAGAAGCTGGACTTGGCCTTCCCGCCGGTGACGCGGAGGTCCCACTTCTCCTGCTTCGCGTTCGGGCAGTAGACCGTGTACGTGCCCGCGTCCAGCTTGAGCGAGAAGGAGCCGGACAGGCCGGGCGTCAGGTTCTCCTTCTCGCCGGCGATGACCTTCCCGTTGAGCAGCTCGGCCTCGTTCACCTTGGGGGCGCTCTTGTTGGTGATGTCGAACGTCACCGCGCCGGCGGGCACCTTCGCGGGGTCGGGCTTGCAGCCGTCCGCTGTCAGCGTGACGTCGACCGTCGTGCCGTCCTTGCCGGTGGCGCCGTCGGCGTTGCCGCAGGCCGTGACGACGCCGGTCGCGGTGACGAGCGCGGTGGCTGTCGCCGCCAGCCGGAGGGCAGCGGCGGGGGAGCCTCGCATGGATCTCCTTCTACGTACGGGGCGGGCGCGGCGCGCGGAGAGCTAGGATTCGGTCGGCGCCGGTGCGGGGGTCGGCCGGTGCACCTCGGTGGCCGGGGCGGCACGCCGCGCCGGCTTGCGCCGTGGCCACAGCACGTACGCCAGCATCGGGACGGCATAGATGAGCCAGCCGACGGCCTCGGTGACCACCGGCACCGCCTGGATGCCGAGGACGCCGGTGAGCAGTGCCTCGACCGGGGTGCCGGGGCGGACGATCGCGGTCAGGTCGAGGGCCTGCTGCTGGCCGAAGTTCACCCAGCCCGCCTCGTGCGCGGTGCGCAGGGCGTGCATCACCAGGCCGGCGGCGACGAACACCAGGACGGCCCCCGTGGCGGTGAAGAAGCGCCCGAGGTTGAGCCGCACTCCGCCGCGGTAGATGCCGTAGCCGATCGCCACGGCGATGAGGATGCCCAGGATCGCGCCGACCGCCCCGAGGGTCGCGGTGCTGGCGGCCTGCAGCGTGGCGAGCAGGAACACCGTGGTCTCGAACCCCTCGCGCAGCACCGCGAGGAACGCCATCGCGACGAGCGCTCCCACCGATCCCTTGGCGAGCGCGCCCGCGGCCTCACCCTCCAGCTCGCGCTTCATGCCCCTGGCGTGCTTGGCCATCCAGACGATCATGTACGTGACGAGCACGACGGCGAGCAGGCCGATCACGGTCTCCATGCCCTCTTGCTGCCGCTGCGGCAGGTTGGCCGAGAGGGCCTCGAGGCCGACCCCGATTCCCAGGCAGAGCACGATGGCGGCGACGACGCCGATCCAGACGAGCCGCAGCTTGTCGCGCCGTCCCTGCTGCCCGAGGAAGGCGGCGATGATGCCGACGATCAGCGAGGCTTCCAGCCCCTCGCGGAGGCCGATGACGAGTGTCGGCAGCATCCGGTATCAGTCCCTTCGGGGCGCGGCCAGGTCAGTTTGGTAAGGCTAACCTTACTCCCTGACCAACCGCACGACACCCCCCGCCCCGGGCCGCGCTATCCGGACCTCATGACGGCGCGCTGCCCGTCATCTCGGTGTGGCCGTGGACGATCGTCCAGTGACCGTGTTGCCGCATCACCGTGTAATGGACGATCTCGTGCTGATCCGGAGCGCTGTCGGTCACGTCGCCGCTGCCGTTGTAGGACTTGTACGCGCTGAGCACGGTGTCGAGGTCCACGAAGTAGCGGCCCGCCACCGTGCCGGTGACGGTGATCTTCGAGTGGGTGAACAGGCCGCCCTCGATTTTGCCGCCGTTGCCGTAGATGCGCCTGGCGTACTCCTTGGACTCCCTGCAGTCATCGCAGGTGTGGTTGTCGACCATGGTGTCCCGGCGGGAGTAGTGGCCCGTGCGAGTGGCGCGGTTGTCCACCTTCACGAACCGGTGGACGAACGCCTTGACCGCCCGAGCCTTCGGCTCCGAAGGCGTGTTGATCGCGGTGGCCTTGCGCTGGGTCGACCCGGTCGCACCCTCCGTCGAGGACGTGCTGGTCGGTGTCTTCGTCGCGGGGTCGGCGGTATCGGACGTCGACTCCGCAGGCGTGGGTGACGTCGCCTCCGACGACCCGCCGCCGCATGCGGTCATCGTCACGCCGACGAGTGCGCCCGCGATCGCCAAGCGAGTAGCGGCCAGTCGCATCTGTCCCCCCGTATGGTCGTCTCGCCAGGTGGTCGGCGTGCGGCTTACCGTAGCGTGTCCGGCCGCCCCACGGGCCCGTCCGTGACGGTTCGCCCGCCGGTCTTCGATCACCGTCAGTGCACCCGGTGGTCGCGGCACCGGTATGGTGGTGGGTGCTGGTGGTTCATCGCGCCGAGTCGCGGTGAGGTAACAGGGAACCCGGTGTGACTCCGGGGCTGCCCCGCAGCGGTGAACGGGAACGACCGCCGTCACCGTCCGGTCCACTGTTGTGCCGGACGGCTCGAGCACTGGGTCTTGGAGACCTGGGAAGCGACGGCCAGTAGGTGCGGAAAACGCGCGCCCGTGAGCCCGAAGACCTGCCATCGGTGCGCGCGCCCGGCGTGCGCTGCCGCGCCCCCGCGGGGGGCGACGCGGCGGATGACCTCGATCGACGAGGCGCCGCGTGCTGCTCCGCCGTGGCGGGCTTACCGAAAGCTCGCGAGGAGAGAGCCCGTGACGAAGAACTCACCTGCCGCCCGTTCCGCCACCCCGCTGCGTACGACCGTGCTCGGGTACCCGCGCATCGGCCCTCGCCGGGAGCTGAAGCACGCCCTCGAGGCGTACTGGGACGGTCGCAGCGACCGCGCCACTCTCGAGGCGACCGCGTGCGAACTGCGCACTTCCACCTGGCGCAGGCTGGCCGATCTCGGCCTTGCATCGGTGCCTGGAAACACGTTCTCCTACTACGACCATGTGCTCGACACGTCGGCGCTCGTCGGTGCGGTGCCCGAGCGGTTCCGCGGCCTGGGAGACGAGCTGCGTACGTACTTCGCGATGGCACGCGGCGAGGCCGGCGTCGCGCCGCTCGAGATGACCAAGTGGTTCGACACCAACTACCACTACCTGGTGCCGGAGATCGGACCCGGCACGACCTTCCGGCTCGGGACCGACAAGCCGGTCGCCGAGTACCGAGAGGCCCGCGAGATGGGGATCGAGACACGGCCGGTCGTGCTCGGTCCGGTGAGCTTCCTGCTGCTGGCCAAGCCGGAGGCCGGCGGGCCCGCGGGCTTCACCCCGCTGGATCGTCTCGACGACCTGCTCGCTGTGTACGCGGAGCTGCTCGCCCGGTTGCACGGCGAGGGCGCGACCTGGGTGCAGCTCGACGAGCCGGCGTTCACCGCCGACAGGGACGACGCCGAGCTGGCGATGCTGGCCCGCGCGTACGAGCGGCTCGGTGGGCTGGTCGAGCGTCCCTCCATCCTCGCCGCGTCGTACTTCGACGAGCTCGGCGCGGCGCTGCCCCTGCTCGCCGCGGCGCCGATCGAGGGCATCGCCTTGGACCTCGTTGCCGGTGGCGAGCCCGACCCGGCCGCGCTGCCCGCGGCCCTGCGGTCGAAGACGGTCGCTGCGGGGATCGTGGACGGGCGCAACGTCTGGCGCACCGATCTGGACGGCGCGCTCGAGCGGTTGACCGCGCTGCGCGACCGTGTCGGCGACCTGGTGGTGAGCACGTCCTGCTCGCTGCTGCACGTGCCGTACGACGTCGAGGCGGAGCAGGCGATCGACCCGCGCATCCGCTCCTGGCTCGCGTTCGCGGAGCAGAAGGTCGGTGAGGTCGTCGTGCTCGGTCGTGCACTCGACGAGGGCGCCTCGGCGGTCGAGGCGGAGTTGGCCGCCGCACGAGCCGCTCACCGCGTGCGCCAGGAGTCCCGTGACCTCGCCAATCCCGCGGTCAGGGAACGGATCGGCGCGCTGCGTCCGGACGACTACGAGCGTGCGCCGTACGCCGAACGCGCGGCCGCTCAGCGCGACTGGTTGCGGCTGCCGCCGTTGCCCGTCACCACGATCGGGTCGTTCCCGCAGACGGGCGACGTGCGCGCCGCGCGCGCAGCACATCGCGCGGGCCGGATAGGCGAGCGCGAGTACGTCGAGCGGATGCGCGGCGAGATCGGCCGCGCCGTCGAGCTGCAGGAGGACCTGGGCGTCGACGTCGTGGTGCACGGCGAGCCGGAACGCAACGACATGGTGCAGTACTTCGCCGAGCACCTGGACGGCTTCGTCACGACCTCGGCGGGTTGGGTCCAGTCGTACGGGTCGCGCTGTGTCCGGCCGCCGGTGCTGTACGGCGACGTCTCGCGTCCGGAGCCGATCACCGTGGAGTGGGCTCGGTACGCCAAATCGCTCACGCAGCGCCCGGTCAAGGGCATGCTGACCGGACCGGTCACGATCCTCGCCTGGTCGTTCGTGCGAGACGACCAGCCGATGGCCGAGACCGCCCGCCAGGTGGCGCTGGCGATCCGCGACGAGACCGTCGACCTGGAGTCGGTCGGGGTGGCGATCGTGCAGGTGGACGAGCCGGCGTTGCGGGAACTGCTGCCGCCCCGCGCGGCGGAGCAGCGGGCGTACCTCGACTGGTCCGTCGAGGCGTTCCGCCTCGCCACGGCAGGCGTCGCGACGAGGACGCAGGTGCACACCCACCTGTGCTACTCGGAGTTCGCCGAGGTCTTCGAGGCCATCGATGCGCTCGACGCCGACGTCACGAGCATCGAGGCGGCCCGGTCGCGGATGGAGCTGTTGCCCACCGTCGCCGAGGCGGGCTTCAAGCGGGGGATCGGGCCCGGCGTGTACGACATCCACTCGCCGCGGGTGCCGAGCGTGGACGAGGTCACCGACCTGCTGCGCTCCGCGCTCGTCTCGGTTCCTGCCGAACGGCTGTGGGTGAACCCGGACTGCGGCCTGAAGACGCGCGGGTACGCGGAGGTCGAGCCGGCGGTTGCCAACCTGGTCCGGGCGGCCCAGCGCGTGCGTAGCGAGTCAAAGATGGGGTAGGGGCAGTGCGAGGTAACGTTGGCGTCGCCGACTTGATCAAGAAAGGGAGGCCGTCTTATGGCGGAGTACAAGCTGCCTGACCTGCCGTACGACTACGGTGCGCTCGAGCCCCACATCTCCGGCGAGATCATGGAGCTCCACCACGACAAGCACCACAACACGTACGTCACGGGCGCGAACACGGCGGTGGAGAAGCTCGCCGAGCTGCGCGACAAGAACGACATGAGCACGGTGAACCTGCAGGAGAAGAACCTCGCGTTCAACCTCGCCGGCCACGTCAACCACTCGGTGTTCTGGCCGAACATGTCGCCGGACGGCGGCGACAAGCCGGACGG
>JBOHBN010000134.1:0-7734 GCA_050698355.1 Streptosporangiales bacterium | reverse complement strand
GCCCGCTATAGCGGGCTGAGGTACTGACACGTTGCCAGGGACGGTCCGGATCAGCAGACCTGGTGCATCCAGCCGCGGGCGTCGGGCTTGGTGCCGGTCTGGATGCCGGTGAGCGCGTCGCGCAGCTGTGCGGTCACCGGGCCCTCGACCCCGCCCGGCGCGCTGTCGACCTGACCGCCCTCCCAGCGCAGCTCGCCGATCGGGGTGAGCACCGCGGCCGTGCCGCATGCGAACACCTCGCTGATCGCGCCGGACTCCACACCCTCACGCCACTCGTCGACCGACACCGGCCGTTCCTCTGGCTTGAGACCGAGATCGCCGGCCAGCTCCAGCACCGATGCGCGGGTGACGCCCTCGAGGATGGTGCCCGTGGTCGGCGGCGTGACCAGCCGGCCGTCGGAGAACACGAAGCAGATGTTCATGCCGCCGAGCTCGTCGACCCACTTCAGCTCGACCGTGTCGACGAACACGACCTGGTCGCACCCGTGCGCCGTCGCTTCCCGCTGCGCGACGAGGCTGGCCGCGTAGTTGCCGGAACACTTCGCCGCGCCCGTGCCGCCTTGCGCGGCCCGCGTGTACTTCTGCGACAGCCAGATGGAGACGGGCTTGGCGCCGCCGCCGAAGTACGACGCCGCCGGCGAGGCGATGACGCTGAACGTGATGTGCGCACCCGGGCGAACGCCGAGGAACACATCCGAGGCGAACATGAACGGGCGCACGTACAGGCTCATCCCAGCCGCCGACGGCACCCACTCGTTGTCGGTGCGGATGAGGGTGTCGCCCGCCTCGATGAACGTGTCCACGGGCAGCCCGGGCAGCGCCATCCGCTGCGCGGACCGCTGCATGCGGCGGGCGTTCGCGTCCGGCCTGAAGGTGCGGATCGAACCGTCCGGCTGGCGGTACGCCTTGTAGCCCTCGAAGATGGACTGCGCGTAGTGGATGACCGCCGTGGCCGGGTCGAGCGAGAACGGCGCGTACGGCCGGAGCACCCCGTCGTACCAGCCGCGGTCCTGCTCCCACTCGATGACGACCATGTGGTCGGTGAAGTGCTGCCCGAACCCGGGGGCGCGGAGTACGGCTTCGCGCTCGGCCGCCGCCACCGGCGACGTGGTGGGCTTGAGCTCGATCGAGATGGACGACTGCGCCGCTGCTGACATGACGTAAACGGTAGCAGCGGTTTACTTGGACGTCCTACGAACCCGTGAGGGCTACGTGGCCGCGACGATCTCGGCGACGTCCATACCAACCTCCTGGGTCGACCGGGCCTGCCACTCCGAGCCGCGCTCGGCGATGTCCTGGCCGACCGCGCGCTCGACCCGGCGCGCGGCGGCCGGGTAGCCGAGGTGGTCGAGCAACAGCACCGCGGAGAGGATCGCCGCGGTCGGGTCAGCCTTGCCCTGCCCCGCGATATCGGGAGCCGAGCCGTGCACCGGCTCGAACATGCTCGGGTACGCCTTCTCGGGGTTGACGTTGCCGCTCGCAGCGAGGCCGATGCCACCGGCGATCGCCGCGCCGAGGTCGGTGAGGATGTCGCCGAACAGGTTGTCGGTGAGCACGACGTCGAAGCGCTTCGGATCCGAGACGAAGAACATCGAGGCGGCGTCGACGTGCTGGTATTCGACGGTGACGTCGGCGAACTCCGCGCCGACGCGGGCGACGGCGCGGGTCCACAGGTCACCCGCGTAGGTCAGCACATTCGTCTTGTGCACCAGGGTGATGTGCCGGCGCGGGCGCTGCTGGGCACGGGTGAACGCGTACCGGGCGACCCGTTCCACGCCGAACGCGGTGTTGACGCTGTCCTGCGTCGCGACCTCCTGCGGGGTGCCGTGCCGCAGGTAGCCGCCGCTGCCGATGTACGGGCCCTCGGTGCCCTCCCGTACGACGAGCATGTCGATGTCCTCGGCCTCGACCTCGGCGAGCGGGCAGGGCACGCCGGGGAATAGCCGCACCGGCCGCAGGTTCACGTAGTGCTCGAACGCGAACCGCAGGCGCAGCAGCAAGCCGCGCTCGAGTACGCCGGGCGCGACCCGCGGGTCACCGACGGCGCCGAGCAGGATGCCGTCGGTGCCGCGGAGCTCTTCGAGAACACTGTCGGGCAGCACCTCGCCCGACTTCAGGTAGCGCGTGGCCCCGAGGTCGTACTCGACCGACTCGAGCTTGGCATCGTCGCCGGACAACGCCGCTTCCACGACGCGCCTGGCCTCGGCGGCCACCTCGGGCCCGATGCCGTCGCCTGGGATGACCGCGAGCGTGATGGTGCGTGGCATGGCCCGAGGTTACCGACTGCCGGGGCAGCCGGTGGCGCGGGTTGGCGTACTACCCGCTACTTGCCGTCGCCCCCGTTGTCGCGGTGGTCCATCGCGACCTGGACGGCATGGCGCGCGTCCTCGGCCGGTTCGGCTCCGTCACCGTAGTCACATGGTTCGTACATCGCCGTTCTCCCCGTCAAGACCCGAGTGTCATCGCGGGGCGGGGATGAGCGGGATCGCCGCTCTCGCCACTGCCGCGTCCGTGACCGCTCGTGCCGGATGGTGCCGTGCACGCCGCCACCGGGACCGTCAGACGCCTTTGTGGGGCTGACTGGTCGAAGTCGCATGGCCAGCCGAACACGCCGCGGCGGGTGCTAGCCCTTGGACTTCTCTTCAGGCCCCGCCGCGGCAGCTAATGGTGAGTACCTGGCTCCGCATGGCACTGTTTACGGTACGCGCGCCCACACAAGCCGGTCTCGGTCTTTGACTGCGGATCTCGTATGTTGGGACAAGTTGTTGGACGCCCGACTACTTTGGCTCAGCACGGCGACCTATGGGGTTCCATTGGAGTCACTGGCTCGGCCACTATGCATGCTGCGGACGACACGGCGATCCGGGTACGGAACTTGCGGAAGAGCTACCGGGACATCACCGCGCTTTCGGGTATCGACCTGGACATCCACTACGGAGAGGTCTTCGCTCTGCTGGGGGCCAACGGCGCCGGGAAGACGACCGCGGTCGAGATCTGCGAGGGCTACCGGCGGCGGGACGCAGGTGAGGTGAACGTGCTCGGCGAAGATCCCGGCGAAGCGAGCCGGACTTGGCGCTGCCTCGCGGAAAGGCGGCCGCCAGGGTCCGCAAGCTCTCCGGTGGCCAGCGCCGCCGCCTCGACGTCGCACTCGGCATTGTGGGTGACCCGGAGCTGCTCTTCCTCGATGAGCCGACAACCGGCTTCGACCCCGGGGCCCGCCGGCAGTTCTGGTCCGGCATCTTCATTCCCCTGAGCGAGCTCACGTCCGCTGGTTCGCGCAGGGACTCCTATCGGTCTTCCTCGCCGCCGGCGGCCTATGCCTGACCACCTTTCGCTGGAGGGGGCGCCGCGACGGCTGAGAAAGGTGATTGGCGGGCCGGCACGGCGACGCTTCGCACGCAAACCATGACCGTGCCGCGCGATTGCAGCCAGTAACCGGGCACGATTGCGTAGCGTGTACGCGTGACTTCACCACTCGTCGCCGACCCCAAGAGCGGCCACCCCACGCCCGAGCTGGTCGCCCTCGACATCGACGGGACGCTGCTGGACGCCGACCAGCAGCTCGCCGCCGGTGTGCGAGCCGCCGTGCGCCGCGCCGCGGCAAGGGCACACGTGGTCCTGGCGACGGGGCGGACCATTCTCGGGACGAAGACCGTCGCCGAACGCCTCGGCCTCTCCGCCGGGTACGCGGTGTGCAGCAACGGCGCCGTCATCGTCGAGCTGGACACATGGCAGCCCGTCGAGGTGACGAGGTTCGACCCGGGGTCGGCGGTGCGGCTGCTGCTCGACTACGTACCCGACGCGCTCGTGGCTGTGGAGGACCTGGGGGTCGGCAACCGCGTGAGCGCGCCGTTCCCGCCGGGCGAGCTCTCCGGCCTGCAGACCGTGGAACCCCTCGAGTCCCTGATCGCCGAGCCCGTCCCCCGCGTGGTGATCCACCATCCGGGGTGGACGGCCAAGCGGCTCAGCGAGGTCGTCGCCCGCGTCGGGCTGCATGGTGTGACCTACGCGGTCGGTACGACGGCGTGGCTCGACCTGGCACCCGCCGGCGTCACCAAGGCTGCCGGGCTGGAGCGCGTACGCGGCTGGCTCGATGTCCCCCTCGAGCGCACGCTGGCCGTCGGCGACGGCCGCAACGACGTCGAGATGCTCCAGTGGGCGCACCGCGGCCTGGCGATGGCCAACGCGTCCGCCGACGTGCGCGACGCCGCGGACGAGGTCATCGGCCACGTCCACGACGGCGGCGTCACCGCGGAGCTCGACCGCCTCTTCGGCTGACCGCACCGCCCCGACCGTGGCGTCCCCGTGCCGGTAGGTACGTCACGGGGCGTCCCCGTGCCGGTACCACCCCTTGTGCCGGTTGTATGACCATGCGTAGCCTCCTGGAAATCGTTTTCCAAACTCCAGTGGAGGCGGCATGGCGGACAGGGATTCGAGCTGCTGCCCCGGTGGTGACTGCCACCCGGTACACATCGAGGGACCGGGCGGCCTCACCAGGCGGACGTTCCTGTCGCTCAGCGCGGCGGGCCTCACCTCGGCGATGCTCGCCTCCCGCGCGGAAGCAGCCGAGGCGCTCGGAACGAGCGAGGACGACCTGGTGCTCGTCCCGGTGGACAAGGGGCTGGACCCGGACTGGGTCGCGTCGCTCACCGAGCGCGGCGAGCCGACCGTCTACGCCGGCGCGGACCTCACCTACATCGGCATGCCGGTCGGCGGTGGATGCTCCGGCCAGCTGTACCTGGGCGGCGACGGCCGGCTGTGGCGGTGGGACGTCTACAACGGCCAGGCGCGGGCCACGAGCGACCGGGCGTACGCGCACCCGCCCGAGCCGCACTCGCCGTTCCGCCAGGGCTTCGTGCTCCGCACGCGCGCGGACGGTGACCAGTCGGTCCGCACGCTCGACGCGGACGGCTTCGGCTCGGTCGCGTTCACCGGCCAGTACCCGATCGGCACCGTGGACTACCGCGACGACGCGTCGCCCGTACGGGTGCGCCTCGAGGCGTTCTCCCCGTTCGTCCCGCTCGACGTGGACGCCTCGACGCTGCCCGCGACCGTGCTCTCGTACACGCTGCGCAACACCGGCTCCACGCCGGTGCGCGCCGACGTGCTCGGCTGGTCGCAGAGCCCGGTGTGCCTGGACAGCAGGAACGCCCAGCCGGTCACGCTGACCGCGCAGGAGGCGCGCGGCCGGGTTCCCGGCGTGCAGTTCGGCGCGAAGGAGCGCGACCTCGGCGAGCCGCGCGAGGACATCGTGCTCGAACGGTGGGAACGTGACGACTACAAGGGCTGGACGGTGGAGGGTGACGCCTTCGGCTCCGGGCCCGTACTGGAGAGCGACCTGCCCGACTACATGCGGCGGTTCGGCGACCTGCACGTCGAGGGCAAGCGGCTGGTCACCTCCCACAGGTTCGAGGACGGCAGCACCGGCCAGGCCGACGCGCATACCGGCTCGCTCACCTCCGGACCGTTCACCGTCGAGCGCAGGTACCTGCACGCGCTCGTCGGGGGCGGCAGCTACCTGGACAAGACATCCGTGCAGGTGCTTGTCGACGGCTCGGTGGTCGGCGCCGTCACCGGCGACAACGCCGAGCCGCTCGCGCGGCGCTCGGTCGACCTCAGCCGGTACGAGGGCAAGCGCGCCACCATCCGCGTCGTGGACGCGGCGACCGGCGGTTGGGGCCACGTCAACGTCGACACGCTCACGCTCAGCGACAAGCCGGCCAGCTCCGAGCCGCTGGACGAGCTGCCCGATCACGGCACCTTCGCGCTCGCCGCGGTGAACGGGCACGGCGTGCACGCGACCGTACGCCCGTCCATCGGCGAGTGGTCGACGCCCGCGGATCTGTTCACCGCCCCGGACGGTCCTGACGCGGTGGACGGTGGCCGCGCGACGCTTACCGGTACGGTCACGGCGTCGGTCGAGGTACCGCCCGGTGGGTCGAGGACGGTGCGGTTCGTCGTCGCGTGGTACTTCCCCGTACCGGACCGGCACTCGCTGGCGTTCCTGGACGGAGCCGACACGTTGCGGCGCCGGTACAGCGAGCGGTTCGCCTCGGCGCGCGAGGTGACCGACCACGTCGGGCGGCACCTGGACTCCCTGGAGCAGCAGACAAGGCTCTGGGTCGACACCTGGTACGCGTCGTCCACGCTCCCCCACTGGCTGCTGGAGCGCGTGATGGCCAGCGCGTCCACGATCGCGACGTCGACCTGCTACCAGTTCGCCGGCGGCCGGTTCTACGGCTGGGAGGGCGTGTACTGCTGCGCCGGCACCTGCGAGCACGTCTGGAACTACGCGCAGGCGGTGGCGCGGCTGTTCCCGTCACTGGAGCGCGACACCCGTGCGCGGGTCGATCTCGACATCGGCTACCACGCCGACACCGGCCAGATGGGCAACCGCGCCGAGGCCGACATGGGATGGGCGGCCGACGGCCAGTGCGGAACGATCCTGCGCATCTACCGGGAGCACCAGATGGCGCCGGACAACAGCTTCCTGCGTACCAACTGGCCGCGGATCAAGAAGGCGGTGCGGTACCTGGTCGGCCGCGACGGCGAACCGGACGGGATCTTCGAGGGCGCACAGCCGAACACGCTCGACAGCGTCTGGTACGGCGAGATCGCCTGGATCTCCGGCATGTACGTCGCCGCGCTGCACGCCGCCGCGCGGATGGCAGACGAGGTCGGTGACGGCGGGTTCGCGAAGACCTCCCGGCGACTCGCCAAGGCGGGCAGCCGGTTCCTCGACTCGAAGCTGTGGACCGGTGAGTACTTCATCCAGCGCGTCGACCCGGAGCACCCGGAGGCGATCAACTCGAACCGCGGCTGCCACATCGACCAGCTCCTGGGCCAGTCGCTCGCCTTCCAGCTGGCGCTGCCACGGGTCTTCGACGAGAAGAAGACCGCGACCGCACTGCACAACCTCTACCGCTACAACTTCAGCCCCGACCCGGCGCAGTACCGCGAGGAGCACCCAGTCATCCCCGGCGGCCGCTGGTTCGCGATGGCCGACGAGCCCGCGCTGCTGATGACCACGTGGCCGCACGGCGGCGCCGACCAGGCGGCAGGCGACGGTCCGGCCTGGGCGGTGGGCTACTTCAACGAGGCGTGGACCGGCCAGGAACACCAGGTCGCCTCACACATGATGTACGAGGGGCACGTCGAGCGGGCGCTCATCGTCACCCGGGCCGTGCACGACAGGTACGCCGCGACCAAGCGCAACCCGTACAACGAGGTCGAGTGCGGCGAGCACTACGCGCGGGCGATGGCGGCGTACGGGACGTTCCTCGCCACGTGCGGGTTCGAGTACCACGGCCCCGCGGGTCACATCGGGTTCGCGCCCCGGCTCACCCCGGAGGACTTCCGCGCCGCGTTCACCGCCGCCGAGGGCTGGGGCCTGTACCGGCAACAGCGCGCCGGCCGCGAGCAGGAGTCGGCACTCGAGGTCCGATACGGCTCGGTCGGCCTACGCACGATCGCGCTCGCCGTGGCCGGGCGCCCCGCGTCTGTCGACGTACACCTCGAACACCGGCGTGTGCCCGCGGACCTCGAGCACGCGGACGGCCGTGCGACGGTGCGCCTGCACCGCCGCACGACCGTACGCGAGGGCGAGACGCTGCGGGTCGTACTCCGGCCGGTCGCGTCGCAGCGTCGGTGTAAATGAGGACGGGCGTAGGTTCCTCTCGAGACCAGCCAAGTCACGAGGAAGGACCTACGCCCGTGTCGAAGAGAGTAACGCCT
>JBOHBN010000133.1:0-3382 GCA_050698355.1 Streptosporangiales bacterium | reverse complement strand
CCCGGGGGTACGGGCAGGCCGAGGTTGGTCATCTCGGCGAGGTTCGCGCCCTTGCCGCCGAGCAGCTCCTTCATGTCCTTGTTGCCCTCGGCGAAGTCGTACACGTACTTCGACACCGCGATCTCCTCTGCTCACACCTGGCTTCCTGCCTCACCCAGGAGCCTAGTCGCGCCGACCGCCCCTCCCGACGGGGGATCCCCGCACCGGCGCGAACCCGACAGGGGCTCCCCGTCGACACATTCACGCCGCTACGACTCGCACAACCGGGGTCGACTGGGCCCGTCCGATGCGGTAGGCCGCGACAAGCTCGGCCTCCAGGCACGACCAGTCGGTGTGGATTCGGTACGGCGAGGCGTGGATGACGGTGATCCCATGTGCGCTCATCAACGCATGCCTTCGCTGGGTTCGCTCCCACCCCGGCCGGTCACCGTGGTAGGTCCACGAATCGACCTCGAATGCCAACGCCGCCTCCTTCCAGTATGCGTCCGGTCGGGCGAGGAACGTGCCGTCCGGAAGGTAGAGCCCCACGTTGAGCCGGGGCCTGGGCAGCGGCGACGCCAATATCTTCCGGCGCGCTTCGCCCTCGACCACGGAGCGCACTCCATCGCCGTACTCCTCCAGTACCGATCGCAACAAGCGACTGCCCCTACGCGGGCCGGCGTCGAGCTCCTTGCGAAGCGCGTCGACGCTGACGGCCGCCGACTGAAGCACTTCATGCACCAGACCCGCTACCTCGCCCGCCTGCCGGCTGCTGCGAGACGCATCCGCGAGAGCCCGCACGGGCTCGGCCACGGCAATGCCCGCGACCACCCGACTGACCGGAACACGTCGGGTACGCATCAGATGCACCTCAGGGGTCGGCGCGAGTCGCCGCTCGTGTGAGACCAACACTGGAACGGGCGAAGGCGTTGGCCGCGCGGTAAGCCCGAGACCACGAAGCGCTGTCACGCCCGTCACGAGTGCTCCGTCGCCCGCCCACAGTACCGCCGCCTGGCACCGGTGCACCTCGCTGAGAGGGCCGGTGAACATCGCGTAGACGCGCGGCAAGATCCGCCGCCAGCGACTACCCCGCCCGACACGCCAGGTGAGTGCCTCTTCGGTCATGCCCGCGGCCAAGGCCTGGTCGCGCCTGACGATTCCGTGTTGACGCTGCGACAGCTCCGCAAGGCTCCACGCTCGACTCATGCCCTTCTTGTCGGCACGAGTCCAGAGGTCCCGCAGTGCCCATCCCGGATCTGTGGAAACCGACGGGGATCCCCGGCAGGGCTCACACCCGGCAGGGGATCCCCCGTCGACCCAAGAACGCGGCCCCTACGGACCTCAGCCGCCGCTGACCGGGAGCTCCGAGCCGGACGGGAGGGCGGCGGCCGGGACGCGGGCGTCGTACGGGTCGTCGAGCCAGCCGTCCGGCAGCTTCACCCGGCGTGGGCTGCCCTGCCGGCCGCGGGGTACGGACTCGTTCTCCCGCGGCCACTCCACCTCCGGGTCGAGCCCACCGAGCAGGTCGTCCAGCTCCGCGAGGGTGCTTACCATGCCCAGCGGCCCCCGGACCTCGCTGCCCACGGGGAAGCCCTTCAGGTACCAGGCGACGTGCTTGCGGAACTCTCGTACGCCCTTGTCCTCGCCCAGGTGCGCCGCCAGCAGCTCCGCGTGTCGGCGCATCGCCGCGGCGACCTCGCCCAAGCGCGGCCGCATCCGCGTCACGCGACCGTCGAACGCATCCGCGAGGTCGCGGAACAACCACGGGCGGCCCAGGCAGCCGCGCCCGACGACGACGCCGTCGCAGCCGGTCTGCCGCATCATCGCGATCGCGTCGGCCGCCTCCCACAGGTCGCCGTTACCGAGCACGGGAATGGACACGGCTTCCTTCAGCCGCGCGATCGCCGACCATTCGGCCTGCCCCGAATAGTGCTGCGCCGCCGTACGCGCGTGCAGGGCCACCGTCGCGGCACCGCAGTCCTCCGCAATCCGGCCCGCGTCCAGGTACGTCAGGTTGTCCTCGTCGATGCCCTTGCGCATCTTCACCGTCACCGGGACGCTGCCGGCCGCCTGCACGGCCGCGCGCACGATCGCGCGCAGCAGCGGTCGCTTGTACGGCAGGGCCGCGCCACCCCCGCGCCGGGTCACCTTCGGCACCGGGCAGCCGAAGTTGAGGTCCACGTGGTCGGCAAGGTCACGCTCGACCAACAGCGACACCGCGCGCCCGACCACGCCGGGCTCCACGCCGTACAGCTGCACGCTGCGCGGCCGCTCCTCCGGCCCAAAGGTCACCATGCGCATCGTCGTCGGGTTCTGCTCCACCAACGCCCGTGCGGTGACCATCTCGCTCACGTACAGCCCGGCACCGTGCTCGCGGCACAGCGCACGGAACGGCGCGTTCGTCACGCCCGCCATCGGAGCGAGCTCGACCGGCGGCCACACCAGATGCGGCCCGACTTTTAATGGGCGCAGCTCGACCGGCGGGCTCAGCGACCCCAGATGCGGCCGGACCTTCAACGGCTGGAACGCGGTCAGCACACCGGCAACCGGTCGGCGAGGTACGACTTCACCTGTCCGATGCCAATCCGCTCCTGCCGCATCGAGTCACGCTCGCGTACGGTCACGGCCTGGTCGTCGAGGGTGTCGAAGTCGACGGTCACGCAGTACGGCGTGCCGATCTCCTCCTGCCTGCGGTACCGGCGACCGATCGAGCTCGCGTCGTCGAAGTCGATGTTCCATGACTGCCGCAGCTCCGCGGCGAGGTCGCGCGCCGCCGGAGACAGCTTCTCGTTGCGCGACAGTGGCAGCACCGCGGCCTTGACCGGAGCCAGCCGCGGATCGAGGCGCAGGACCGTGCGCCTGTCGACGCTCCCCTTAGCGTTTCGCGCCTCGTCCTCGGTGAACGCGTCGAGCAGGAACGCGAGCACCGACCGTCCGAGGCCCCCCGCGGGCTCGATGACGTACGGCACCCAGCGCTCGTTTCGCTGCTGGTCGAAGTACGACAGGTCGGCACCGGAATGCTTGGCGTGCGTGTTGAGGTCGAAGTCGGTGCGGTTGGCGATGCCCTCCAGTTCGTCGAACTCCTTGCCGCCGAAGTCGAAGCGGTACTCGATGTCGACGGTGCGCTTGGAGTAGTGCGACAGCTTCTCGGGCGGGTGCTCGTAGTGGCGCAGGTTCGTCTTGTCGATGCCGAGATCGGTGTACCAGTCGGTGCGGATGTCGATCCAGGTCTGGTGCCACTCCTCGTCCGTGCCCGGCTCGACGAAGAACTCCATCTCCATCTGCTCCAGCTCGCGGGTACGGAAGATGAAGTTGCCCGGCGTAATCTCGTTGCGGAACGACTTGCCGGTCTGCGACTGCGGGCCTGCGTCGCGCGGGATGGTGAGGCCGTGCAGCGCATACA
>JBOHBN010000132.1:0-66799 GCA_050698355.1 Streptosporangiales bacterium | reverse complement strand
GGCTGGTGATCGCCGTGAGCCCGCGACGGCCGCAATCATCGTCGTTCTACTCGCCGTACCCGTTTACGTGCTCGCGCCGGCGGCCGCGATGACCGTGGTGCTTCGGCTGGTCCGAGCGGGACTGGTCCTGCGCACCCTCGTCCTCTTCGTTCGCTGCGTTTGTGGCTCGCACCAGAGAGCGAGCCAAGCCACCTGGATCCCGGCGGAGACGACTGGGTGTTGCGGTGGTCTGCGTTGCCACCGCAGCGGGCGGTGTGGTTGCCCTGCTCGCGGGCACCAGCCTTCACGTCGGCGGCTGAACAGCCCCAGTACGAGCGTATCGGCGCCGCCGGGTAGGTTGCCACCGTGTTGCTCTCTGACGGCGACATCAGGGCCGCGATCGAGGCCGGGCGGATCGGCCTCGATCCGTACGACGCGGACATGGTTCAGCCGTCCAGCGTGGATGTCCGGTTGGACCGCTACTTCCGGGTGTTCGAGAACCACAAGTACCCGCACATCGACCCGGCGCAGGAGCAGAGCGCGCTGACCCGGATGGTCGAGCCGAAGGCCGACGAGCCGTTTATCCTGCATCCGGGGGAGTTCGTCCTCGCATCCTCCTACGAGCAGGTGACGTTGCCCGTTGACCTCTCCGCGAGGCTCGAGGGAAAGAGTAGTCTCGGCCGACTGGGGCTGTTGACGCACTCGACGGCGGGATTCATCGACGCCGGCTTCTCGGGCCACGTCACCCTGGAGCTGTCGAACGTCGCCACGTTGCCGATCAAGCTCTGGCCCGGGATGAAGATCGGCCAGATGTGCTTCTTCCAGCTGTCCTCACCCGCCGAGCGACCGTACGGCTCTGGTGCCACCGGGTCCAGGTACCAGGGTCAACGTGGCCCGACGCCGTCCCGCTCGCACCTGAACTTCCATCGCACCGAGGTCTGAGGTGCTGCCGTCCGTCACCGGGTCGCTGGGCCGCGCAGCGCGGCGAGCAGGCCGTCCAGGTTCGCGGCGTACGGAAGCTCACTGACTCGACGCTCGAGCAGCGCCGTGTGGTCCGCGCCCATCACCGGATCGACGAGCTGGTGGAACTTGGCGCGTACCGCATCGTCAGGCAACGGGTCGTCGGCGTCGCCTGGTGCTGGGACCGTCGGGGAACGCGCGGTACGCCCGTCGAACGTGCGCACCTCGGCCCACGCCAGGGCGCGATCGGGGAACGCGGCATCCAGCGTGGGATCGACGACAACCTCGACGCGCGCCGCGTGGTCGAGCAGTGCAGGATCATCGAGGTCGGCGGCAGCCACCTCATCGGGACCCATCGACCCACGCACGATCCCGCAGGCGACCGCCCACGGCAGGCTGAACTGCGCCTCCTCTGAGGTACGTGGCCGGCGCACCATCAGGTGGGAGGCCTCCTTGAACGTGCCGACGACGACCTGGTCGACCACGTCAGCGCTGCAACCGAGCACGCGAACGCAGCGCCCTACCGCGGCGATCGCGGGTTGGGCCCATCGGCAGGTGGCATATCGCTTCAGGTAGGTCTCGCCGACGAGGAACCGCGATCCTAGGTCCGCGGATGCGTCGACGTTCCCCGCGAGCAGGCAGGGCGGAGCGGTGACTCCGGCGACGGCCAGGTCGACGGCGGTGTACCCGTTGAACGCCCCCCAACCAATGCCGTCCTTGAGCATGCTCGGATGGTCTACCGAGTGCATCTCCGGCGTCATCGGCGCGTGGAACTCCGCGATGCCCAGGGCCACGCTGCATGTCTCGGCGTTCAGCTCGCGCAACGCCGCAACCGCGGCCGCGGCTCCTGCAGCGCCCCAGCTGCCTGTGCCGTGGTAGTACGCGTACTCCTGGTGGACGAGCAGGCCAGTGCGCAGGCCGATCTCGTATCCGGCAACGACGGCGGCCAGGAAGCGTGCACCCGACGCGCCGGTACGCTCGGCCGCGGTCAGCGCGGGCGGGATGACCACCGAGCCTGGGTGACCCTTCAACGGCCGGTATCCATCGTCGAGATCGAGTGCGTTGGCCGCGAACGCGTTGCAGAGCACCGCGGCTGCCGGCGCACCCCTTGCCGTCGAGTCGATGACGGTCGCGGTGCCGGTGCCGAACGTCACCTCGCTGAACGCGTGCGCCACGAGGAACGCGGGCGTCCGCGTCCCCGCGACTGCGCAGCCGAGCAGGTCGAGCACCGAACGCAGTACCTGCTCGCGAATGGGTTCCGGGAGCGCGTCCCAGGTGAGGTCACGGATCAACTCGGTGGCTGCCGTGGCAGTCGGCATCGAACGGGTACGCCGGTCAGTCGACGTCGTTCGGGTGCGTCTGCTCGTACTCGTGCACCCACCCGGTGACCCGCCGCTCGCAGAAGAACGCGAGTGTGGGCACCACCCCGGCGAGGAACATGCCGACCATCCGCTTGAACGAGAAGCGGACCCGGCGTGCCAGATCGGCAGCGGCGACCAGGTAGACGATGTACAGGTAGCCGTGGATCTGGCCGATGATCGCGACCGGGGTGTCGTTGTGCCCCAAGTACTTGATCGGCACGGCGGCGAACACCAGCGTCATCAGAAGGGTGCCGGTGATCCACGCCATGGTGCGGTACCTGAGGAGTGCGCCTTTGGCGCGGGTTCGTTCGGCGGGTGCTGGTTCCCCGGCTGCAGCGGCCACCTGGTCGGCTTCGCTGATGGTTCCTACCTCCGTACGGTGACGGCTCGCTGCCTACGGTCCGCTCGCTCGGCGTGGGCGTTCAAGGTGGCGAGGTAACGGTTGTATTCCTCCAGCTCGGCGACGAGCTCGGGGTCGTCGTCCTCATCCTCAACCGGTGCGCTCGTCGCGGCAACCGCGTCGGGCAACGGATCGGAACCGAGGCGTGCAGCGGCAACCGGCCGCTCGTCCTTCTTCGGGTGCAGCTCTTCACGCATCATCCGGATCCACATGAAGATGACGAAGATCGCGAACGCCGGCCACTGGAACGCGTACCCCCAGCTGCGGGCATTGCCCGCCTCGCCGCGCAGCACCTGCCAGTAGCCGAGCCCGATGAAGGCGAGCACCAGGAAGACGGTGAGCGCATGCAGGCCCAGCCACTTGGGAGTCAGCAGCATGCGCACGCCTTCGAGCGTACCTCCGGCACCCGCACCCGCATGAAGGGCACCTGCACCCGGCGATGGCGGCGGCAAGGGCACCTTCATGCGGTATGTCGCAGGGACGGCGTGATCAACCCGGCGACGGTGGGGGTGGTGGTGAGTCGCCGTCGGAGCCCTGGATCGAGCGGAGCAGCAGGTGGGAGACGTCGACCACCTCGACGTCCTCGCGCGCGGCGTCCTCGCTCTGCCTGGCCTTGACGCCGTCGCCGAGCATCACCAGACAGTACGGGCAGGCGGTGGACACGGTGTCCGGGTCGAGGGCGAGTGCCTCGTCCACCCGTTCGTTGTTGATTCGCTTGCCGATGCGCTCCTCCATCCACATCCGCGCACCACCCGCGCCGCAGCAGAAGCTGCGGCTCTTGCACCTGTGCATCTCCTCAGACGACAGCCCGGGCACGTTCGAGAGCAGCTCGCGGGGCGGCGTGTAGACCTTGTTGTGCCGGCCGAGGAAGCACGGGTCGTGGTAGGTGACCTTCTCCTCTACCCGCGTTGTCGGCTTCAGCCGCCCCTCATCCACCAGGCGGGCGAGCAGCTGGGTGTGGTGGACCACCTCGTAGTCGCCGCCGAGCTGCGGGTACTCCCGCGCGACCGTGTTGAAACAGTGCGGGCAGGTCGCGACGATCTTCTTCGCGCCCACCTCGTTCAGCGTCTCGACGTTGCTCTGCGCGAGCATCTGGTAGGTGAACTCGTTGCCAAGCCGCCGCGCCGGGTCGCCCGTACACGACTCCGCAGGGCCGAGCACGGCGAATTCCACCCCGGCGGTGTGCAGCAGCTCGGCGACGGCGCGGGTGGTCTTCTTCGCCCGGTCCTCCAGTGCGCCCGCACACCCCACCCAGAACAGGTACTCCACGTCGTCGGGGATCGTCCCGTCCACCACGCGCACCTCGAAGGGCAGCCCCTCGGTCCAGTCCAGCCGGGACGAGGCGTTCATCCCCCAGGGGTTGCCCTTGTTGTCCAGGTTCTTCAGCATCGTGCCGGCCTCGGTCGGGAACGCCGACTCGACCAGCACCTGGTAGCGCCGCATGTCGTCGATGTGGTCGATGTGCTCGATGTCGACCGGGCACTCCTCTACACAGGCGCCGCAGTTCGTGCATGACCAGAGCACGTCGGGGTCGATCACGCCGTTCACGTCCTCGCCGCCGACCAGCGGGCGCTCCGCCTCGGCCTTCACCGGGTCTGGCAGCGCGTCCCGCTTGGACTCGTCGGCGAGCAGGTACGGCGCCTTCGCGAACAGGTGGTCGCGCAGGTCGGTGATCACCAGCTTCGGGTTCAGCGGCTTGTCCGTCGCCCATGCCGGGCACTGGGACTGGCAACGCCCGCACTCGGTGCAGGTGGCGAAGTCCAGGATCCCCTTCCAGGTGAAGTCCTCGATCTTGCCACGACCGAACACGTCGACGTCCGGGTCGGCCTCCTCGAAGTCGAGCGGCTTGCCGTTGCTCATCATCGGCTCAAGCGGGCCGAGCGCGTTCGGCCGCCGCGAGGTGAGCACGTTCGGCGCGGCCAGCACGATGTGCATGTGCTTGCTGTAGACCACGATGACGAGGAACAGCAGCACCGAAGCGAGCTGGCCCAGGACCCCCGCGGTCTCCAGCGCCTCGTTCACCCCCAGCCCGAGTGGACGCAGCACCCAGGCCGCGGCGTACGAGGCGAACGCGCCGTGCTCGTAGGGGAAGACGCCGGTGTTCACCTGCGCGCCACGCATCAGGTAGAGGGTCCAGATAACGTTGAAAATCATCAGCAGGACGAGCCACGCGGCGCGGGTGTGCGAGCGGAAGAACCGGGAGAACCGACCCTGCCGTCTCGGTGCCTGCCAAACCCGGATCGCAGTGAACACGATGATTGCCGCGAGCACGGCCATGGCGAAGAAGTCCTCGATGAAGCCGAGGACCGGAGATCGCCCGATGCCCGGGATGGCGAACTCCTTGTCGAAGATCGCGCCGTACGCCTCCAGGATGGTGAGCAGGAGCACGATGAACGCCCAGAACGTGAAAGCGTGGGCCAGCCCTGGCACCGACCACTTCAACAGCTTGCGCTGGCCGAGCACCTCGGTGAACTGCGTCAGCACCCGACGGCCGACGTCCCGCGTCCGGTCCGGTGCGGGCTGCCCGGTGCGAGCCAGCCGGAAGAGCCAGAACAGCCGATGGCCTGCGACCGCGAACGCCGCCGCGGTCATGGCGAGGCCGAGCACGAGCCGGAGCAGCATCTCAGAGGACATGAAGGAAAGGCTAACGATGTTACTCGCCAGTAACTACCCGAACCCGGGTCAAGAGCAAGGTTGAGTATATCCGACTCATAGAATTTGACGCTTCTTTAGGAGCGAGTTAGTTTTGACTGGATAGCACGCAACTTTCTCGTGCACGAACTCTCTAACGGAGGGAACCTGATGGGACGAGCGGTCGGAATCGACCTGGGGACGACCAACTCGGTGGTGTCCGTCCTCGAAGGTGGCGAGGCCACCGTCATCACGAACGCCGAGGGGGCGCGGATCACGCCGTCCGTCGTCGCGTTCGCCAAGAACGGCGAGGTCCTGGTCGGTGAGGTCGCCAAGCGGCAGGCAGTGACGAACGCCGACCGCACGGTCCGATCCGTCAAGCGGCACATGGGCACCGACTGGAAGATCGAGGCGGACGGCAAGGATTACAAGCCGCAGCAGATCTCGGCGTTCATCTTGCAGAAGCTCAAGCGCGACGCCGAGTCGTATCTCGGTGAGACCGTCACCGACGCGGTTGTTACCGTGCCGGCGTACTTCGACGACGCACAGCGCCAGGCGACGAAGGAGGCCGGCGAGATCGCGGGGCTGAACGTGCTCCGGATCATCAACGAGCCGACCGCCGCGGCGCTCGCGTACGGCCTGGACAAGCAGAAGGACCAGACCATCCTGGTATTCGACCTCGGCGGCGGCACCTTCGACGTCTCGCTGCTCGACGTGGCCAAGGACGAGGACGAGTTCTCCACCATCGAGGTGAGGGCCACCAACGGTGACAACAAGCTCGGTGGTGACGACTGGGACCAGCGCATCGTCGACTGGCTGGTCGACCGGTTCAAGGCGTCGCACGGCATCGACCTGGCCAAGGACAAGATGGCGATGCAGCGCATCCGCGAGGCCGCGGAGAAGGCGAAGATCGAGCTGTCCAGCACGCAGCAGACCTCGCTGAACCTGCCCTACATCACCGTCGACGCGGACAAGAACCCGCTGTTCGTCGACGAGTCGCTGACCAGGGCGCAGTTCCAGCAGATGACCTCGGACCTGCTCGACCGGACCAAGGCGCCGTTCAACCAGGTGATCAAGGACGCCAACGTCGACCTGTCGAGCATCGACCAGGTCGTGCTCGTCGGTGGCTCGACGCGGATGCCGGCCGTGCAGGAGCTCATCCGTGAGCTGACCGGCGGCAAGGAGCCGAACAAGGGTGTGAACCCCGACGAGGTCGTCGCGGTCGGCGCCACGTTCCAGTCCGGCGTGCTCAAGGGCGAGATGAAGGACGTCCTGCTGCTCGACGTCACCCCGCTGTCGCTGGGGATCGAGACCAAGGGCGGCATCTTCACCCGCCTGATCGAGCGCAACACCACGATCCCGACCCGCAAGTCGGAGATATTCACCACCGCCGACGACAACCAGCCGACGGTGGGCATCCAGGTGTACCAGGGCGAGCGTGACATCGCGGCGTACAACAAGAAGCTCGGTACGTTCGAGCTGGACGGGCTCCCGCCCGCGCCGCGCGGTGTGCCGCAGATCGAGGTCGCGTTCGACATCGACTCCAACGGCATCGTCAACGTCTCGGCGAAGGACCTGGCGACCGGCAAGAACCAGTCGATGACCATCTCCGGTGGCTCCGCGCTACCGAAGGAGGACATCGACCGGATGACCCGCGAGGCCGAGGAGTACGCCGAGCAGGACGCGCAGCGGCGCGAGGACGTCGAGACCCGCAACCAGGCCGACACCCTCGTGTACTCGACCGAGAAGCTGCTCAAGGAGAACGGCGACAAGGTGCCGGCCGAGCAGAAGTCCGAGGTCGAGTCGGCGCTCGCCGACACCAAGAAGGCGCTCGAGGGCTCCGACACCGAGACGATCAAGACCAGCGTCGAGAAGCTCGCCACGGTCAGCCAGCAGATGGGCACCGCGATGTACGCCCAGGCCCAGCAGGAGCAGCAGGCCCAGCAGGGCAGCGCCGAGAGCGGTGCGCAGGCCGGCGACACCGGTAGCAGCTCCTCGAGCGACAGCCAGGACACCCAGGAGGACGTCGTGGATGCCGAGATCGTCGACGAGGACAAGCGTGAGGGTGGTGCCGCGTGACACAGGAGCCCGAGCAGGGTTTCGTGTTCCGCGACAGGCGCCGCGTCGATCCCGAGACGGGTGAGGTACGCACGCCGCCCCCGGCGGACACGCCGGGGGCGGCCGGTGCCGCCCAGGAACCGGCCGACGCGACGGGCCCCTCTGCCGGCGCAGGCGTGCCGGCGGGAGACCCCGGTGCCGCTGCCGCTGCCGAGGCCGCGTTCGCGGACGACGAGACCGAGAAGCTACGCACCGAGCTGGCCGAGCGTACGGCGGACCTGCAGCGGGTGCAGGCCGAGTACGTCAACTACCGCCGCCGCGTCGACCGTGACAGGGAGACGCTGCGGCAGCTGACGATCGGCAAGGTCCTCACCCAGCTGCTTCCGGTCCTCGACGACATCGACCGGGCACGCACCCACGGGGAGCTGGAGGGTGGCTTCAAGGCGGTCGCGGAGGCCCTCGAGAAGGCCGCCGCGGAGTTCGGCCTGGAGCGCTACGGCGAGGAAGGCGACCCGTTCAACCCGACCGTCCACGAGGCGATGACGCACGAGTACTCCGCGGACGTCGATGGCATCGTGTGCAGCCGCATCTACCAGCCGGGCTACCGGGTCGGCACGCGGGTGTTGCGTGCGGCGCGAGTCGCCGTGACCGAGGCGGAGGGCGGCGCCACGCCCGCGTCCGTCGAGGGCGCGTTGAAGCTGGATGAGGAAGAGGCCCAGGAGGCCGGCGCCACCGCGGAGCCCGAGGCCGACCGCGGCTAGGAAAGGACGGTCGGTGAGTACCAAGGACTACGTAGAGAAGGACTACTACAAGGCGCTCGGTGTCTCCAAGGACGCCGACTCCGCGGAGATCAAGAAGGCATACCGCAAGCTCGCCCGCCACTGGCACCCGGACTCCAACCGGGGCGATCCGGACGCGGAGGAGCGGTTCAAGGAGATCTCCGAGGCCTACGACGTGCTGGCCGACCCCAAAAGCCGCAAGGAGTACGACGAGGCGCGCACCCTCTTCGGCGGGGGTGGCTTCCGGTTCCCCGGCGGTACCAGCGGCAGCGGTGGCGGTGGCGGCTACAACTTCGACCTCGGCGACATCGGGGACCTGTTCGGCGGCCAGCGCACGGGCCAGCAGGCCGGCGGGCTCGGCGACATCCTCGGCGGGCTCTTCGGCCAGCGGCGTACGACCGGCACCACGTCGGCGAAGCGCAGCCGGCGGGGCGCCGACATCGACAAGGAGGCGACGCTCAGCTTCGACGAGGCCATCAACGGCACCACGGTGTCGATACCGATGAGTAGCTCGAAGCCGTGCTCGCAGTGCTCGGGCACCGGGGCGAAGGCCGGCACGCTGCCGCGCGTCTGCCCCACATGTGAGGGCAGCGGTATGACGATCCGCGGCCAGGGGGGCTTCGGCCTGTCCGAGCCGTGCCGCGACTGTCGCGGCCGCGGACTGATCGTCGACGACCCCTGCCCTGTGTGCGGCGGCAGCGGTCGCGCGGTGAGCCAGCACACGATGCGGGCGCGCATCCCCGCGGGCGTGGGCGACGGCCAGCGGATCCGGCTGCGTGGCAAGGGCGCGCCGGGCGAGAACGGCGGTAACCCCGGCGACCTGTACGTGCGCGTACACGTACAGGTGCACGAGACGTTCGGCCGCAGCGGCGACAACCTCACGGTGACGGTGCCGGTGTCGTTCCCGGACGCGGCTCTGGGCGGCGAGATGCAGGTGCCCACCCTCGAGGGCAAGAAGGTGACCCTGCGCGTCACGCCCGGCACACCGAACGGCCGCGTGCTGCGCGTCCGCGGCAGAGGCGTACGCCGCAAGGACGGCACCAGGGGCGACCTGCTCGTCACCGTGCAGGTGACCGTGCCCGAGCAGCTGGACGACGAGGCGCGCGCGTTGCTGGAGAAGTACCGCTCGGCCATAGGCGGCGAGGCGTCTTGAGTGCGGGTCGCGAGGAGGAAGTATGAACGAAGGAGCTGATCGCGCGATACGCCGATGCACTCGCCGGATCGGTGAGGTCGCGCGATGCGGTCGCGAGGTGAGCACATGAGTGACCGGTTCGAGCTGACCGACGAGAGCCCGGTCTACGTGATCTCGGTCGCTGCACAGCTGGCGGGCATGCACCCGCAGACGCTGCGGCAGTACGACCGGCTGGGCCTGGTGTCGCCGGACCGTACGGCGGGCCGGGGTCGCCGCTACTCGCTGCGCGATGTCGAGCTGCTCCGGGAGGTGCAGCGGCTCTCCCAGGAGGGCGTCAACCTCGCGGGCATCAAGCGGCTGCTCGCCATGCAGCAGCAGGTCGCGCGGCTCGCCAACCGTCTCGCACGCCTGGAACAGGAGCTGTCCGCCGCACACGACGCGCTGCGCGCCGCCGGGTCCGGCCAGCCATCAGGCGGTGAGCGCTACGACATCGTACGGCTGCGCGACGGTGGTACCCGGCCGTGGCAGCGGCCGCGGGGGATGTAGTGCTGGTCGATACCAAGGTGCACCCGAAAGTAGCTGCATTCGAAGGTCTTAAAGGGTCTTTGCTCAGCTACTTTCGGCCGCATTGGTAATTGGGGGAGACGATGGATTTCAAGCTGACCAAGAACAGCCAGGCCGCGGTCAACGACGCGGTGCGCCGTGCCACGGCGGAGGGTCATCCGCACGTCGAGCCGGTACACCTGCTGCTCGCGTTGCTGAACCAGTCCGAGGGCACGGCCGCGCCGTTGCTCGACGCCGTCGGTGCCGAGTGGCAGGGCGTGCGCAAGCGCGGCGAGGAACTGCTCGAGCAGATGCCGAAGGCGTACGGGTCGACGGTGGCGGCACCGAGCCTGTCGCGGGAGGCGACGCGGGTTCTCACCGGTGCACAGGACCGTGCACGGGACTTCGAGGACGAGTACGTGTCCACCGAGCACCTGGTCGTCGGCCTCGCCACCGAGGGCGGCCAGGTCGCCGCCATGCTGCGCGAGCTCGGCGCCACCCCCGAGGCGCTGCTCGCGGCGTTCCCGAAGATCCGCGGCAGCGCGCGCGTCACCAGCGAGGAGCCCGAAGGCACGTACAAGGCCCTGGAGAAGTACGCGGTCGACCTCACCAAGCGCGCCCGCGCGGGCAAGGTCGACCCCGTCGTCGGTCGCGACGCCGAGATCCGGCGCGTGGTACAGGTGCTGGCACGGCGTACCAAGAACAACCCGGTCCTCATCGGCGAGCCCGGCGTCGGCAAGACGGCCATCGCCGAGGGACTCGCCCAGCGGATAGTTACCGGCGACGTCCCGGAGTCGTTGCGGGGCAAGCGGTTGATGGCGCTCGACCTGTCCTCGATGGTCGCGGGCGCGCAGTACCGCGGGCAGTTCGAGGAGCGGCTGAAGTCCGTACTCAAGGAGATCACCGACAGCGCCGGCGCGGTCGTCACGTTCATCGACGAGCTGCACACGGTGGTTGGCGCGGGCGCGGCCGAGGGTGCGATGGACGCCAGCAACATGCTCAAGCCGTTGCTCGCGCGCGGTGAGCTGCGGATGATCGGCGCGACGACGCTCGACGAGTACCGCGAGCACATCGAGAAGGATCCCGCTCTGGAGCGCAGGTTCCAGCCGGTGTTCATCGGCGAGCCGACCGAGGAGGACACGGTCGCGATCCTGCGCGGCCTGAAGGAGCGCTACGAGGCGCACCACCAGGTACGGATCACCGATGCCGCACTCGTCGCCGCCGCGACGCTCTCCGACCGGTACCTCACCGACCGGTTCCTGCCGGACAAGGCGATCGACCTGGTCGACGAGGCGGCGTCCCGGCTGCGGATGGAGATCGACTCCCGCCCGGTCGAGCTGGACGAGCTGCAGCGCTCGGTCGACCGGCTCAAGATGGAGGAGTTCGCCCTGGAGAACCAGGAGGACTCCGCCAGCAGGGAACGCCTGCAGCGGCTGCGGGCCGACCTCGCCGACAGGCGCGAGCAGCTCGCGGCGCTCAACGCCCGGTGGGAGAAGGAGAAGTCCGAGCTCAACCGGGTCGGTGACCTGAAGAAGCAGATCGACGACCTCAAGGTCGAGGCCAGCAGGCGGCAGAACGACGGCGACCTCGCCGGCGCCTCGGAGCTGTTGTACGGGCGGGTCGCCGAGCTGGAGAAGGAGCTCGCCGAGGAGACCGAGTCGGGCCCGCAGCTCGCGGAGCCGTTGATGGTCAAGGAGCAGGTCGGTCCCGACGACGTCGCGGAGGTCGTCTCCAGCTGGACGGGTATCCCGGCGGGGCGCCTGCTCGAGGGCGAGATGGCCAAGCTGCTGCGGATGGAAGAGGATCTGGGCAAGCGGGTCATCGGCCAGGCCGACGCGGTACGCGCGGTGTCTGACGCGGTACGCCGGGCACGCGCCGGTGTCGCCGACCCGGACCGGCCGATCGGCTCGTTCCTGTTCCTCGGCCCGACCGGCGTCGGCAAAACCGAGCTGGCCAAGGCGCTCGCGGACTTCCTGTTCGACGACGAGCGAGCGATGGTGCGCCTGGACATGAGCGAGTACTCCGAGAAGCACTCGGTCGCCAGGCTCGTGGGTGCGCCGCCCGGCTACGTCGGGTACGAGGAGGGCGGCCAGCTCACCGAGAGCGTGCGGCGCAGGCCGTACTGCGTGGTGCTGCTCGACGAGATCGAGAAGGCCCACGCGGAGGTCTTCGACATCCTGCTGCAGGTGCTCGATGACGGCCGGCTTACCGACGGGCACGGGCGCACGGTCGACTTCCGCAACACCGTGCTGATCCTGACGTCGAACCTCGGCTCGCAGTACCTCATCGAGCCGGGCGTGGACGAGGAGACCAAGCGCGAGCAGGTGCTCGGCGTGGTGCGCTCGTCGTTCAAGCCGGAGTTCATCAACCGGCTGGACGCCTCGATCGTCTTCCACGCCCTCGGCACGCAGGAGCTGACCGGCATCGTCGACATCCAGATCGCCCGGCTCGCCCGGCGTCTCGGTGAGCGGCGGCTCAACCTCGACGTCACGCCGGCGGCGCGTACGTGGCTCGCCGAGGAGGGCTTCGACCCGATGTTCGGTGCGCGACCGCTGCGGCGGATAGTGCAGTCGGCGATCGGTGACCAGCTCGCTCGCGCGCTGCTGGCCGGCGACATCGCGGACGGCGACACCGTCCGCGTCGACACCGCACCCGAGGGCGCCGGTCTCGTCGTCGGGTCCGCCGCGCCCACGCCAGCCACAGCCACCGAGGCTGCCGCGGGCTGACTCCTCAGCCCGTACGGTCGAAGCACCACACCGTGGTTTTGGTGCCGAGCAGCCGCAGCGGTACGCGCCGTCTGAGGGCGAGGGAGCGGGGGATCGCCTGCTTGGGGATGGCCGGTACGAGCACGACGACGGCGCCGCCCGGCGCGGTCACGCGGTCAGCCTCGGCGAGTACGTCGGCGATCCAGCGCTCGCTGTCGCGTACCTTGTACTGCTTGCCGAACGGCAGGTTGGACACCACGGCGGCCACGGCGCCGTCCGGCAGGTCGAGCTGACGCGCGTCGCCCTGCCTGACCTGGGCGCGGGCAGCGTTGCGTTTCGCGGTTCGTACGGCGCTGCCGCTGATGTCGGTCCCGTAGACCGTGGACCAGCAACCGTGCAGCGCCTCGCTGAGAACGGTGCCGGAACCGCAGCACGGGTCGAGCAGCGTCTCGGCATGGTCTGTCCGCCGCGCCAACCGCACCATGCCGGCGGCCACGGCCGGCCGTAACGCACCGGCGCGCTGCACCGCGCGGCCCCCGTGCTGGCGCATGGCGGCACCCGACACCCGCAGGCCGGCGATGATGCGGCCGGGCCGGTACTCCAGGACCCACACCTCCATGCCCGCTGGGTCCTCGACGCGCCAGTCGGGATGCGCGCGCCGGATCGTCGTCACGAGTTGCCGGCGTAGCTCGGTGCGCAGGAAGGCTCGCTCCTGCAGGAGTCGCGTGACCACGCGGAAGGACGCGGCAGGCGGGGGCGGCCGGCGCAGGCCGGCCACCGCAGCCAAGGCGCGCTGTACTCGTTCCGGACGCCAGATACGCCGGGCGATCCAGCGCGGGTCGTCACCGCTCGACCGCTTCGTCCGGCCGACCTCGACGAACACGTCCTCGGCCGTGCGCAAGGCAAGCGGCGCGTCGGCCGCCTCGGTCTCGAGCAGCGCCACGTCGGCCCGCCCGTCGTTGCCGCCGTCGGTCACCGACAGGGCGGCACGCTCGGCGGCCTCCTCGGTCAGCAGCGGACGCATCCCGGGGACCGTCAGGGCGAACGCGCGCATGCCCCGAGCGTACGGCCGTCTCGCCCAAGGAACCGGTACGGATGCCGCCCCGTCAGGAATGCCGGGGACGCGGTCGCTGACGGAATGTGTCAGTACCTCAGCCCGCCATAGCGGGCTGAGGTACTGACACACCTGCGTACGGCGTCATCGACCGTACGGACGAAGGCGAGCCCGGGCATCTTGCGGAACGCACCCCGCTGCCGGCGGGTATGGGCCTGGATGGTGTTGACGACGCGCTCCCGGATCTCGCCGACCTCGGCACCGGTCAGTGCCGCGACGTCCTTGCCCCGTTCGCTGGCGACCTCGAAGAACTCCCGATAGCCGTGGGTGTGCAGCACCTGGTTGCTGCTCTTCCTACCCTGTCGCCGCATCCGGGCGTCGAGGTCGTAGCGCTCGGCGAGGCCGACCACCTCGTCGAGCAGCCCCCCTTCCAGCTGCTCGCCGAACGTCTGCGCGACGCGCGCGTCCAGGTCGCGCGCGGGCCGGTCGAGGCCGAGCACGACCTGGGTCACGCCGGGCGCGCCGGGCGCGCCGGCTTCCACCTCCCGGCCGCCCATCGCCTGGGCCAGCGCGTTGATCACGCCCTCGTAGTTGTTGGGATGGACCCGCTTGGCCGCCGCGCGGTCCAGCCGCCGCAGGGTCGCGTACGCGTCGGCGGCCATGCTCGGCGGAAAGTCCCTGCGCAGCGACCGTCGCGCGGCGCCGGTCCGGTCGACCTCCCAACCCTCCAGCAGTGACTTGAGGTACACCGCCGTGCCGCCGACGATCATGGGCAGCTCGCCCGCCGCGAAGCAGGCCTCGATGTGGCCGCGGGCCTGCGACACGTACGTCTCCAGCTCCAGCTTGCGCACCGGCTCGGTGACATCGATCATCTCGTGCCTGATGCCACGCATGTCGGCACGCCGGATCTTGCTGGTACCGACGTCCATGTGCTCGTAGACCTGTCGGGAGTCGGCGGAGATGACCACGGGTGCCCTACCGTGTTCGTCGCGGAGCCGCTCGCCGAGATCCAGCGACAGCGCCGTCTTGCCCGACGATGTGGGTCCGTACAGCGCCACGAGCAGGCGGTTTCGCGAGTCGACGTTCGGCACGGTCCCCCCTTCCGGCAGCAACCAGGCTAGCCAGTGCGAAACCGGATGGCGTGGCCGCTCGTCTCACGCATCGGGGCTGGAGCCGACATCGCCTCCAGCCCCGTTTCAACAGGTGCGAGACTGAGGCCATGGCACGGGCACTGGTCACGGGTGCGACCTCGGGAATCGGGCGTACGTTCGCGCAGCGGTTGGCCGAGGCGGGGTGGCACCTGGTCCTCGTCGCCCGGACGGCCGACCGGCTCGAGGAGACCGCCACACGCTTGCGCCGGTACGCCGTCGACGTGGAGACGCTGGTCGCCGACCTGAACGACGACCCCGACCTCGCCGCGGTGGAGCGGCGGCTGGGTGACGAGGTGGCTCCGGTCGACATGCTGGTCAACAACGCGGGTTTCGCGGTGAACCGGAGCTTCCTGCGGTCCAGCCTGGTCGAGGAGGAGCTGCAGCTGCGGGTGCTGGTGCGCGCGGTGCTGCGGCTGACCCACGTCGCCGTACGTGCCATGGCCGCGCGGCGACGCGGCGTGGTCATCAACGTGTCGAGCGTCGCCGGGTTCGTGCCGCAGAGCACGTACAACGCGGCAAAGGCGTACGTCACCGCGCTCACCGAGAGCGTCGCCACCGAGCTGCGCGGCACGGGCGTACGCGTGCTCGCGGTGTGCCCCGGCTACACGCACACCGACTTCCACCAGCGTGCGCAGTTCGACAAGACCTCCATCCCCGGCCCGCTGTGGCTCGACGTCGACCGGGTCGTGGACGAGGCCCTCGACGACCTGCGCCGCGGCGCAACGGTCAGCGTGCCGAGCCGCCGGTACAAGCGCATCGTGGCCGCGGCCAGGTACGCACCTCGCTCGTGGGTGTCCGCGGTGTCCGGTCGGCTGGGCCGGTAGCCTCACCGGTGATGTCCGACCGTGCTGAGCTGCTCGCGCTGATCAAGGCCCGGGCGGTGATACCCGGCCCGGTGACGCTTTCCTCCGGTGGCCAGGCCGACCACTACGTCGACCTGCGCCGGGTGACGCTGGATGCGCATGCCGCACCGTTGGTGGGCCGGGTGATGCGAGAGCTCACCGCGGACTGGAGCTACGAGGCGGCGGGCGGGCTCACCATCGGCGCCGACCCGGTCGGTACGGCGATGCTGCACGCCGCGGCGGCCGCGGGTGACGCGCTGGACGCGTTCGTCGTCCGCAAGGAGGGCAAGGCGCACGGCCTGCAGCGCCGCATCGAGGGCCCCGAGGTCGCCGGGCGGCGGGTACTTGCCGTCGAGGACACCTCGACCACCGGCGGGTCGGTTCTCACCGCCGCCGACGCGCTGCGCGAGCACGGCGCCGACGTGGTCGGCGTCGCCGTCATCGTCGAGCGAGGCGCCCGGGACGCGATCGAGGAGCGCGGGCTGCCGTACCGCGCCGCGTACACGCTCGCCGACCTCGGCATCAGCTAGCTGGAGGGACACGCCATGGCAGACGAACCGGTGCAGGCCGTGCAAGCCGCGCCCGCGTACGACGTGCGTGCGGTGCGCGCCGAGTTTCCCGCGCTGGCCGAGGGCGCGGCGCACTTCGACGGGCCGGGTGGCTCGCAGGTGCCGAGCGCGGTCGCCGACGCAGTGGGCGCCACGCTGCGCGCCGCGGTCGCCAACCGGGGCACGGAGACCGCGGCCGCCCGGCGGGCCGACGGGATCGTCGTGGCCGCGCGGGACGCGATCGCCGACCTGCTCGGCGTCGAGCCCGACGGCGTGGTGTTCGGGCGCAGCATGACCCAGCTCACCTACGACGTGGCCCGGACGCTGGCGAAGGGCTGGGGCCCGGGGGACGAGGTCGTCGTGTCGGCCCTGGACCACGACGGCAACGTGCGCCCCTGGGTGCAGGCGGCGGAAGCCAGCGGCGCGACCGTCCGGTGGGCGGAGTTCGACCCGGAGACCGGGGAACTGGCGCCCGAGGCGGTCGGCGAGGTGCTCACCGAGCGGACGAAGCTTGTCGCGGTGACCGCGGCGTCCAACCTGATCGGCACGCGCCCCGATGTCGCGGTGATCGCCGACCTGGCGCATCGGGCCGGGGCGATGATCTACGTCGACGGCGTGCACGCGACCCCGCACACACCCGTCGACGTGTCCACCCTCGGCGCGGACTTCTACGCATGCTCGACGTACAAGTTCCTCGGCCCCCACCTCGGTGTGGTCGTCGCCGCACCGGCGACGCTCGACCGGCTCTCGCCGGACAGGCTGTTGCCGATGCCCGACGCCGGCCCCGAGCGGTTCGAGTTCGGCACGCTGCCGTACGAACTGCTGGCCGGCACGACCGCCGCCGTGGACTTCCTGGCGGGCCTGGTGCCGGGAGACGGAGCTCGCCGTGACCGCCTGCTCCGCTCGATGAACGTCTTGGAGGCGTACGAGTGGGGGATGTTCGAGCGGCTGCGCGACGAGCTGGCGCGGATCCCCGGCGTACTGCTCTACGGGCACGCTCGGCGGCGCACGCCGACGGCGCTGTTCTCCGTGCACGGCGTGCCCGCCGCGACCGTGGCCGCCCGGCTGGCCGAGCGCGGAGTGAACGCTCCTGCCGGCACGTTCTACGCGGTCGAGGGCGCGCGTCGGCTGGGGCTCATGCCGGACGGCGCGGTACGGGCGGGCCTCGCGCCGTACACCGACGAGTCCGATATCGACCGCCTGCTCGACGGGGTGCGCGCCCTGTTCCCGTGATCATGAAACATGTTAGTAGCTATAGCTACAACGATCTTTCGTGATCACCGGACGTAGGAGTTCCGCGCCGCTCACTCGGCGCGGGCTGCCGAGTCCTTCCGGTGGCTGCCGACCGCGCGCTCGCGCTTGGCGACGTGGCGGGCCCGCATCACCTCGGTGGCCACCGGGATCAGCGAGACGACGATGATCAGCACGATCGCCGGCAGCAGGTAACGGTCGACGCCGGGGATGGTCTTGCCCAGGAAGTAGCCGAGGAGGAGGACCGCCTCGGTCCACAGGATCCCGCCGACGGCGTTCCAGACCAGGAAGCGGCGGGCACGCATCCCCAGGATACCGGCGACCGGGTTGAGGAACGTGCGGACGATGGGGATGAACCGGGCCAGCACGACTGCCCGCGCGGGCCCGAAGCGCTGGAAGTAGTGCTCGGCGCGCTGCACGTACTCCTGTTTGAAGAGCCGTGACTCCTTGCGGTCGAACAGGCGCCGCCCGCCGCGCTGGCCGATGAAGTGGCCGAGCTGCGCGCCGGCGACCGCGGCGACCGGGCAGCACGCCAGCAGCAGCGGGAGCTCGAGGTGCGCGTGCAGGCGGTAGCCGACCTCGGTGGCGAACAGCCCCGCGGTGAACAGCAGCGAGTCTCCCGGCAGGAAGAACCCGACGAGCAGGCCGGTCTCGGCGAAGAGGATGGCGAGGATGCCGGCGAATCCCACCGCCGGGATGATCACCTGCGGGTCGAGCCAGCCCGGGAGTATGCCCGCGGCTTGCTGACTATTGGCCGCGAGCGCGGCCACGAAGGTGGCCATCCCTGCCGAGGGTACCTTGGGAACCCGGACAACGTGCTGCGAGTATGTGCTCTGCTCGATTGCTAGGAGGGGTTCGCTATGCCCATCGCGTCACCCGATGTGTACGCCTCGATGCTCGACAACGCCAAGGCGGAGCGGTTCGCGTACCCCGCGATCAACGTCAGCTCGAGCCAGACCCTGAACGCGGCGCTGCGCGGCTTCGCCGAAGCGGGCAGCGACGGCATCGTGCAGCTGTCGACCGGCGGTGCGGAGTACGCGTCCGGGCCGACCGTCAAGGACATGGTGACCGGCGCTGTCGCGTTTGCCGAGTACGCGCGGGTCGTGGCGACGAAGTACCCGGTGAACATCGCACTGCACACCGACCACTGCCCGAAGGACAAGCTGGACGGGTACATGCGCCCGCTGGTGGAGCTGTCCGCGGAGCGCGTCGCCGCGGGTAACGAGCCGTATTTCCAGTCGCACATGTGGGACGGCTCCGCGGTGCCGCTCGACGAGAACCTCGACATCGCCGCCGAGCTGCTCGACAAGTGCGCGGCCGCCCACGTGATCATGGAGATGGAGATCGGCGTGGTCGGCGGCGAGGAGGACGGCGTCGTCGGCGAGATGAACGAGAAGCTGTACTCGACGCCGGGCGACGCGGTCGCGACCGCGCAGAAGCTGGGCCTCGGCGACCGCGGCCGCTACCTGCTGGCCGCCACGTTCGGCAACGTGCACGGCGTCTACAAGCCCGGCAACGTCAAGCTGCGGCCGGATGTGCTGAAGTCGATCCAGGACGCCGTGGCCGCCGAGCACGGTGGTGAGAAGCCGTTCGACCTCGTCTTCCACGGCGGGTCGGGCTCGCTGCTCGAGGAGATCCACCAGGCATTGGACTACGGCGTGGTCAAGATGAACGTCGACACCGACACCCAGTACGCGTTCACCCGCGCGGTCGCCGCGCACATGTTCGAGAACTACGAGGGCGTGTTGAAGGTCGACGGCGAGGTCGGCAACAAGAAGGCGTACGACCCGCGCGCCTGGGGCAAGGCGGGCGAGGAGTCGATGGCGAAGCGCGTCGTGCAGGCGTGCGAGAACCTCCGGTCCGCCGGCACTTCGCTGGCCAGCGCATGAGTGGGCTGCACGGCGACCTGCTCGCCACGCCGCAGCCGGTGCACCTGCCGGAGGAGCCGGAGGCGCGCGCCGCGCTCGACGGCGCGGACGACCCCGCCGACGCCGCCGCACGGTTCCCCACGTACTCGGCCGCCTGGGCCGCGCTGGCGGAGCGCGCGTACGAGCGCGGCGAGACCGTAGCGGCGTACGCCTACGCGCGCACCGGGTACCACCGCGGGCTTGACCAGCTGCGCAGGGCCGGCTGGGGCGGCAACGGGCCCGTGCCCTGGGAGCACGAGCCGAACCGGGGCTTCTTGCGCTCGGTGTCCCTACTCGGTCGCGCGGCCGCCGCGATCGGCGAAGACGACGAGGCGACGCGGTGCTCGGACTTCCTGCGGGCCAGCAGCCCCGCTGCCGCTGACGCGCTCGGGAGCTGACGTGCCGGCGATCGCGGTCCTCGGCGCCCAGTGGGGCGACGAGGGCAAGGGCAAGGTTACCGACGTGCTCGGCGAGACCGTCGAGTACGTCGTGAAGTTCAACGGCGGCAACAACGCCGGGCACACCGTCGTCATCGGAGACGAGCGGTACGCCCTGCACCTGCTCCCGTCCGGCATCCTGACGCCCGGTGTCGTGCCCGTCATCGGCAACGGCGTGGTTGTCGACCTGGCCGTGCTGTTCGAGGAGCTCGACACCCTGGCCGCCCGCGGGGTCGACACGTCGGCCCTCGTCGTGAGCGCCAACGCGCACGTCATCCCGCCGTACAACCGCAGCCTGGACAAGGTCGCCGAACGGTTCCTGGGCAAGCGCAGGATCGGCACGACCGGACGCGGCATCGGTCCCACCTACGCGGACAAGATGAGCAGGATCGGCATCCGCGTGCAGGACCTGTTCGACGAGAAGATCCTGCGGCAGAAGGTCGAGGGCGCGCTCGACCAGAAGAACCAGCTACTGGTCAAGGTGTACAACCGGCGCGCGGCCGACGTCGACGAGGTATCCGACGAGCTGCTCTCGTACGCCGACCGGCTGCGCCCACTCGTCGCGGACACCGGTCTGCTCGTGGGGCGGGCCCTCGACGAGGGGCGCACGGTGTTGCTCGAGGCCGGGCAGGCGACGATGCTCGACGTCGACCACGGCACATACCCGTTCGTCACCTCGTCCAACGCCACGGCGGGCGGCGCGTGCACGGGCTCCGGGATCGGGCCGACCCGCATCGACCGTGTCATCGGCGTGGCCAAGGCGTACACCAGCCGGGTCGGTGAGGGGCCGTTCCCGACCGAGCTGACCGAAGACGTCGGCGTCCGGCTGCGCGAAGCGGGCGCGGAGTACGGCACCACCACCGGCAGGCCGCGGCGCTGCGGCTGGCTCGACGCAGTCGTGCTGAGGTACGCCGCGCGGGTCAACGGCCTCACCGACATCTTCCTCACCAAGCTCGACGTGCTCGGCGGGTTCGACCCGCTGCCCGTCTGCGTGGGGTACGAGATCGACGGCGAGCGCCTGAACGACATGCCGCTCACGCAGACCGGGTTCCACCACGCGGTGCCGGTCTACGAATACCTGGAGGGCTGGTCGGACGACATCTCCGGAGCGCGGTCGTTCGGCGACCTGCCCACGCAGGCACAGGCGTACGTGCGGGCGCTGGAGGACCTCGCCGGCGTGCCCGTCTCCGGCATCGGCGTGGGCCCGGCCCGCACCGACGTCGTCCAGCGCCGCGACCTGGTCTGATGGCTGGTTTCCGGACGTTGTCAGTGCCTCGTCGACCTTTAGCTCTATGAGGCACTGACAAGTACGGGGAGTGGTGGCGCATGAGGGTCCTGCTGGTCGGCAGCGGCGGCCGGGAGCACGCGCTCGCGCGGTCGCTCGACGCCGACCCGGCCGTCCGCGAGCTGCACGCCGCACCGGGCAACCCGGGCATCGCGGAGCTGGCCGAGGTCCACGATGTCCGTGCCGATGACATCGCCGGGCTCACCGAGCTGGCCCGCCGGCTCGCCGCCGACCTCGTCGTCGTCGGGCCCGAGGCACCGCTGGTCGCGGGCCTCGCCGACGCGCTCGCCGAGCGAGGTATTGCCTGCTTCGGCCCGAGTGCGGCGGCGGCGCGGCTCGAGGGGTCCAAGGCGTTCGCCAAGGACGTGATGGCGGCGGCGGCGGGCGTGCCGACGGCGCGGGCGTACGCCTGCACGACGCCCGCGGAGGTCGACTCCGCGCTCGACGCGTTCGGCCCGCCGTACGTCGTGAAGCAGGATGGCCTCGCGGCGGGCAAGGGCGTCGTGGTGACGCGGGACCGTGCCGCCGCGCTCGCGCACGCGAGCAGCTGCGGGGAGGTCGTGGTCGAGGAGTACCTCGACGGGCCGGAGGTGTCGGTGTTCGCCGTCTGCGACGGCACGCGGGTCGTGGCGTTCGAGCCCGCACAGGACTTCAAGCGCGCGTACGACGGCGACGAGGGCCCCAACACCGGCGGCATGGGTGCGTACTCGCCGCTGCCTTGGGCACCGTGCGACCTCGCCGAGGACGTCGTCGCGCGGATCGTACGACCGACCGTCGCCGAGATGGCTCATCGCGACGCGCCGTTCGTCGGCGTGCTGTACGCGGGCCTCGCGCTCACCGCACGCGGCCCGCGGGTCGTGGAGTTCAACTGCCGGTTCGGCGACCCGGAGGCGCAGGTCGTCCTGGCCAGGCTGCGGTCGCCGCTCGGCGAGTTGCTGGCCGCGGCTGCCAGGGGTGACCTGGCCGGAGCCGAGGCGCCCAGGTCGGCTCCCGACGCGGCGGTCGCGGTGGTCATGGCAGCGGCGAACTACCCGGAGAAGCCCGAGACCGGCGATCCCATCGACGGCGTCGCCGACGCGGCCGCCGGGCCGGATGCGTACGTCCTGCAGGCGGGCACCCGCCGCGACGGCGGCGGTCTCGTGACGGCGGGCGGTCGCGTGCTCAGCGTCGTGGGGCGCGGACCGGGGGTCCTGCAGGCGCGTGCCGCCGCGTACGGGGCGGTCGAGCGCATCCACATCCCCGGCGCGCACCACCGCTCGGACATCGCCGCCGTCGATTGCGTCGCACCCGTAGGTCCGACTCCCCGGTGATCATGAAGCATGTTCGTAGCTGTGGCTACGATGAACTTTCATGATCACGGGGAGTGGCGGCGAGTAGCGCGTCGAGCTGCTCGTAGCCCTCGACCACGCCGTGCTCCATCCCGCTGGCGATCATCGCGTCGCGGCTCTCCAGCGTGTCGATGAGGATGAGGCTGGTGACGCGGGTATGCGTGGAACCGAGGTCCTCGAACGCCACGGTCTCGAGGCAGACGCCGTCAGGGAACATTTCGAAGGTCTCCGTTCGCACGATCCGCTCATCGGGCCGGAGCTCGTGGAAGGAGCCGAAGAAGGACGCCGTCGCCACGCCGTCGGTCATGACCGAGTAGCGGTAGTTGCCTCCGGTGCGCGCGTCCCACCTGTCGATCCGGATGCTGTGCTCGTGCCTGCCCAGCCATTTGGCTAGCAGCTCCGGGTCGGTCCACGCCCGATACACCCGCTCGGGAGAAGCGGTGAAGTCACGCACGATGCGGATGGTGGGCAGGTTCGGGTCGACTTCGATCCGGGTCTGGTTCGTCGTGCTGGTGGTCATGATGCTGCTCCTCGCCGGTTGCCGTTCGTGCCTTGCTCGTCGTCCATTGCTGCCAACACGGCGTCGAGGCGGCGGAACCGTACCTCGGCCTGCCGGCGGTAGCGCTCGATCCACTTGGTCATCAGGTCGAACACCTCGGCTTCGAGGTGGCGGGGTGACCGCAGCGCCTCCGGGTCGTGACTCACCAGCCCGGCGTCCTCGAGCACCCTGACGTGTTTGGAGACCGCTTGTACGGACACGTCGTAGGGCTCGGCCAGCTGGCCGACCGTCGCGTCGCCGACCGCGAGCCTGGCCACGATGTCGCGCCGGGTCGGGTCGGCGAGTGCCGCGAACACCCTCGAGAGCCGATCGTCCGACACCGCGCACCTCCTCCCTTATCAACCGTCCGGTTGATGACGATGGTAGGTTACGGTCACGTGCTCTTCAACCCATTGGTTGTAGAACGCTCCGGCCACACGCGGACCTCGCAGTACGCGCCTACTACCCTGTTGCCATGCCCGAGGACAACCTTCCCGAGTCGTCGATGCGCGCGTCCGACGCCGACCGGGAGCGCGTCGCCCGGCTGCTCGGGGAGGCGCTCGCCGAGGGGCGCCTGACCGCCGAGGAACACGACGAGCGGATCGCGAACCTGTACGCCGCCAGGACGTACGGCGAGGTCGCACCGCTCCTCGCCGACCTGCCGGACAGGGCGAACGAGGTGGGGCTCCGGTCACCGTCGGGTGAGGTCGCCCAGGGGACGGGCGTGTCCCCGCTCCTCGCGCTGCTTTCGTCCACCTCGGCCCACCCGACCGGCCGGATCGCGGGGCAGATGCACGCCACGGCGTTGCTGGGGAACGCGCGGGTGGACCTCAGGTACGCCGACATGCGCGACGGGATCGCGATCCAGGCGCAGGCGGTGTTCGGCGCGGTCGACATCTACGTGCCGCTCGACGCCAGGGTCACCATGACCGGTGTGCCGATCCTCGGGGCGCTGCAGCACCCGTACGAGCCGGGACCCGTCGACGGCCCCAAGGTCGCCATCCGGGCGGTCGCGCTGTTCGGCACCGTAACCGTGCACCGCAAGCCGCTCGAGCGGGGCAAGACCACCGACGCCGACGGGTAGGCCACCCTACAGGATCGGCCCCGGCTCGTACGCGGCCGCCTCGGGGTGCGCCGCGACGACCTCGTTCACGCGACCGACCACGGCGGCGACCTGCGCTGACGCGGCGCCGGTGAAAGCGAGCGGGTCGGCGACGAGGGCGTCGATCTGCACACGGTCCAGGTCGAGGCGTTCGTCGGCGGCGAGCCGGTCGAGCAGATCGTTCGCGTCCTGGCCGTTCTCGCGCATCGCCAGCGCCGCCGCGACCGCATGCTCCTTGACCGCGGCGTACGCGCGCTCCCGGCCGGCACCCTTGCGTACGGCCGCCGTCAGCACCTTGGTCGTGGCGAGGAACGGCAGGTAGCGGCGCAGCTCCCGCTCCACGACCGCCGGGTAGGCGCCGAACCCGTCGAGGACAGTCAGGAAGGTCTGGAACAGGCCGTCCGCGGCGAAGAAGGCGTCGGGCAGCGCCACCCGCCGCACCACCGAGCAGGACACATCGCCCTCGTTCCACTGCGTGCCAGCGAGCTCGCCGGTCATCTGGGCGTAGCCGCGAAGCACGACCGCGAGACCGCAGACACGTTCGCACGACCTGGCGTTCATCTTGTGCGGCATGGCCGACGAGCCGACCTGGCCGGCGCTGAAGCCCTCGGTCGCCAGATCCTGCCCGGCCATGAGCCGGATCGTGGTCGCGAGGCTCGCCGGCGCAGCCGCGGCCTGGACGAGCGCGGAGACCACCTCGAAGTCGAGCGAGCGCGGGTAGACCTGGCCGACGCTGTCGAGTACGCGATCGAACTCCAGATGCCGGGCGACCGCCTGCTCCAAGCGGGCGAGCTTGTCCTGGTCACCGCCCAGCAGATCGACCTGGTCCTGCGCGGTGCCCATCGGTCCCTTGATGCCGCGCAGCGGGTAACGGCGCAGCAGCTCGCTCACCCGGTCGTACGCCGTGAGCAGCTCCTCGGCCGCGCTCGCGAACCGCTTGCCGAGCGTGGTCACCTGCGCCGGGACGTTGTGGCTGCGGCCCACCATCGCCAGCGTGTCGTGCTCGGCCGCCAGCCTGGCGAGCCGTGCGAGCGCGGCGACCATCCGGTCCCGTACGGTGCGCGCCGACTCGCGTACCTGCAACTGCTCGACGTTCTCGGTGAGGTCGCGAGACGTCATCCCCTTGTGCACGTGCTCGTGACCCGCGAGCGCGGTGAACTCCTCGATCCTGGCCTTCACGTCGTGCTTGGTGACGCGCTCCCGCTGGCGGATGGAGGCCAGGTCGACGCGCTCCACCACCCGCTCGTAGTCCTCGAGCACGCCCGTGGGCACGTCGACGCCGAGATCGCGCTGGGCGCGGAGCACCGCGAGCCACAACCGCCGCTCGAGCATCACCTTGTGCTCGGCTGACCACAGCCGCGTCATCGGCGCGGACGCGTACCGGGTCGCGAGCACGTCCGGGATCGCGGCGTCGGACGCCATATCGCCTCCTTCGGAAAGCCCGTCGAGCATTCTCCCGTACGCAGGTACGGTCGTGCCCGTGGCCGCTCGCGTGATCTCCCTGCACACCTACCCGGTCAAGGCCTGCCGCTCCGTCGACCTGGACTCCGCCACGTTCACCCCGCGCGGTGTGCGGCACGACCGCGAGTTCATGGTGGCGACGCCGGACGGCGCGCACCTCAGCCAGCGCGAGGTACCCGCGCTCGCGACCGTACGCCCGACGTACGCGGACGGGATGCTCCGGCTGGCCGCGCCCGGCCGCGGTGAGATGGCGCACGAGACCCGTACGTCCGGCCCGCGCATCGACGTCACCGTGCACCGCAAGCCGGCGCCTGCCGTCGACCAGGGTGACGACGCCGCGCGCTGGCTCTCCGACGTGCTGGGACGGGACTGCCGGCTCGTGCGGTGCCCGGACGACGGCGGCAAGCGGGTGAACCCGGCGTACGGCGACGGCCACACGATGTACGCCGACGCCTACCCGGCCACGATCGTCTCGGCGGAGTCGCTCGACGGGCTCAACGAGCGGCTGGCGGAGCCGGTGCCGATGGACCGGTTCCGGCAGAACGTCGTTGTCGCCGGCTGGGGCGAGCCGCACGGTGAGGACGACGTTCGCCTGCTGCGCATCGGCGAGGTCATGCTCCGGCTGGTCAAGCCGGACGACCGCTGCGTGGTCACCACAATCGACCAGGCGACCGGCGAGCGCACGCGCGAGCCGCTGCGTACGCTCGCCCGCTACCGCACCCGGGACCAGAAGATCTGTTTCGGGATGTTCGCCATGGTCGAGCAGCCGGGCGTGGTCCGGCTCGATGACGAGGCGGAGATCTTGGAGAGCCGACCGGTCATCTGAGTCACCCGCTCTCGGCGAGGGCCGCGAGACGGACCAGCGAGGCTTGCAGCTTCTCCGCGGTGGTCGCGCGAGCGCGCGGCAGGCGGTTCTCGTCGGTCAACTGAGTCCAGTCGTAGGTGTGCGTCACCCGTGTGCGGTGCGCCTCGACCGCCTCGAGTTCCCATTTCCACACATGCCCGGGAGGCCCCTGGCCGGGTTCGGCGGGTCGCCACGCAATCAGGCGCCCCTCGTCGAACTCCACGACGTGGTTCTCCCGCACGCTCCCCTTCGAGAGAACCATGGTGAACACCTCACCTACGGCCCGTACTCGTTGCCCTGCGGGTGCCTCGCCCAGGTTGTCGTTGCCGTCCCACCGGGGTTGGTGAGCGGGGTCGGCGATGAGCTCGAAGATGCTCTCCGGCTCCGCCTCGACCTCCCGGCTGGTGCTGACTACGCGTCGAACGTGCTCATCGGTGGTCATGCCTCAATCGAACCACCTGATGCTCGTCAACCGAGACTCTGGCGTGGCTCAGGCCCAGGCGTTGCCTTCCACGGCGAGTACCGCGAGTATGTTCTCGACGCCACCCCGCCGAGCTGGCCTCGAGTTTGCAGGAGGTTCGAAAGATGCCTCTGCCCAGGACACTGGCACAGTTCAACCGCGTCGGGCTCAACCGGATCACCGGGAGGATCGCTCCCTGGCTCCCCGGGTTCGGCGTCGTCGCGCATGTGGGCAGGCGGTCGGGGCGCACGTATCGAACGCCGGTTAACGTGTTCCGCCGTCCCGGTGGGTACGTCGTCGCGCTGACGTACGGCGCGGACGCCGATTGGGTGAAGAACGTGCTGGCTGCCGGAGGGTGCGAGCTGACGACGCGGGGCCGTACCGTGCGGCTATCCCACCCGGAGATCGAGCACGACGAGACCAGGTGCGCTGTGCCGGCGTTCCTCGTCCGGCAGGTACTCACGCTCGCTAACGTCACGGACTTCCTCGCGTTGCGGGAGATCTGACGCCTTGCCCGAGGTAGTAGGGGGACTCGTGAAACTCGCCGGCATCTCTTGCCTCGCCGCCCAGCTGGACGGCGTGACCGAGCGCCGGCAGGAGTACCTGCTGAGCTGGCGGTACCGGGGCAGGCTCGTCGCCCGGCAGCTCGACGACACCCGCATCGTGATACGCACCGAGTTCGACGCTCGCGACGTGCTGCTGCGCACCTTCCCGGAGACGTTCTCAGCGCCGGGCCGGTTCGCCAAGCACATGATGGTCGTGGCCGACCTCGCCCGTGGCGACGACGACGCGATCGAGGAGGCCGTCATCGCAGCCTGGCGCCTGCAGTCGGGGAGCGGCGACTCGGGTTGACTCCGATCAGAAGCGCTTCCACCACAGGTTGACCGCGTAGTCCACCCCGGCGCCCGGGTGCTCGGCGAGGACCTGCTCGGCGACCTCGGGACGGAACTCGATCCGTACGACCGCCTCGAAGTCCTCCCGCCGGTCGAACCTCCAGCGCATGTCGACCTGGTGGCGTATCCACCCGCGTCGTGCCCAGAACTCCTCGACGCCGCGGGCGTCGTGCCGCGGAAAGGCGCGTCGGAACCAGGCCCCGAACGTGCTGCGCGTCGGGTCGTTGTCGATGACGAAGGCGACACCCTCGCGGCGCATGACCCGTGAGAGCTCGGTGAGCCCCGGCTCGCAACCCGGGCCGAAGAAGTACGCCCACCGGGCATGCGTGATGTCCACGGAACGATCGGCGACGGGGAGCGCCTGGGCGGTGCCCTCCCGTACCGTCACGTTGGACAGCCCCGCCGAGCGCCGGCGCGCGAGCGCGGCGAGGTCGCGGTGCGGCTCGACGCCGATGACACCCGCGGCGGTCGCAGCGAACGTAGGGAGGTGGAAGCCGGTGCCGCAGCCGATGTCGAGCACCGCCGCTCCCGCCCAGCCGCGGATCTCCTCCATCGACCGCTCGATGGCGCCGTCCGGGTCGACCGCCCGGTTCTCCTTCTCGTAGACCCTCGGGTGGTTCCAGATGTTGGGGCTGGGGCGTGCCCCTGCGACGGTGTCCGGCACCCTGCGAGCGTACGCTGCGCGGGTGACTCGAGTCGTCGTCGAGGTGATGCTCAAGCCCGAGCTGCTCGATCCCCAGGGCAAGGCGCTGCAGTCGGCGCTCGACCGGCAGGGGTTCGACAGCGTCTCGTCGGTGCGGCAGGGCAAGCGGTTCGAGCTGGAGCTGAGCGCGCCCTCGACCGAGGCGGCCGTCGAGCGGGTACGTACGATGGCGGAGACACTGTTGGCCAACCCGGTCATCGAGGACTTCACCGTCCGGGCCGGGGAGTGACCGCCGCCGGCTCGGAGCCCCAGATATGCGTGTAGGCGTTGTGACCTTCCCCGGGTCGCTCGACGATCGCGACGCGCGTCGCGCCGCCAGCCGCGCTGGCGCCGAGGTGGTCCAGCTCTGGCATGCCGACACCGCGCTGGACGTCGACGCGGTCGTGCTTCCCGGCGGGTTCTCGTACGGCGACTACCTGCGGTGCGGCGCCATCGCCCGGTTCGCGCCTGTGATGTCCGCGGTCATCGAGGGTGCGAACCGCGGGCTGCCGGTGTTGGGTATCTGCAACGGGTTCCAGGTGCTGTGCGAGGCGCACCTGCTGCCGGGTGCCCTGGTACGCAACGACGCCATGCGCTTCGTCTGCCGGGACCAGCGGTTGCGCATCGAGCGCGCCGACACGGCTTGGACGTCGGCGTACGGGCGCGGCCAGGAGTTGCGCATCCCGCTGAAGTCGGGTGAGGGCGCGTACATCGCCGACGACGACACGTTGGAACGGCTCGAGGGCGAGGGGCAGGTCGTCGCTCGCTACCTGGACAACCCGAACGGGTCGGCGCGCGACATCGCCGGCGTGTGCAACGAGCGCGGCAACGTGGTGGGCCTCATGCCGCACCCTGAGCACGCCGTCGATCCCCTGACCGGGCCGTCGGCCGACGGGTTGGGTGTGTTCGCCTCGGTGCTCGCGTCGGCGATGGCGGGGAGCGCGCGCTGATGACGAGCGTCGTGCCGGACGTGGACACGGTCGCGTGGGCTGAGCGCTCGTCGGACGCCGAGCAGCCGTACGCCGCGCTGGGGTTGACCGCCGACGAGTACGCGCGTATCCGTAGCATTCTCGGCCGGCGCCCGACCGCGAGCGAGCTGGCGATGTACTCGGTGATGTGGAGCGAGCACTGCTCCTACAAGTCGAGCAAGGTGTACCTGAGCCGGTTCGGCGCCAAGGCGCCGCAGAGCGACGCGCTGATGGCCGGCATCGGCGAGAACGCAGGCGTGGTCGACATCGGCCAGGGGTACGCGGTCACGTTCAAGGCCGAGTCGCACAACCACCCCTCGTACGTCGAGCCGTATCAGGGCGCGGCCACCGGTGTGGGTGGCATCGTGCGCGACATCCTCGCGATGGGCGCCAGGCCGGTCGGGGTGATGGACTCGCTCCGGTTCGGCTCCGCGGGCGCGGCGGACACCGCGCGCGTGCTGCCCGGCGTGGTCGCCGGGGTCGGCGGGTACGGCAACTGCCTCGGCCTGCCGAACATCGGCGGCGAGGTCTCGTTCGACCCCTGCTACGCGGGCAACCCGCTGGTGAACGCCCTGTGTGTCGGCGTGATGCGGCACGAGGACCTGACCCTCGCGACCGCGCCCGGCCCCGGCAACAAGGTCGTGCTGCTCGGCGCCAGAACGGGAGGAGACGGGATCGGGGGCGCGTCCGTGCTCGCGTCCGCGTCCTTCGAGGCGGCGAGCGAGACCAAGCGGCCGAGCGTGCAGATCGGCGACCCGTTTACCGAGAAGCTGCTGATCGAGTGCTGCCTCGCGCTGTTCCGCGCCGGCCTCGTCGTCGGCATGTCCGACCTGGGTGCCGCCGGCCTGTCCTGCGCGACGAGCGAGCTGGCGTCCGCCGGCACGGGCGGCATGGACGTCGTGCTCGACGACGTGCCGCTGCGGGACCCGTCGCTCATGCCGGCCGAGATCCTGATGAGCGAGTCGCAGGAACGCATGATGGCCGTCGTCGACCCCGGCCGGGTCGACGAGCTGCTCGGCGTCTGCGCCACCTGGGACGTCGAGGCGACCGTCGTCGGGACCGTCACCGACACCGGGCGGTTGCGGATCTCGTGGCGGGGCGAGACGGTCGTGGACGTGCCGCCGCGTACGGTCGCGCACGAGGGCCCGCGGTACGAGCGCCCGTGCGTCCGGCCGCCCGCATCCGTGGCCGACCGCGAGCCGCCCCGCCCCGGCACGTGGCAGCAGCTGCGCGACACGGTGCTCCGGCTCACCGGCTCGCCCGAGCTGGCGGGCAAGGAGTGGGTGACCGGCCAGTACGACAGGTACGTGCTCGGTGACACCGTCCTCGCCGCTCCCGACGACGCGGGGGTGCTCCGCGTCGCAGAGGACACCGGGCTCGGCATCGCGCTGTCCCTCGACGGCAACGGACGCTACTGCGCTCTCGACCCGTACACCGGTGCCCAGCTGGTGCTCGCCGAGGCGTACCGCAACGTCGCGGTCAAGGGCGCGCGGCCGCTCGCCGTCACCGACTGCCTGAACTTCGGCAGCCCGGAGGACCCCGGCGTGACGTGGCAGTTCGCGGAGACCGTACGCGGTCTCGCCGACGGGTGTTTCGACCTGGGCGTGCCGGTCACCGGCGGCAACGTCAGCTTCTACAACCAGACGGGTGACACGCCGATCCACCCGACACCGGTGCTCGGCGTGCTCGGTGTGGTCGAGGATGTGGCGAAGCGGATCCCGCTCGGCTTCACCGAGCCGGGCAGCCGGGTCCTCCTGCTGGGCGAGACGCGTGACGAGCTCGGCGGGTCCGCCTGGGCGCACGTCGTCCACCAGCACCTCGGCGGGTCACCGCCGCGGGTCGACCTGGCGGCCGAACGCGCGCTCGGTGAGGTGGTGCGAGAGCTGGCGCAGCGCGGTGCGGTGGTTGCCGCGCACGATGTGTCCGCCGGTGGGCTCGCCTCGGCGCTCGTCGAGTCGTGTCTCGCGGGCGGCCAGGGCGTACGGGTGACCGTCCCCGCCGGGGTCGACCCGTTCGTCGCGCTGTTCAGCGAGTCGTCAGCCCGCGCGGTCGTGGCCGTGCCCGCGGACGATGCGGCTGCACTAGTTGAGATGTGCGAGCGGTCGGGGATCGCGTACGCGGACCTCGGCGAGACCGGTGGCGGCGAGCTTGCCGTCGAGGAGCAGTTCGCCATCCCTCTCACCGAGCTGCGCGCCGCGTACGAAGGCGCGCTCCCCACCCTGTTCGGCTAGCTCGCTACGGCCCCTTCCCGAATGACCACGTTATGCGGGCTTGGCCTCGATAAGTTCGGCTGGATCGCTGCTCAGCGGATCAGGTCGACCGGGCGGAAGGTGACCGGGTACGGCCGCTCGACCGAGACGCTCGCGCCGCCGGAGGTCCGTGCGACCTCCGCGTACCGCCCGGCGTCGTCCAGCTCCAGAACCGTCACGGCGGGCTCGTCGGGATCGACGAGCCAGTACGACGGCACCCGGATACGCTCGTACAGGTTGCGTTTGGTCAGCATGTCGTGTCCGCGGTTGGAGGGGGAGAGCACCTCGACCGCGAGCAGTGGTGGCGGCACCGGACCGTCCCTGTCCTCGCGCGGCAACACGAGGATGTCGGGCTCCACCTGGCTCTTCGGTCCGGCGTCCACGTCGAACGGCGCCATGATGATCTCGAGATCTGCCGGCGCGGCGTCGGCCAGTAGCCGAGCCAGCTGGAATGCGCCGCGCTGGTGGACGCGTCTCGGTGCGGGACTCAAGACGATGACCCCGTCGACGAGCTCATGGCGCCTGCCGTCGTCCGGCAGCGCATCGACGTCCACGACGTCGAAGCCACCGTCGCGGCTCAGGTAGATGGTGCCCTCGACGATCTCGACCGCCGCCTCGGGCGGATAGGCAAGGAGGTCGGCGACCGTCACCGCGTCGTGCGCACTGGTCATGGCTGTCATCGTGACTCCACTCGCTGGACATCTGTCAAGCCTGCCCGAAGCTGAGTCCGCACGTTCCGGTTATCCACAGGCGCCGGCGCGCCTCCCCGACACGCCCAGCCGCGCGTGTTCCACTGGAACAACGCCGGGTGCGAGGCAGGGGAAGGGCCTCGCACCCGGCGTCTCCATGTCCGGGCACACTAGACGGGTGAGCCGTACGCCAGCCGACACCGACCCGGACGCGGCGGTGGCGGCGGCGCTCGCCGCACTGGACACTGGTAGCGAGCCGGAACGCGCAGACCTCCGTACGGCCGTACGGCACCTCGCCCGTACGCTCGCCGCTCGCGCGCCGGGCAAGTCGGTCGAGCTACGCGTGCCGCCGTACGTCGCCGTGCAGTGTTTGCCCGGCCCGCGACACACCCGCGGCACCCCGCCGAATGTGGTGGAGACCGACCCGGCGACGTGGCTACTGCTCGCCGCCGGCCGCCTGGACTGGGCGGCCGCCGTGTACGACGGGCGCATACGCGCCACCGGCAGCCGCGCCGACCTGTCCGACCACCTGCCGCTCATCAGCCAGTAGCTTTTGCGGGTGCCCCGCCGCGCCGGGAACGCTAGACTCCCCCCGTGCCTTCGCGAGACGGGCGATTGACGGGTGACATCGACCCGCACGACCGAGGCCCGCAGGATGCTTGTGGTGTCTTCGGCGTCTGGGCTCCAGGCGAGGAGATCGCGAAGCTCACCTACTTCGGGCTGTACGCCCTGCAGCATCGCGGCCAGGAGTCCGCGGGGATCGCCGTCGGTGACGGGCACCAGATCCTCGTGGTCAAGGACATGGGACTCGTACCGCAGGTCTTCGACGAGCCGACGCTCGCGTCCATGGAGGGTCACGTAGCGGTCGGCCACTGCAGGTACTCGACGACCGGCGCGTCGGTGTGGGCCAACGCGCAACCCACCTTCCGCTCCACCGGCATCGGTGGCGTCGCGTTGGCGCACAACGGCAACCTCACCAACTCGCGGGAGCTGGCCGGCCGGGTGCGGGCGCGGCTCGCCGAGGAACAGCTGTTCGCCACGCCGGACGACTGCACGACCGATACCGGCATCGTCGCCGAGCTGCTCGCCGGCACTCCCGACACGCCGCTGGAGGTGGCCGCGGCCGACCTGCTGCCCGACCTGCGCGGCGCGTTCTCGCTGGTCTTCATGGACGAGAACGCCCTGTACGCAGCACGCGACGCGCAGGGCGTACGGCCGCTCGTGCTCGGCCGCCTCGACGCGGGCTGGGTCGTCGCGAGCGAGACGTGCGCGCTCGACATCGTCGGCGCGGCGTTCGTCCGGGAGGTCGAGCCGGGCGAGCTGGTCGCGATCGACGAGCACGGCCTGCGCTCGCGGCGGTTCGCCGAGCCGCGACCGCGGGGCTGCATCTTCGAGTACGTCTACCTGGCCAGGCCGGATACCACCATCGCCGGGCGCAGCGTGCACGCGAGCAGGGTCGAGATCGGCCGGCGGCTGGCCGACGAGGCGCCGGCGGACGCGGACCTGATCATCCCCACACCCGAGTCGGGCACTCCTGCCGCGATCGGGTTCGCCGAGCGCAGCGGCATCCCGTACGGCCAGGGCCTCACCAAGAACTCCTACGTCGGGCGCACGTTCATCCAGCCGAGCCAGACGATCCGGCAACTCGGCATCCGGCTGAAGCTGAACCCGCTGCGCGAGGTGATCTCCGGCAAACGGTTGGTCGTCGTGGACGACTCGATCGTCCGCGGCAATACCCAGCGCGCGATCGTCTCGATGCTGCGCGAGGCGGGTGCGCGCGAAGTGCACGTGCGCATCGCCAGCCCACCGGTCCGCTGGCCCTGCTTCTACGGCATCGACTTCGCCTCCCGTGCCGAGCTGGCGGCGGCGAACCTCACCGCCGCGGAGATCGGCACCTCGCTCGGCGCGGACTCCCTCGGATACGTCTCGCTCGACGGGCTGGTGCAGGCGACGACGATTCCGGGCGATCGGCTGTGCAAGGCATGCTTCGACGGCGAGTACCCGATCCCCCTGCCCGCTGACGCCCTGCTCGAGCAGCGGCTGGTGGAGGACGGGGCGAGCGCCGTGGCGACAGAGCAGGAGCAGGGGCAGGGCAGGTGGAGCCGACTATGACGGCGGACCAGGACCAGGATCAGGCAGTAGCCGGGAGCACGTACGCCGCTGCGGGCGTGGACGTCCAGGCCGGCGACCGCGCCGTGGCGCTCATGGAGGAGAAGGTCCGCGCGGCGAACCGCCCGGAGGTCATCGGCGACTTCGGCGGGTTCGCTGGACTGTTCCGGCTGGACCTCACCGGCTACCGGTCACCGGTGCTCGCCACCTCGACCGACGGGGTCGGCACCAAGCTGGTCATCGCCCAGGCGATGGACCGGCACGAGACGGTCGGTCAGGATCTGGTCGGCATGGTCGCCGACGACATCGTCGTGTGCGGCGCGGAGCCGCTCTACCTGACCGACTACATCGCCTGCGGCCAGGTGCTGCCAGAACGCATCGGGGCGGTCGTCGGCGGCATCGCTGAGGGATGCCGGATCGCCGGCTGCGCGCTCATCGGCGGCGAGACCGCCGAACACCCGGGGATCATGGCGCCGCAGGAGTACGATCTGGCCGGCGCCGGCACCGGGATCGTCGAAGAGGACGCGGTGCTCGGCCCCGACCGCGTACGGGAGGGCGACGTCCTGATCGCGATGGGGTCATCCGGCCTGCACGCGAACGGGTATGCACTCGCCCGGCACGCGCTGCTGCGGATGGGTCGGTTGACGCTGGACGCGGAGCTCGACGAGCTGGACCGGCCGCTCGGCGAGGAACTGCTGGTCCCGACACGGATCTACGCGCGGGACTGCCTGACCCTCGCCGCGGAAACCGACGTGCACGCGCTCGCCCACGTCACCGGCGGCGGGCTCGCGGCGAACCTCAGCCGGGTCGTGCCCGAGCATCTCGATGCCGTGGTCGACCGCTCGACCTGGTCGCCGCAGCCGATCTTCGGGTTGATCCAGGAGAAGGGCCGGATCGATCACGAGGAGATGGAGCGGACGTTCAACCTGGGACTGGGCATGGTCGCTGCGGTCGGGCGCGACGACGTCGACCGCGCGCTCGCCATCCTCGTCGGGCGGAAGGTGCCCGCGTGGGTCGCCGGCGAGATGGTCGGCAACGGCACCGGAGAGGTGCGCCTCACCGGCGAGCATCCCGCCTGATCGCCGACTCGCCCATGGGCGCCTGTGGCCGTGCGCCCCGGTGCCATATGAGGGTACGCGTCACCGCGAAGCGTCCCGCGCGCTCGTGTGCGGTGCGGAGCCCGTCAGCGTGCTGCTAGCGCCTGCGCGCGCCGTCGCCGTCGTCGGCGTAATCGGCGTACTTGGTGATGAGCTCGTCGTCGTCTCGCGCAGGCTCCGCTGTTTCGTCTGCGTCATCGACCCGGTCGCCTGCGCCCGGCGAAGCCGCCCCAAGCTCGTCAGCTAGCTGCGACAGGTCGGTGTGACCTGTGCTGTACTTGAGCTTGCGGGCGACCTTCGTCTGCTTGGCCTTCGCCCGGCCGCGCCCCATTGGCTCGACCCCCTCAACGCGAGGCTCGTACCGCCTCGATTGCCTGCACGAACATGTCCGACCGCTCGTAGCGCGGCCGTTTGCTGTTACTCCTACCGTACCTGGTTGGTCCCCGCGTCGGCGATGGCGTTGGCATAACAGCAGTCGTTGCCCTGCATCCGCTGCTCGGCCATTCGGTCGGCGGCCTCGGCCGGCGGTACGCCCTCCTCGTCGGCGAGGGCGAACACGCTGGTGAGGTTGTCGTAGATGCCGGCGGCGCGGCGCTTGGCCCGGTCGAAGCTGAAGCCGCCGATCTCGTCGGCGACCTGGATCAGGCCGCCGGCGTTGACCACGTAGTCCGGCGCGTAGAGGACGTTCCGGTCGGCCAGCAGCTTGTCGATGCCTGGGTGTGCGAGCTGGTTGTTCGCCGCCCCGCAGACGCAGGCCGCCCGCAGCGACGCGCTGGTGGCATCGTCGAGCGCGCCGTCGAGCGCACACGGTGCGTAGACGTCCAGGCCGACCGGGACCATCGCCTCGGCGTCGGGCACCGAGCCGACGTCGGGATGCTCGGCTCGCACCCGCGCGATCGCCTCCGGATCGACGTCGGTCACCAGGACCTCCGCCCCGTCGTCCTCGAGGTGGGCGACGAGGTGCCTGCCGACCTTGCCGACACCGGCGATGCCGACCCGGCGCCCACGCAGGCTCGGCGTCCCCCACAGCCGTGCCGCACAGGCGCGCATGCCCTGGAACACCCCGTACGCGGTGAGCACGCTCGAGTCGCCCGCGCCGCCGTCCGCGACCGACCGGCCGGTGACGTGGTCGCACTCCTCGGCGATCACGTCCATGTCCGCGACGCACGTACCGACGTCACAGGCCGTGATGTAGCGGCCGCCGAGGCTCTGGACGAACCGGCCGTACGACCGGAGCAGCGAGGGAGTCTTGTGGCGCTGCGGGTCGCCGATGATCACGGCCTTGCCGCCGCCGAGGTCGAGCCCCGCCGCGGCGGCCTTGTACGCCATGGCGCGCGACAGGTTGAGAACGTCGGCGAGCGCCTGCTGCTCGTCGCTGTACGGATGGAAGCGTGTCCCACCGAGCGCGGAACCCAGTGCGGTGCTGTAGATCGCGATGATCGCGTGCAGGCCGGACGCCTCGTCCCGGCAGTGCACGACATGCTCGTGTGAATGGGACTGCGACATGGGTGGTGTCTCCCGGCCGATGACCCGCTGCTTGTGGCGCGGGACTCGGGAGCCACCCTAGCCATCCGGAACCGGCGCCCTGGCTCCACTGGGGCGGCACCCAGTAGCCGGAACGTGCGACGATGCAAGACATGACGCCGTACATCGCCTACCTGCGCGTCTACGAGCCGCTTGTCGCTTTTCACGAGCCCGCTCGCGCGGCCTGGGCGTTGTACTCCGACCCGGACACCCAGCTGCCGGACCCCAGAGACGTCCTCGACATGGAGCGCCGTACCGTCCGCGAGCAGGTGGCGGCAAGCCCGCCGGTGCTCATTCCGTCGCGGGAGAGCGACCAGGCGCTCGTGCGGCGCATCGACGGCACGACCTACCTCTCCCCGCTGGACACGCGGCTACGCTCGGTGCTCGCGTACAACTCCCTCGAGGCGAACCTGCCGCAGCTCGTGCTGCGCTCGGCGGTGCCCCGCAGCGCGCGGATCACCGCCGACGCCGAGGTCGCCCGCTGGCGCTCGCAGGGCGCTGCCGAGTACCCGCATGTCCGGCAGTCCCGCTGGCACGTCCCGCTGCCGTGGTTCGTGCTGTTCGAGCCCGCGGAGCGCCGGCTGGTGCTCGTCCCGAACGGTGAGCGGGCGGCCGCCGAGGGCGGTGACGCGGTCGTCGGCGACACGGAGGAAAGCGCGTCGGAGGGGCGGCCCGCGCCGGATCGCACGCTGAGCTACCTGACCAGGATGGCCGAAGCGCGCCGCCGGCTGGCGCGGACGCTCGCGGTGTTGAAGAAGACCGTCGAAGGCCTCGTCGTCGACGAGGTGGAACTGCTCGGACGCTGGCTGGAGGAGTTTCATCCGCACGCGTTCGTCGAGCTCGACTACGGTGGCATCGTCGACCTGGTGGACGATGCCTTCCTGCTGACGGACCGCTCGGTCGCCGATGTCGCCGAAGGCGTGGCCGCCCTGGCCGATGGTGACGGGCAGCTCGCCGCGCAGCGGTACCAGGCGGTGATGCAGCGCTGGTCCGCCGTCGAGCGTCTCGAGTCGGCCAACTGACCCGAACGTCGCCCGTAGGCGATACGCTGCGCAGGCGCGATCGGTCACGAGGGCTGAAACCTGGACGAGATGCTACTAGGGTGCGACGCGCGACGTAGTCGACAAACAGGGGGATCCAGGACGGGATGGCAGGGGGGCCATCGATCGGTACAGGAGAAGGTTCCAGATGGGGAATCGCAAGACCGACGCTGAAGCGCTGCTGACCCCGGCAGAGGTGGCAGCGATGTTCCGCGTCGACCCGAAGACGGTCACGCGGTGGGCAAAGGCCGGCAAGCTTACTTCTATCCGCACCCTCGGCGGCCACCGCCGCTACCTTGAGTCGGAGGTGCGGGCGCTGCTCGAGGGGCTTCCGGCAGAGCCGGACGGCGCCACCACGGTGCCGTAGGGCATCCATGGCTCGTACGGCCGACGGCGCCCCACGCACCGTCGACGTGCCGCCCGAGCGCCTGCCCCGGTGGCTCGACCGCTTCTCCGAGCGGCACGGCGCGGTCGACAGCGCGCCGGGCCCGGACACGGTCGAGCTCACCGCCGCCGATGGTGCTCGGGTGGTCGCTACGGTGCCGTTCCCGCCCCTGGCCGTGCGCGCGGACCTGCCGTACGCGGGCCTGGTCGAGCACGCCCGTGCCACGCGGCGGGTGGGGGTGCTGCTCGTTCGCCGCGGCGGCTACGCGGCCGGGGTGTTCGAGGGCGACCGGCTGACCAGCTCCAAGGTGGGGAGTCGCTACGTCCAGGGCGGCACGAAGGCCGGTGGCTGGTCGCAGCAGCGCTTCGCGCGCAGGCGCGAGCAGCAGGCGAGCAAGGCGTTCGCCGCCGCGGCCGACGTCGCCGTGCGCATCCTCGTGCCCGCGGCAGGTGACCTGGACGCGCTCGTCTGCGGTGGGGATCGGCGCGCCGTGGACACCGTGCTCGCCGACCGGCGGCTCGCCGGGCTCGTGCCGCTCGTCGTGTCGCCGCTGTACCCGGTGCCCGACCCGCGGCAGCGGGTGCTCGACGGCATGCCGGCGCGGTTTCGCGCCACCCGGCTCACCGTGACCGATCCGTGAGCGCCTGGCCGATGGCGCTGGCACTGCTGGCCGGCCTCGCCGGTCTCGTCGCCGGCCTGCACGCGGTCGCCCGGTTGCGGTCCCGCCCGATCGTGTCGGCATGGCGGGTCGAGGTACGCCGGCCCCGCGACGTGGTCGTGCCGCTCGCCGCAGCGGTCGCGTGCGCCCTGCTCGCCGTGCGCTTCGGCACCTCGCCCGTCCTGCCCGCGTACCTGTACCTTGCGATCGTTGCGATGCCGCTGGCGGCGATCGACGTCGAGCACCACCGGCTCCCCGACGTCCTTACGCTGCCGTCGTACCCGATCGCGCTCGCGCTGCTCGGTGCCGCCGCCTTCCTCGTCCCGGCGGGTACGCGGCACCTGGTGATGGCACTGATCGGGATGGCCGCTCTTTGGAGCCTGTACGCGGTCTTGTACCTGCTGGCGCCGAAGGGGATCGGTCGCGGCGACGTCAAGCTCGCGGGCGTGCTCGGCATCTACCTCGGCTGGCTGGGGCCGGATGCCTGGGTGCTCGGTGCGTTCGCTGGTCCCGTACTCGGCGGGCTGTTCGGGCTCGCGCTCGTCGTGACCCGGCGTGGAAGCCGCAGGACCCTGATCCCGTTCGGGCCGTTCATGCTCGCCGGGACGCTCGCCGCCGTGCTGGCGGCCGCCTGGCTCCCCTCGCCGTAGGCCCGAGCAAAGCGGGGATGTCAAGCGAGGTTGACAACCCATGGACGTCAACGTACGTTGACATGCGTGAGCAAGGCGACGGAGCTGGCCACCGCGGCAGGAGACGGAGACCCGCGGGTGGGTCTGCGCGCGGTCGCCGCGCTGCGGCGGCTGCTCGAGCAGCTGGAGACCCTGCAGGTCGACAACGCCAGGCGGTACGGGTGGTCGTGGCAGGAGATCGCCGAAGGGCTCGGGGTCAGCCGGCAGGCCGTACACAAGAAGCACAAGGGGCGGTGAGCGTGTTCGAGCGGTTCACGGGGAGTGCGCGGTCCGTGGTGGTCGACGCGCAGCGCGTCGCGTTCGAGGGCCGGGCGCGCGAGATCCGAAACGACCACCTGATGGTGGCGGTGCTCCACGGGCAGGGCGGCGTCGGCGTCCGCGTGCTCACGGCCGCGGGACTGGGCGAGAACGACCGTGCTGCCCTGCTCGACGAGCTCGCCGTGCTGAACCGGCGCGCCGGGATCGGCGGTGGCGACGCCGAGGCGCTGCGGGACATCGGTATCGACGTCGACGAGGTCTTGGGCCGGATGGGCGAACTGCTCGCCGAGCCGGACTCGCAGCCCGCTTCGCGGCGGAGTCTTCCCGGCCGCGCTCGTGCCGGCGCCGGACGGCTTCTGGGCAGGCGCGGTGGCGGCCCGAGCGTCGTGCGCTTCTCGACCGACGCGAAGCACACGTTGGAGCGCACGCTGCGCGAGGCCCTCGACCTGCGTGACCGGCACATCGACGAGGCGCACATCCTGCTGGCGCTCGTCTCCCGCCCGGGCGTGGTCGCGGAGACACTGCAGCGGTACGGCGTGACGTACGCCGGTGTCCGCCGCGCTGTGTCGGCGCGTGCGGACACCGGCTGAAGGTACGGGGTTACTCGACGGTGGCTAGTACGCGGTCCTCTCCGCCTTCCGCTGGCTTCGGCAGCTGGCTGCGCAGCGGCACCGACTCGAGCGCCCAGCTGAGCAGGAACGCGACCGCCGCCACGCACGTGGCCCAGAAGAACACGCCCTGCGTCGCGTACGCGACACCGTGCACGACCGCCTCACGTACCGCGTCGGGGAGGTCGGCGATCCGGGCCGGGTCGAGACCGGCACCGGCGTTGCCCGGCACCGACGCCCTGCCGAGCGAGTCCGCGAGCCGTCCGGCGAAGACGGCGCCGAACAGCGAGACGCCGAACGAGCCGCCGATGGTCTGGAAGAACTGCGGCGTGCTGCTCGCGACGCCCATGTCGGCAAGCTCGACGCTGTTCTGCGGTAGCAGCCGGGTGAGCTGCATCAGCGTGCCCATGCCGAGGCCGAGCACGACCATGAAGACGGTGGTGCTGAGGTTCGAGGAGTCCGCGGTGAGCTGGGAGAGCAGGAACAGGCCTGCGGTCATGACCGCGGAACCCACGATCGGCAGCGCGCGGTAGCGGCCCGTGCGGCCGATGATCTGGCCCGAGACCAGGGACATCACCATCGCGCCGAGCATCATCGGCATCAGCAGCGCGCCGCTGGCGGTTGCGGACGCACCCTGCGCGGTCTGCATGAAGAGCGGCAGGAAGGTGATGGCACCGAACATCGCGAAGCCGACGACAAATGCGAGCGTCGAGGACACCGAGAAGTTGCGCTTGCGGAACAGCCGTAGCGGCAGGATCGGCTCGGCCGCGCGGCTTTCCACCAACAGGAACGCTGCCAGCGCGGTGGCGCCGAGCACGGCCAGGCCGATGATCGTCGCCGAGCTCCAGGCGTACTGGGTGCCGCCCCATGTCGTCACGAGCACGAGGGCCGTGGCCGCCGCGCCGAGCAGTCCCGTGCCTGCGAAGTCGATCCGGTGCCTGCTCGTACGGCCCGGCAGGTGCAGGGTCGTGGCGATGAGCGCGAGCGCGAGCACGCCGATCGGCAGGTTGATGTAGAAGGTCCAGCGCCAGCTGAGGTGGTCGGTGATGAAGCCGCCGAGCAGCGGGCCGCCGATCATGGACACGGCCATGGTCGCCGCGAAGTAGCCCTGGAGCTTGGCGCGCTCCCTTGGCGCGGCGAGCTCGCCGATCGTGGCCATCACGCCGACGATCAGGCCACCCGCGCCGAGGCCCTGCAGCGCGCGAAACGCGATGAGCTGGCCCATGTCCTGCGACAGGCCGGCCAGGGCGGAGCCGGTGATGAACAGCGCGATCCCGACCATGAGCAGCTTCTTGCGCCCGAACATGTCGCCGAGCTTCCCGTACAGCGGGGTCACGACCGTCACCGCGAGCGTGTACGCGGTGACGACCCAGGCCAGGTGCTCGGCGCCGCCGAGATCGCCGACGATGCGCGGCATCGCCGTGCCGACGATGGTCATGTCGAGCTGCGCCAGCAGCATGGCGATGAGCAGCCCGGGTAGGACGGTGAACAGCCCCCGACTGCGGAGCGTGGGTGGCGAGGTTGTCATCCGAAGAGTCCTTGCTTGTCGACCGGTAAGTACGCTTACTTGTCGCACGGTAAGCGGCTTACTAGCCGGTCGTCAAGTAGGTTTGTTAACCTGAGCCGCATGAGCGAGTCAGCCAGCACGCGCCAGCGCATCCAGCAGGTCGCTCTCGACCTGTTCGGCGAGCAGGGCTACGACAAGACCTCACTGCGCGAGATCGCCGAGCGGCTCGACGTCACCAAGGCCGCGCTGTACTACCACTTCAAGAGCAAGGAGGACATCCTCCAGAGCGTCCTCGAGGACTACCTCAGTGAGGTGGAGGCACTGCTGGACTGGGCGGAGGCAGCACCCGCGGACGCCTCGGCGAGAACGGAGTTCGTGCGGAGCTATGCCGGTATCGTCGAGCGCAGGTTCAAGTCGGTACGGTTCGTCCAGCAGGCCCCAACCCAGATGCGTGAGTCCGGGATCGGACGGCGGTTCCGCGATGTGATGAGGCGGGTCAACACGCTTGTTCGGCCGCCCGACGCGCCGCTGGTCGACCAGGTGCGGGCACTCGCTGCGGTCCTCTCCATCCACGTCGGCACGGTCGCGTTCGGCTCGGGCGCGCGGATGCTGGACGGCAACCCGTTCGGTGACGCCGGCCAGCACGACCCCGAGGACGTGCGTGCGGCGGTGACGCAGGTGGCCGAGGAGCTGATCACTGCGGCGAACCGTCCGGACGGCTAGCCGCCGTCGCGTCTCGCTCCGGCCGCGTGGGCACCTTGCGGCCCTCATGAAGGCATGGCGGGCACCTTGCGGCCCCTCCCAGGAGCGACCTACTGAGAGGCGGGATGGAGGATCGTGTTGTCGATCAGCCTCGTGTCGCCGATGTGGGTGGCGACCGCGAGGAGCGCAGGGCCGGTGATCGACTCGACCGGCGCCAGCGAGTCCGGCTGGACGAGCGCGGCGTACTCGGGCTCGACCGCACGCGCGCGCATCGCCTCCAGCGCAGCCTCCCGGATGGGTCGTACGTCCCGCTCGCCCTGCCGTACGCGGGACCGCGCCGCCTCGAGCGCCTCGTACAGGGCCACGGCCCGCTCCCGCTCCTCCCCCTGCAGGTGTGCGTTCCTGCTGGACATGGCGAGACCGTCGGGCTCGCGTACGGTCGGGCAGCCCTCGATACGCACGGGCAGGTCGAGGTCGGTGACGAGCCGGCGGACGACCGCGAGCTGCTGCGCGTCCTTCTGCCCGAAGTACGCGGCGTCTGGCCGGGTCATCGTGAGCAGCTTGGTGACCACGGTCGTCACCCCGTGGAAATGCGCGGCACCGCGGCACGCGCCCTCGAGGGTGCGCGTCAGTGCCCCTTCCACGCGCACCGAGGTCGCGAATCCCGTCGGGTAGACCACGTCCGCAGGCGGCGCGAACAGGATGTCCGCGCCGGCGCCCTCGACGAGCGCCGCATCGCGCTGCTCGTCGCGGGGGTACGTGGCGAGGTCGGCGGTTCGCCCGAACTGGGCGGGGTTGACGAACAGCGACACGACGACGACCGCGCACTGTTCCCGGGCCCGCCGGATGAGCGACAGGTGTCCCTCGTGCAGGGCCCCCATGGTCGGTACGAGCCCCACGGGCTGCTGCGCGCGGCGCACTGGGTCGAGGGCGGCGCGGAGCTCGTCGACCGTACGCAGCGTTCTCACGGTCGTCACGCTATAAGAACGTGTTTGGAGACCAACCGCCCAGGAAGGGGCTAACGGTATGGCAGAGTCGCCGGCAGGCTGGCCCGGCCAGGCCCACAGGGAGTCGACTTCGACCCGATCTCTCCAAGCACGTTCTTAGCGACACCGGGGAGTGTTGCTGGTGGTGCCGCTGTGGCGAAAGTGGATACGGTGGGGATGTGGCCACCCGTACGACAAGCAGGCCGAGCGGCAGCAGCCGGTCGACGACGCGATCGCGCAGCGGCACGTCGTCGAAGCGGCGTACCCGCAAGTCGCCGCAGAAGCGGCGGACGGGGTCGACCCGCAAGCGCAGCGCGGCGCTCCGCTCGCCCGACCCGATCGTGGTGATCGCGGGCCTGCTCTGGAAGGGCGTGTCGGGTGCCTGGCTGCTCGTCGGCCACACCGTCGGCCGCGGGGTGCGCGCGGTGGAGAACGGCGCCCGCGACCTGGAGCCGGAGCAGCGCAGGGACGGCCTCGGGCTGTTCTACCTGGCGCTCGCGGTGGTGGTGGCCGTTGCGGTGTGGTGGCACCTGCCGGGCGTCGCCGGCACGGTCATCGTCGCCGTCGTCGTCGGCGCTGCCGGCCGGCTCGGCCTTGTCGTCCCGCTGCTGCTCGGGCTCGCCTCGTGGCGCCTGCTCCGGCACCCGGACCGCAACGCCGCCACCGGCCGGATCGTCATCGGCTGGAGCGCGCTGCTCGTGGCCACGCTCGGCGTGGTGCACATCGCATTCGGCCTGCCACGCCCGCAGGAAGGCGCGGCGGCCATGCGCGCGGCCGGCGGCATCGTCGGGTACCTCGCGTCCGCCCCGCTGGCGTCGTTGCTCTCGCCGTACCTCGCCGTACCGCTGCTGGTCCTGCTCGCCCTGTTCGGGTTGCTGGTGCTGACCGGTACGCCGGTGCACGGCATCGCGGGCCGCATCCGGGAGCTACGCGCCAAGCTGCACGCCCGGCGGCACCGGGACGGGGGGGACGAGCCGACCGACGCGGGGGTCGACGCCCCGGTCGCCTCGCTGCGCCGGAAGACGTCCCGCCGCCGGGTGGCCAGTGCCAGCCAGGACGGCGGGCAGAATCGCGCGGGGGACGAGCCGTTCACCTCACCCGTCGTGCCGGAAGGGTCGAAAACCACGCCGCAGGAGCCGGCAGCGGTCCCGGCCTCGCAGCCGCCGGAACCGGCCCCGCTGCCGTCGACCGCGGAGCAGCTGGTGCTGAAGGGCGACTACGCGCTCCCTCCCGCGTCGATGCTCGCGCCCGGCACCAAGCCGCAGGCACGCACCAAGGCGAACGACACCGTCGTCGAGGCGTTGACCGAGGTGTTCGAGCAGTTCTCGGTGGACGCGCAGGTCACCGGCTTCGCGCGCGGGCCGACGGTCACGCGGTACGAGGTCGAGCTGGGTCCGGCGGTCAAGGTGGAGCGCGTCACCGCCCTCTCCCGCAACATCGCGCTCGCGGTCAAGAGCGCCGATGTACGCATCCTGTCGCCGATTCCCGGCAAGTCGGCGATCGGCATCGAGATCCCGAACACTGACAAGGAGAACGTCAGTCTCGGCGACGTCCTGCGCGCCAAGCAGGCGACCGCCGACCACCACCCGCTGCTCGTCGGGCTCGGCAAGGACGTCGAGGGCGGCTACGTGGTCGCGAACCTCGCGAAGATGCCGCACGTCCTCATCGCCGGCGCCACCGGTTCCGGGAAGTCCAGCTGCATCAACACGCTCATCACGTCGCTGCTCATGCGAGCGACGCCGGACGAGGTGCGGATGGTGCTCGTCGACCCGAAGCGGGTGGAGCTCACCTCGTACAACGGGGTGCCGCACCTGATCACCCCGATCATCACGAGCCCGAAGAAGGCGGCCGAGGCGCTGCAGTGGGTCGTCGCGGAGATGGACCGCAGGTACGACGACCTGGCCACGAGCGGGTACCGGCACGTCGACGACTTCAACAAGGCGATCAGGTCGGGCAAGCTGCAGGCACCGCTCGGCAGCGACAAGGAGTACAAGCCGTACCCGTACCTCGCCGTGGTGGTGGACGAGCTGGCCGACCTGATGATGGTCGCCCCGCGCGACGTGGAGGACTGCATCGTCCGCATCACCCAGCTCGCCCGCGCCGCCGGCATCCACCTCGTGCTCGCCACCCAGCGACCGAGCGTCGACGTCGTCACCGGCCTGATCAAGGCGAACGTGCCGTCCCGGCTCGCGTTCGCGACCTCCTCGCTCGCCGACAGCAGGGTGGTGCTCGACCAGCCCGGCGCGGAGAAGCTGATCGGCCAGGGCGACGCGCTGTTCCTGCCGATGGGCGCGAGCAAGTCGATGCGCCTCCAGGGCGCGTGGGTGCCGGAGTCGGAGGTCCGTGAGGTCGTCGCGCACACCAAGCAGCAAGCCGACCCGCACTACCGCGAGGACGTCACCGCCGGCCAGGCACAGAAGAAGCAGCTGGACGACGACATCGGCGACGACCTCGAGCTCGTCTGCCAGGCCACCGAGCTGGTCGTCACGACGCAATTCGGCTCTACCTCGATGCTGCAGCGCAAGCTGCGCGTCGGGTTCGCGAAGGCCGGCCGTCTGATGGACATCCTGGAGAGCCGCGGCGTCGTCGGCGCCAGCGAGGGTTCCAAGGCCCGTGACGTGCTCGTCAAGCCGGACGACCTGGCCGCCATGCTGGCCTCGTTGCGCGGCGAGGACCCGCCGGCCGAACCCGACGACGACCCGGAAGCCGACGAGCCGTAGGTCTTCAGAGTTGGGCGAGGTCGGCAGGGATCAGCGTCACGGGGAACGGCCGGTCGAGTGTGACGGGCTCGGCTCCGCGTGCGACCCCCGTCTCGACGTACCGGCCATCGACGAGATCCCACGCCTGGACGGACGGCTCCTTCGGGTCCACGACCCAGTACGAGCCGACGCCCGCATCCTCGTACTTCGACCGCTTCAACACCAGGTCCTTGCGGCGCGTGCTCGGTGACAGCACCTCCACGGCAAGCGCAAGCTCGGGGTAGGTGACATTCTTCTCGCCGATCTCGTCCCTGCGCACGACCAGTAGGTCCGGCTGCAGGGACGTACGCAGATCGGGGCGCCAGTCGAGCGGCGCGAGGAACACGGTGAGTCCTGCCGGGCAGGCATCCCGCAGAACCAGGTACAGGTTTCCGATGACGCCCTGGTGGATCGGAATGGGCACAGGGGTCACGAGCAGCAGCCCGTCGAGCAGCTCGTACTGCAGGCCGTCGTCGGGCAGCGCGTCGAGATCGTCGACGGTCCACTCGGGCTCATGGGGCAGTGCCGTCACGGTCATCATCGTGCCCCTTCTCGGTCGCCATGTCACCCAGCATGGGTGCCAGGACGATTACAAGAGGGGTCCGCGACGACATCTGTGGACGGTGATGAGTCGTCACCGTTCAGGCGGCGTTGTCGCGGCTCCGGTGCCGTCCCTCGGCCGGCGCTCCCGCCGGCTTCGGCGCGGCATCGTCGCCCGCATGGTTGCGGTGCGTGCCGCCCCCGGCGAGCAGCTTCGCCAGGCGCTCCCGAAGCCGCAGCTCCGGACGCCGGTGCTGGCCCCGTGTCATGGTTCACCTCCTCCTTGCCGGTCGACCGGTAGTGGCTCGGCCAGCTGGTCGAGCAGGAGGTGGGCGCCGGGCAGCGTCACCGGCGGCCGCAGTGCCTGGACGGCCACGGCACTGCCGGCCGCGGACCGCAGCAGGTCGGGCAGGCCATCCGGAACGACCGGGCAACCGGGGCGGGTCAGCACCACCGTCGTGGACGGGCCTGCGCTCGCCACGGTCTCCCCGGCGTCGAACGTGTCGCAGAGAGCGCGCCCGATGGCCAGTTGCTGCGCGATGCCCGGCCAGCCCGACGGTGTCGGCGGGACGCGGACGACGAGCAGCCCGTACCGCCGGTGTACGGGCACGCTGGTGGCCCGCGCCTCGCGGTAGAGCTCGCCCACGCGGACGCGCAGGTAGCCGACCGGCGCGACACCGGTCAGGGGATGACCACTCTCCGTACACGAAGTGTGAGCCGGCATTGACTCTACGTAGGCCACAGAAAAAGATCTGACGACCCACGCGCACGGGTCGATCCGCGTTACCGCGAACAGCGCCCAGAGGTCGTCGAACGCCTCGACGAGCCCCACGCCCGCCTCACCCCGGGCAGCACCCAGGCGGGCGCAGGGCTCCACCAGGCCGTCGCCGGCGACGACGGCATCCAGGACGGCATCGACCGCGGCGACGCCCCAGTCGCCGGGGAAACGCCATCCGTCCATCAGCGAAGTCGCCAACCAGCCCGCGCGCAGTGCACGCCGATCAGACGCGATGTCCGGTAATCCCGGCGCGCCTGCACGCGTGTGGCGCCGACACCGCCCCCGTTGGGGCGTCGCCACCACGCAGCGCCTGTGCACGCGACCTCACTCCCCCCTTCGGTGTGGAGGGCCGGAGGCCCGGACCATTGCCCCCCTCAAGGTGGCCCGGGCGCGCCAGCGGTCCTGGCGCCTACCGGCTCATCCCCCCACGAGACCTCGGTAGCTCCGGCGCTCGGCCGACCCCACCGGCCGATCGGTTTCGATCCGGCGGGGGCGGAGACTCCGTTGATGAGGGGACGGCGCAGGCCGGGCGGTATGACGCGACTTCCCCGAACTTTTTCGAGTTTCCGTATGCTTCGGTGGAGTGGCTCAGGAGAGGTATACGGGGGAGCCGCGAGTTGGGCAGGTGCGCTCGCGGGCGGGTCGTCATGTCCGGCCGGACGGTGAACGCGGCGGCCCCGCGATCGAGCCGGAGGCCCCGAGCGACGCCGCCCTGCTCGCGTCGGTTCGCGACGGCGACGCCGACGCGTACGAGGCCGTCTACCGGCGGCACGTCGAGGCCGCCATCCGGCTGGCCAGGGTGCTTTCACGCGACAAGGCCGAGGCCGACGACCTCGTATCCGAGGCGTTCGCACGGATGCTTACCGCGGTTACGGGTGGTGGCGGCCCGGAGTCCGCCGTCCGCGCGTACCTTCTGACCACGCTGCGCCGGGTTCACGTCGACCGTGGCCGGGCCGGTGCCCGGCTACAGCCGGTCGAGGACGTCGCCGACTTCGAGCCACGGGTACCGGAGGAAGAGGACCCCGTCGTGCGGGGTCTCGACCAGACGTACGCAGCACGCGCCTTCGCCGGCCTGCCGCAGCGCTGGCAGGCGGTGCTGTGGCACACCGAGGTCGAGGGCGAGTCGGCCGCCCAGGTCGCTCCGCTGCTCGGCCTCAATCCCAATGCCGTGTCCGCGATCGCCTACCGGGCCCGGGAGCGGCTGCGCCAGCTCTACCTGCAAGAGCACCTCGCGGTCGCCGAGGGCAAGGACTGCCGGTGGTGCACCGAGCGGCTCGGCGGTTACGTGCGTGACAAGCTCGGCAGCCGGGAGAGCGGTCGCGTCCGCACGCACCTGGACACGTGCGACTCGTGCCGGGTCGTCTACCTGGACCTGATCGAGGTCAACGCCGGCTTCCGTTCCGTGCTCGCGCCGATCGTCCTGGGCGGCGCGGCGGTCCCGTACCTCACGGCCGCGGGGCACGGCGCGCTCTTCGGGTTCGTCCCCGGTGCCTGGCACTGGTGGCAGCGCACGGTACGCAATCCCGCCGCGGCGGCCGCGGTGGTCGTCGGGCTCGTGCTCGTGCTCGGCGCGACCGCATGGGCGACCGTGGGTAGCGAGAGCCTGCTCGATGCCGGCAGCCACCCGAGCGCGACCACCGGCGGTGGCGGCGCGGGCGGAGGTGGCGGCAGCGGCGGTTCCGGCGGCGGAGGCGGTGGTTCCGGCGGCTCCGGGGGTGGGGAGCACAAGAAGCCACCGTCGAAGCACCCGAAGTCCAAGTCGGGTACGAAGAACAGCAAGCCCAGCACGGCGCCCGCCGCCGCGGCCACCCCGGCCACCCACCCACCGGCAAGCCAGCCGACCACCCAGCCACCGACACACCAGCAGCAACCCGCGCCGGACCCCACCGCGAGCGAGTCGACCTCCAGCAAGCCGCCCCAGACGCCGCAGCCGGACCCGACGCATCCGGAGCCCACGCACTCGAAACCACCGCCGAACGAGACCACGCCCGCGCACCCACCACAGCCGCCCAAGCCGCCGAGCCACTCACCCAAGCCGCCGACCGACTATCCCGGACCGCGGGGGATCTGCGTGCAGCTCCCGGTCCTGGACATCTGCGTCGGCCACGGCGGCGGGCATGGGCGCGGCCACTAATACCCGGTGATCATGAAAGATCGTCGCAGCTATAGCTGCGACGATCTTTCATGATCACGTGAGCGGGGTGGTCGGTGCCCGCCAGGGGGCGGACCGCGTCCCGTAGGGTTTCCACGATGTCTGACCGCCGCGTCGCCCTCGTCACCCTGGGCTGTGCCCGCAACGAGGCCGACTCCGACGAGCTCGCCGCCCGCCTCGAGGACGGCGGGTGGTCGCTGGTCGACGACGCCGCTACCGCCGACGCGGTGCTGGTGAACACCTGCGGGTTCGTCGAGGGTGCGAAGCAGGAGTCGATCGACACGTTGCTCGCCGCCGCCGACACGGACGCCGACCGGGCGCGGCCCCACGTCGTCGCAGTCGGCTGCATGGCGGAGCGGTACGGCCGCGACCTCGCCGCCGAACTGCCCGAGGCGAGCGTCCTCGGCTTCGACCACTACCCGGATATCGCTGCCAGGCTCGACGACGTCGTCGCGGGCCACGCCCCGGCTCCGCACGTCCCGCAGGACCGAAGGACCCTGCTCCCGGTCACGCCGGTCGACCGGCAGGCGAGCCGCACCGTGGTGCCGGGACACGGCGACGCCCGCGGTGACAGTGCCGAGGTCGGCCTGCCGGGGCGCCTGGGCGGCCCCCGGCCGTTACGGCGCCGGCTCACCTCCGGCCCGGTTGCGCCGCTGAAGCTCGCTTCCGGCTGCGACCGGCGCTGCGCCTTCTGCGCGATTCCCACCTTCCGTGGCGCGTTCGTGTCCCGCCCGCCGGACGAGATCGTCGGCGAGGCTCGCTGGCTCGCGGGTCAGGGCGTGCGGGAGCTCCTCCTGGTCAGCGAGAACTCCACCTCGTACGGCAAGGACCTCGGCGACATGCGGTTGCTCGAGCCGCTGCTTGGTGAGCTGGGCGGGCTCGACGGCATCGCTCGCGTGCGGGTCAGCTACCTGCAACCCGCCGAGATGCGTCCGGGCCTCGTCGAGCGGATCGCGTCTACCCCCGGCGTGGCGCCGTACTTCGACCTGTCCTTCCAGCACGCCAGCGGCCCTGTGCTGCGCCGGATGCGCCGTTTCGGTGACGCTGAGCGGTTCCTGGGCCTGCTCGAGTCCATCCGTACGCGGGCGCCGCTGGCGGGCGCGCGGACGAACGTGATCGTCGGCTTCCCCGGCGAGACCGAGCACGACGTCGAAGTACTCGAGAGCTTCCTGAGTGACGCCCGTCTGGACGCCATCGGGGTGTTCGGCTACTCCGACGAGGACGGCACGGCGGCCGCCGGATACGACGGCAAGCTGCCGGCGGAGGTCGTGGCCGCGCGCGTCGAGCGCGTCGCCGCCCTCGCCGACGAGCTCGTCGCGCAGCGTGCCGAGGAACGGGTGGGCGAACGGGTGACCGTGCTCGTCCAGCAGGTCGACGATGACACCGTGGAGGGCTGCGCGGACCACCAGGGTCCGGAGGTGGACGGCACGACGACCGTCACGATGCGTGGGCGTCCGGCCCGGGTCGGTGGCCTCGTCGAGGCGCGAGTGGTCGGGACCGAGGGCGTGGACCTGATCGCCGAACCTTTGGACGTGCGTGAGCGCGGGTAGCGTAGTCGCAACGGTGGGTATGAGACGGTCGTCCGCCGCGACCCTGGAGCCGCACCATGGCTAGTAGCAGCAGCCCCGCTGACGACTCCGGCACGGTCGCTGGCACGGCACCGCTCGTCAACCCGGCAAACGCGATCACGGCCGCGCGCGTCCTCCTCGTACCGCTGTTCGGCTGGCTCCTGCTGCACCCGGGCGGTGGCTGGTGGCGGGTCGGCGCGCTCGCGGTTTTCATCGTCGCTTCCATCACCGACCACGTGGACGGTGAGCTTGCGAGGCGTCGTCACCTCGTCACCGACTTCGGCAAGATCGCGGACCCGCTCGCGGACAAGGCGCTGACCGGTATGGCGCTGGTCGGACTGTCCGTACTCGGCGAGCTGTGGTGGTGGGTCACCGCGGTCATCATCCTGCGCGAGGTCGGGGTGACCCTGCTGCGGTTCTGGGTGATCAAGCGCGGGGTCATCGCCGCCAGCGCCGGAGGCAAGCTGAAGACCGTCCTGCAGATCTCGGCGATCATCTTGTACATCCTGCCGCTGCACTGGACGGCGCTGAACATCGGCGAGGAGGTCGTGATGCTCGCCGCCCTCGTCGTCACGGTGGTCACCGGGATCGACTACGTGTGGAAGGCCCTCGCCGTGCGGCGGGGCGACTAGGTCGTGCAGGCTGACGGCACGCTTGCCGCGCATGTGCACGCGGCGCTACGCGCGGCCGGCGCCACCATCGCGGTCGCCGAGTCGCTGACCGGCGGCCTGGTCGGGGGCCGGCTCTCCGCGGAGCCGGGCGCGTCGGTGACGTTCCGCGGCGGCGTCATCGCGTACGCGACGGCCGTGAAGCACGAGGTGCTCGGCGTGGACGGCGAGCTGCTGGCCCGCGTCGGGGCCGTACACCCAGACGTTGCTAGGGCGATGGCCGTGGGGGTGCGCCGCCTGCTCGGCGCCACGTACGGCCTCGCGCTCACCGGGGTTGCCGGACCGGACCCGCAGGATGGGCAGCCGCCCGGTACGCTGCACCTCGCGGTGGCCTGCCCGCTGGGGACGGCGACGGCCGCGCCGCGGCTGCCCGCCGCGGACAGGTCCGGTGCCCGCGACCGCGCGGTGGACGCCGCGTTGGAGCTCGTCCTTGGCCTCTTACGCGGGGAAGTTCACGCAACCTCTTGACGTTTCGCTATGGGAAGAACTCATGCGACGCCTCATCCGGATACGGTGGACATGGCAGTATCTGTGGAGCAGGAAGGAGGGAGCCGCCCATGATGCTTCGTCAGACCCTCGGTGACGTGCTTCGACGGCATCGAATGCGGCAGGGGCGCACCCTCCGTGAGATCTCTACGGCTGCGCGCGTCTCGCTCGGTTACCTCTCCGAGATCGAGCGAGGGCAGAAGGAAGCCTCCTCGGAGCTGCTCGCAGCGATCTGCGTGGCGCTCGGTGCCCGGATGTCCGACGTGTTGCGCGACGTCAGCGACGAGCTGGCGCTCGAGGAGACCCGCCTGGCCATGGTCCCCGAATCGGTTCCCGAGTCGCTCGAGGACGAGCTCTCCGACGTCGTCACCGACCGGGTGGTCGCCGGCGTTGCGGCCTGACCCGTCCCACCTGACCCGAGACACGACCGGATCCGACCGCAGCGGTCCGACCGTGGACCTGAGCAGGTTTCGCCAGGACGCGGAGCGGATGAAGCACGTCGACCTCGACTACGCCGCGTTCCGCGACCAACCGCTCAGTAACGGGGCTCTGCGCGCGGTGCGTTACATGGCCGACGTCGAGAGCCACACCATCCTCTACCTGCGCGACCTGCTGGTCACCCCGTCGCACAAGGACGCCCGCGTAACCGAGTTCCTCATCCACTGGGCGTACGGCGAGTACTGGCACGGCGAGGCGCTCGGCGAGGTGCTGCGTATGCACGGCTTGCCGGCCCGGGACCAGCGCGTGCGACAGGTGCGCCGCGCGCAGGGGCTGAAGGACCGGTGGATGCCGGTCGGGCAGTCCCTGCTCGCCAACACGATCGGTGACGACTACGTCGCCGTGCAGATGGCGTGGGGCGCGGTCAACGCGTGGTGCACGCTCGCGGCGTACCAGCGGTTGCGCGCGCTGGAGCCGCACCCGGTGCTGGCGCAGCTGATCGAACGCATCGAGCGCACCGCCGAGGAGGGCGGTGCGTTCTTCGGAGCGCAGACACGGCACCGGCTCGAGCGCTCCGCGACGGCCCGCCGCCTGGCGCGGTTCGCGCTGCGCGCCGCGTGGACGCCCGTGGGATCGAGCATCCAACCGCGGTCCGAGAGCGCCTTCGCCTTCGGCTACCTGCTCACCGGAGCCGAGGGCATCGCGGTGGTCGAGCAGGTCGATCGCAAGGTCGACCGGCTTCCCGGCCTCGCCGGCATGCATCTCGCCCGCCGCGGTGTGGGCGGGTTCGGGACCGGGCCGGGCGCCAGGCGCGGCCTCCACCTGCCGGCGCTGCTGCGGCCGCCGCGCCCGTGGCGGGCATGGCGCCGCGCTGTCCGGTAGCTACGACGTCAGATCCAGATCGTAGCCCAGCAGCACCGGGTGCGGCGGATACGAGGTCAGGGTCCGTTGTCCGGTCTGGCGCCACCCGAGTGCGCGGCGGCGCTTCCCACGACGAGTGCCCACTTCTCATGGCCTGCAGGTCGTAGGAGGTAGGAACTCATCGCGGCAAGTACTCGTGGCCGCCGGGCGAGGGCATCGCCTACCGGTGACAACGCTGCCGGGTTGGGACCCCGGTCGGCTACTGCGCGGTAGCCGACCGGGCTCACCGCAAGGCGCGCGGAAACCGCCCGGGGTCCAGGCGTGGTCCGCGCTGGCAACGCGGACACCAGTACGTCACCCGATCCATCGGCTGGTCGCCCTGGCGTGCGGTACGCACGCGCGTGCCACAGCGCCGGCACGGCCGACCCGCGCGTTCGAACACCCAGTGTTCGCGTCCACGCCTCGCGTCGCCGGTGGTGACCTGCGGCCAGTCGTCCCGGTTGCGCAGCAGCAGCCGCCTGTTGATGTCCACCAGCTGGTCGAGGTCACCGGCCTCGGCCACCGTGGTCCACGGGCTCGCGCCGTGCAGGAAGAGCGCTTCGGTCCGGTAGAGGTTGCCGATCCCGGCGAGGTTGCGCTGGTCGAGCAGCGCGAGCCCGATCGGCTCATCGGGGGCGGACCGCAGCCGGCGCACCGCCTCTGCCGCGTCCCAGTCCGAGCCGAGTAGGTCCGGACCGAGGTGGCCGACGACCCGCTCCTCCTCACCGGTGCGCAACAGCTCCAGAACCGGCAGCCGGAAGCCGACGGCCTCCCATTCCGCGTTCGCAAGGATCACCCGGGCCTGCCAGCCCGGCGCCCGCCAGCGCGTGCCGGGCCTGTACACGTGCCAGGCGCCGTCCATCCGCAGGTGGCTGTGCAGCGTCACCCCGCCGTCGACCCGGGTCAGGAGGTGCTTGCCGCGGGGGACGACCTCCCGGACGTCCCGCCCGCTGAGGTCGGTAGTGGCAAGCCGCGGTACCCGAAAGTCGGTCGTGGTGAGCGCCCGGCCCGCCAGCGCGGTGTGCAGTCGGTTGGCCGTGAGCCAGACCGTGTCACCCTCGGGCATCGCTCATCCGGCGCGATCCGGGCCCGCCTGCTCGATATGCACCCGCACCAGCAGGCGGCGCTCCCGTTCCATCGCGGCACGGTACGCATCCCAGTCCTCGTGCTCGCCCGCGGTCGCTCGGTAGTACGCCACCAGCCCGTCCATCGCGTCGGGCAGCGAGACGAGCTCGACGGGGCCCTCGATCCGTACCCAGTCGCCGAAGAACTGGTCGGTGAAGCCGCAGTATGTCGCGTACGGATCGCGACGCAGGTTGCGCACCTTGTACGCGGGCTCCCGGGTGCTGACCACGAGGGCGCCTTCAGCGTCGATCGTGGCGAGCACCGGCGAGGGCTGGGCCCCGCCGTCCGGGCGGCGGGTGATCAGGATGCCGCGGTTGTTGGTGCGCACGAACTCCGTGGCCTTGGCAATGTCCATGCCGACAGCGGACCACGCCCGCTGCTTCGTGGCAACTCGCTCGACGTCCCGGAATTCCTCGACCTCGCGCGCCACGAGCGCGTCGTACGCCGTAGCGTTCGATTAGGCGCCATGTGCGGTGAAGGAGAGTGAGACGTGCCGGGACCAACGCATCCGGGCGACCCCGACGAGGGCGCCCGGTCCGGCACGCCCATACCGCAGGGACCGCCGCCGGAATGGCCACCCTGGCACGCTTCGCACGGCGCGCCCGGAATGTCTGGACAACCCTCCCAATCGGGCGACGGCGCCCCACCCAGCGGGCCGCCGGGAGCCGCGCCCCGCCAGTCGGCCGAGGATGACGGATCGGACTCCGAGAACTGGCAGGATCGCGTCGGCGACTCGGCCAAACGCGCCGCGGTCGTGGGAGGCATGGGCGTACGCATCGGCGCGAGGTTCACCGCGCGCTTCACCCGGCGAGCCGGCCGCGCCGCGGACAGCAAGATCACAGACATGGTCGGTGGTCCGGCGCGCAAGCGGATCATCGTCCTGTTCGCCGCCGTACTCGCACTGTCCTCCGCGGATACCGCCGCCATCGGCGCCGCGGCTGACTTGATCAAGTCCGATCTGGGTATCGGCAACACCCAGATCGGTCTGCTGGTGGCGGTCGTCGCGCTCGCCGGCGGTGTGGGAACCCTCCCGATGGGCATGCTCGCCGACCGGTTCAACCGGGTCCGCCTGCTCACGCTGGCGGTCGTGCTGTGGGCAGCGGCGATGGTGGCGAGCGGCGCCGCGCCGTCGTACGAGTGGTTGATCTACTCCCGCATCGCGCTCGGTTTCGTGGTCGCCGCCGCGGGGCCGGTCATCGCGTCCCTGGTGGGTGACCTGTTCTTCCCGCACGAGCGCGGCCGGGTGCTCGGTTTCGTCCTCGCCGGCGAGCTGCTCGGTACCGGACTCGGCTTCGTCGTCGCCGGCATGATCACCGCGGTGCTGCCCTGGCGCGCGGTCTTCTTCGTCTTCGCGATCCCCGCGGTAGTCCTTGCCCACTTCGTCTGGCGCGTGCGGGAGCCGCAGCGCGGCGGTCAGGACCGGCTGGAACCGGTCGAGGCACCGGGCCCGAGGCACCGGGTGAAGAAGGAGGTCGACGACCGCTCGGTCGGCGAGCGCGTCCAAGACGCCGGAATCACCCCCACCAAGGCTTCCCTCACCGCCGAGGACCCGGCGCGGATGCCGATACATCGGGCGGTCGCCTACGTGCTCAAGATCCCGAGCAACGTCGCGCTGATCGTGTCCTCGGCCCTGGGGTACTTCTTCTTCGCCGGCCTGAAGTCCTTTGGTTTCCTGTTCATCGGCGGCCACTTCGGTCTCGGCAACGCGGTGGTCGCCGTCGTCTTCGTGGTGATCGGTGCCGGTGCGGTCCTGGGCGTGCTGTTCGGCGGCCGGGTGGGCGACTGGCTCGTACGCAGGGGTCGGTTCTCCGGTCGCATGCTCGTCGGCGCCTCCGGCTACATGGCCGTGCCGTTGATGCTGCCCGTGGTGCTGGTCACGCAGAACCTGCTGATCGCGCTGCCCGTGCTGGTCGCGGTCGCGGCCGCGCTCGCCTGGCCGAACCCGGCGCTCGACTCGGCGCGCCTCGACGTGGTCGCGAACCGGATGTGGGGCCGCGCGGAGTCCGTGCGTACGGTCCTGAAGACAGGCGCCGAGGCGCTCGCGCCGATCCTCTTCGGCCTGCTGTCCGAGCGCATAGCAGGCGGCGGGGAGCCCGGCCTGCGCTGGACGTTCGCGATCATGCTGCTGCCACTGCTCGCCAGCGGCGTCGTGCTGTTCCGGTCCCGCAAGCACTACGCCGGCGACGTTGCCGCGGCCGCGTTGACCGAGGAGCGCTTCGCCGGTCCGCAACAGCGGCACGCCGACATGCCCGCAACGGACGCGAGCGGCAGGTTCACGTGAGGACGCGCACCGGCGACCCGGCGAGGTACGCAACGATGTCCTCGACCGCCTCGCCGTAGTACACCGAGTAGCTCCCCTTCGTCACGTAGCCGATGTGCGGCGTGGCGAGCACGTTCGGCAGGGTACGCAGCGGGTGCCGGGCGGGCAGCGGCTCCAGTTCGTACACGTCCAGCCCCGCGCCGGCGATCCGTTCCTGTTCGAGCGCGTCGATCAGCGCGGCCTGGTCGACAATGGCGGCGCGGGAGGTGTTGACGAGGTACGCGTCCGGACGCATCGCGCCGAGTGCCGCGTCGTCGAGCAGGCCGCGGGTGCGATCGCTCAGCACGAGGTGCACAGAGACGAAGTCGGCCCGGCCGAGAAGCTCCTCCTTCGACCCGGCGAGGCGCACGCCCTCCGCATCGGTACGGTCCGGCGTCAGGTTCTGGCTCCACGCGGCGACGTCCATGCCGAACGCGCGGCCGACCCGCGCGACGCGGGTGCCGATCTTGCCGAACCCGAGCAGTCCCAGCGTCCGGCCGGTGAGGTCGGTGCCGATGGTCGACTGCCAGGGGCCGTCGGCCCGTAGGGCGGTGCTCTCCGGCACCAGGTGCCGGGCGAGGCCGAGGATCAGCGCCCAGGTCAGCTCCGCAGGCGGGTCGGGACGGCTCGCGGTGCCCGAGACGGTCACGCCGTTGTCGCGCGCGGCCTGCATGTCGATGGACGCGTTGCGCATCCCCGTGGTGACGAGCAACCGCAGGCGCGGCAGCTGCGCGAGCACCTCCGCGGGGAACGGGGTGCGCTCGCGCATCGCGACGATCACGTCGTAGTCGCGCAGCGCCGTGACGACGTCGTCGCCGGTGCCGAGGTGCCGCTGGTACGTCGTGATCTCCACCCGCCCGTCGAGGTGCGACCAGTCCGCCACGCGCATCGCGGCGTCCTGGTAGTCGTCGAGCACGGCACAGCGCAGCGTCATCGCGAATCCTCTCCGGTCGCCTGCGGTCAACCGTAGTGGTGCGGCCGGCCGCGCAGGTACAGGCCGAGACCAGTCGACCGGCGGTGAGTCAACGAGCCAGCCAGGCCAGTGCCGCGACGACCAGGGCTTGGGTACCGGTGTCGAGAGTGGGTTGCAGCTCCGGAGCGAACTGCGGGGAGTGGTTCACCGGAACGTCTTGCGCGACGCGACCGGCGGCCTCGGCCCTGCGGTAGACCGCCGAGTCGATGCCGCCGAGACCCCAGTAGGTGTAGGGAACGCCGAGCACGTTCGGGATGTCACCGAAGTCCTCGCTCGCGGTCTGCTGCTCCATCGTCTGGGCGCGGTCGCCGAAGAAGTCGGTGAAGGAGCTGGCCACCCGATCGGTAACCGAAGGATCGTTGTCGGTCAACGGGAAGCGTTCGAAGTACTCGAACTCCGGCTCCTTCGGGCAACTCGAGGCTCGGCACTCGGCGGTGACGATGCGGCGCACCGCGTCCAGGATTGCGCTCCTGGTCTGTTCGCTGTAGGTGCGGATGTTGAGCTGTACGACGGCGTTGTCGGGGATGACGTTGCTCTTCGTACCTGCCTGGATGCTGCCGACGGTGAGCACCGCGGTTTCCCCGGGCGGTGTCTCGCGGGCGATGACGGTCTGCAACCGGACCACGATCATCGCGGCGAGGACCACAGGGTCCACCGTGGCCTGCGGCATCGAGCCGTGCCCGCCGCGTCCGTGCACGGTGATGCGCACGCTGTCGGCAGCGGACAGCACGGGCCCGGAGCGGGTGCCGAGATCACCGGCCGGCGCGGGCAACACGTGTTGGGCCAGCGCCACGTCCGGGGCAGGGATCAGCTGCGCGAGACCGTCGTAGATCATCCCCTGGGCGCCGTCGGCGGTCTCCTCGGCCGGTTGGAACAGCGCTACCACGGTCCCGCTCCACTGGTGGGCGGCGTCGGCGAGCAATGCCGCGGCGCCGAGCAGGCAGACCACGTGCACATCGTGTCCGCAGGCGTGGGCAACCGGGACGTCGTTGCCGCTTTCATCCGTGGCGGTCACGGTGCTGGCATACGGCAGCCCGGTCGCCTCACGCACCGGAAGAGCGTCCATGTCCGCACGCATCAGCACCGTCGGACCGCTCCCATTGCCCAGCACGCCGACAACGCCCGTACCACCGACACCAGGGTGTACTCGGAACCCGGCCCTTCCGAGCCGGTCGGCAACCTTCTCGGCAGTCCGTCGTTCCTGGTGGGACAGCTCGGGATGCCGGTGCAGATCGCGATAGAGGTCTTCCTGCCACTGCCGGATGGTGCCCGAGCCTGCGAGCACGGACGATGCGGCTGATGTGACAACCATGGCGGGCTCCTCACGGCCGAGGCAACGGCTCTACCGGCAGGTGTACCCGATCGAGGCCATGGCCCCACACACGTGCGCGACCGCGTCGGTCAGGCGCGCAGCCGCAGGCCGCGGGGCGTGGCGTGGAAGCCCGCGGCGCGCAGCGCCTCGGCGAGCGCGGTGTCGCGTACGGCATCGCCGTCGGCGCGTTCCACGGTCAGCTTGCCCAGGTGCCCGTCGCGGACGGCGAGGGCAAGCGCGTCGACCGCCGGTTGCAGTAACGCAGGGTCGTCGGTCCAGGAGAGCAGCGTGCGGCCGCCGCGCTCGACGTAGAGCACCAGCTGCCCGTCGATGAGTACGACCAGGGCGCCGGCCTTGCGCCCGGGACGGTGCCCGGGCGCAAGCTCGCCCGGGCGGTCCGGCCACGCCAGCGCCGCCCCGTACGGGTTCGCCGGGTCGGTCGCGGCGAGGAGCAGGGCGGTGCGATCGGTGTCCTCTCGCGCCCGCTCCTCGGCCGACAGCCGCAGCTGGTCGACCGCGCCAGGCGTCGCGAACTGGGCCGCGCCCAGGCCGTCGACGAAATACCCGCGGCGGCAGCGACCGGACTCCTCGAACGCTCGCAGCACCCGGTAGACGGCGGCGAACCCGCCTGGAACGCGCTCCGCGGGCGCCACACCCCTGGTGACCACGCCGTGCCGGTCGAGCAGCGTCTCGGCGACGGCATGCGCCCGCCGGGTCGGGTCGGTCGCCGCCGCGGGTGTGAGCGACCACCGCCCCCGCGTCGACGGCGGGCCCGCCCGTGTCGGCAGGGCGGGGCGGGTGCGACGGCTCGCGTACCGTCCGCGAGGCGCGCTCTGCCTGCGGCGATGCGTGCCGCCGGCGCCGAGCAGCGCCCGCAGGGGGCCGACCGTGTCGCCAGTCACGCGCCCGGACCAGACGAGATCCCACAACGTGGCGGCCAGCGACGCGTCGTCGAGGGAGCCGGTGCGCTCGGTGAGCTGCCGGAAGAACAGCGCGCCGCCGCCCTCCAGCGCGTCGAGCACGCCGCGATGCAGGTCGGAGAGCTCGATCGCTGCCGGCTCGGGCAGGAGCAGCGGTGCGGTGTCGGCGAGCGCGAGCACGACCCAGCCGTCGCCACCGGCGAGCGCCCCGGCGCCGGACCACACCACCTCACCGGCGGCCATCAGTTCGTCGAGCATGGCCGGCGCGTAGTCGGCCACGCGAGACGGCAGGACCAGCGACTCCAGTGCCGACGCCGGCACTACCGCGCCCTGCAGTTGCTCGACGGCGCGGAGCAACCCGTCCGCGCCGCGCAGGGTGCTGGCCGCCGGGCCGGCGTGCTGCCAGCCCGGTAGGAACGCGGCGAGCGCGGACTGCGCGACCGGTTCGGTCTCCTCGCGCAGTGCGGCGAGCGACCTGCGGCGTAGCCGGCGCAGCACGCCGGCGTCGCACCACTCGGTACCTGTACCTCCGGGACGGAACTCGCCCTCGACCACCCGGCCGTCGGCCGTGAGGCGGCGCAGGACGCCGGTGACCACTGCTGTACCCAGGCCCAGCTCGGCGGCGAGATCGACGACATGGAACGGGCCGTGAGTGCGGGCGTAGCGGGAGACGAGGTCGCCGAGCGGGTCGTCGACCGGTGCAAGCAGGGCGTCGGGGACGCCGGGCGGCGGCGGTACGCCGAGCGCGTCGCGCAGCCGCGCCGCGTCCTCGATCGACGCCCAGCGCTCCTCGCCGGCCACGCGTACCCGGATCGCTCGCCGGCTCTCCTCCAATCCGGCGAGCCACTCCGGTTGCACGCCGCGGGCAACGGCGGCCTCGGTCGAGAGCGGCCCGAGCACGCGCAGCAGGTCGGCGACATCCTCGGCGTCTCTGGCAGCGCGGTCGGGCGTGAGCCTGGTGAGTTCCTGCTCGACCTCGGCCACAGCGTCCGGGTCGAGCAGCTCGCGCAGCTCGGCCTGGCCGAGCAGCTCGGCGAGCAACGAGGAGTCGAGCGCGAGCGCGCGGGCCCGGCGTTCTGCGAGCGGCGCGTCGCCCTCGTACAGGAACTCGCCGACGTAGCCGAAGAGCAGCGAGCGGGCGAACGGCGACGGCTCCGGCGTCTCGACCTCGACGATGCGTACAACCCGGCGGTCGACGTCGCGCAGCAGCTCGACGAGGCCCGGCACGTCGAACACGTCCTGCAGGCACTCGCGCATCGTCTCCAACGTGACGGGGAAGGACGCGTACCTGCTGGCCACCTGGAGCAGCTGCGCCGAACGTTGCCGTTGCTGCCACAGCGGCATCCGTCGGCCCGGCCGCTGGCGGGGCAGCAGCAGCGAGCGGGCCGCGCACTCGCGGAACCGGGCGGCGAACAGCGTGGAGTTGCCGACCTCGTCGGTGACCAGGGCCTCGACCTCGTCCGGGTCGAACAGCGCGAGCCCGGCGGGAGGCCGCTCGTCGGTTTCCGGGATGCGCAGGACGATGCCGTCGTCGGAGTGGACGGCCTGCGCCTCCACGCCGTACTGCTCGCGCAGCCGTGCGGTCATCGCGAACGCCCACGGGGCGTGCACCTGCGCGCCGAACGGCGAGTGTACGACGACACGCCAGTCGCCCAGCTCGTCGTGGAACCGCTCCACCACGATGGTGCGGTCGTCCGGCAGGTGCCCTGTCGCCTGCCGTTGCTCGTCGAGGTAGGTGAGCAGGTTGCCCGCCGCCCAGTCGTCCAGGCCGGCAGCGGCGAGCCGGTCGCGTGCCGCGCCTGACTCGAGGCGGGACAGCTCGCGGGTGAAGGCGCCGAGCGCGCGGCCCATCTCCGCGGGCCGTCCGGGCGCGTCGCCCTTCCAGAACGGCAGCCGCCCGCCGCGCCCGGGCGCCGGGGAGACCAGCACCCGGTCGTGGGTGATGTCCTCGATCCGCCAGGAAGTCGAGCCGAGTGTGAAGACGTCGCCGACCCGCGACTCGTACACCATCTCCTCGTCCAGCTCGCCGACCCGGGAACCGCGCTCGCCGACGAGGAAGACGCCGAACAGGCCGCGGTCGGGGATCGTGCCGCCGCTGGTCACCGCGAGCCGCTGCGCGCCCGGCCGTGCCGTCAGCGTGCCGGCAACGCGGTCCCAGACGATGCGCGGGCGCAGCTCGGCGAACTCGTCGCTCGGGTAGCGGCCGGCGAGCATGTCGAGCACCGCGTCGTACGCCGACTGCGGCAGGGACTCGAACGGTGCGGAGCGGCGTACCAGGGCGAGCAGGTCGTCGGCGGCCCACTCGTCGACCGAGCAGGCGGCGACGACCTGCTGGGCGAGGATGTCGAGGGGGTTGCGGGGATAGCGCATCTCCTCGATCTGCCCCGTGCCCATCCGCTCGGCGACGACCGCGCTCGCGAGCAGGTCACCGCGGTACTTGGGGAACACCACCCCCTTGCTCACCGCGCCGACGTGGTGGCCGGACCGCCCGACGCGTTGCAGCCCGCTGGCCACCGACGGGGGCGCCTCGACCTGGACGACGAGGTCGACCGCTCCCATGTCGATGCCGAGCTCCAGACTGCTCGTCGCCACCACCGCCGGCAGCCGTCCGGCCTTCAGCGACTCCTCGATCTCGGCGCGCTGCTCCTTCGACACCGAGCCGTGGTGCGCGCGTGCGACCTCCTCCGGTGCGCCGCGGCTCGCGCCCGACTGTCCCATCGCCTGGGCGGGCGCGAGGGTGTCGTCGAGCGCGGCTCCCTGGCGTTCGGTCCACACCTCGTTGACGCGGGCGCAGAGTCGCTCGGCGGCTCGTCTGGAGTTGGCGAACACGATCGTCGACCGGTGGCCCTGGACGAGGTCGAGTACCCGCTCCTCGACGTGCGGCCAGATCGAGGCGCGCCGTTCCGGGCCTGCCGCGTTGCCGTCGACCTCGCCGGTGGACTCGCCGAGGTCGCGCATGTCCTCGACCGGTACGACGACGCTCACGTCGACCTGTTTGGTCGTGCGCGGCTGGACGACCGTGACGTCCCGCGTCGTGCCACCGAGGAACCGCGCGATCTCCTCGACGGGGCGTACGGTCGCGGACAGCCCGAGTCGCTGCGCCGGCCGCGGGAGCAGCGCGTCGAGGCGCTCCAGCGACAGGGCGAGGTGCGCACCGCGTTTCGTGCCGGCGACCGAGTGCACCTCGTCGATCACCACGGTCTCGACGCCGCGCAGCGTCTCGCGCGCCTGCGAGGTGAGCAGCAGGAACAGTGACTCCGGCGTGGTGATGAGGATGTCGGGTGGGTGGGTGCCGAGCCGGCGGCGCTGATCGGCCGGGGTGTCGCCGGAGCGGATCGCGACGCTCAGCTCGGGGACGTCGGCGCCGAGCCGCTCGCCGGCGTGCCGGATGCCGGTCAGCGGTGCCCGCAGGTTGCGCTCGACGTCGACCGCGAGCGCCTTCAGTGGCGAGACGTACAGCACCCGGCAGCGTCGCTTCGGGTCGTCAGGCGGCGGCCCGGTCACCAGCCGGTCGACCGCCCAGAGGAACGCCGCGAGCGTCTTGCCGGAACCGGTCGGCGCGACGACGAGCGAGTGCTCGCCCCGGCTAACCGTGCGCCACGCGCCGTCCTGCGCGGGTGTGGGCGCGGCGAACGCCCCGGTGAACCACGCGCGGGTCACCGGGGAGAACGCGTCGAGCACGGAGTCGGCCACGTCCCCATCCTGCATCGCGGCACCGACACCCGGCGCGGACGCCGGCCCTCGCGTGATCATGAAGGATTCCCCGGGCCAGGACACGGAAGACCCTTCATGATCACCGCATGTCCGACTGGAGCCCCGGCCCAGCTGTCGTTGCGAGCGGCTCAGGCCAGGAGCAGCGGCACGTCGTAGCTCTCGAACCGCCGGTCGTGGGTGACGATCGTCAGGTTCTCCGCCCGGGCCTGCGCGATCAGCATCCGGTCGAACGGGTCCTTGTGGTGTGGCGGAACCCCCCGAACCGCCACCGCGTGCCGGAAGGTGACCGGCAGCTCACGGAAGCCGCGCTCGCTGATCGCTCCTGCTAGGTTCGCGCGTTCCTTCAGCTTGCCCAAAGCCTGCTTGATCGAGACCTCCCAGACAGAAACCGCGCTGACGAACGTTTCGGGCTCGGTCTCGAGCCGAGTCATAAGGTCCGAGGCGAGGCGGGGCGCATTACCCAGCCACCACAGGATGACGTGCGTGTCCAGAAGGAGCCGCATCAGCGCATGCCGAAGGCTTCGGCGATCTCATCGGGCAGCTCGTCGAAGTCGTCGGCGATCTCGATATCCGGGTACATCCCGCGACCTTCGCGGTGGACCTTCCGCGGCAGCGGTACGACCTTCGCGACCGGCGTGCCGGCGCGGCTGAGTACGATCTCCTCGCCGTTCTCCACCCGGTGGACGATCCGTGACAGCTGCGTCTTCGCCTCGTGCAGGTTGTAGTGCTCGGGCGCGGGCTCCGACATGGCCGTCTCCTTAGCTAACTGGACTAAGCCTAGCAGCACCGGCAACGTCACGACTAACTAGCAGCACCGGCAACGTCACGACTAAAAGGTTCTCGCTTAGACCATTGACAGGGCACGATGGGCGGCGGCACACTCCAATGCACCGCGAGGCGCCGATCACAAAGGTCCGTCTCGGGATGTTTGGGAGGCGTGTCATGGCAGAGCGCCAGCTCGACCAGGAGCTCGACGAGGACGCCAGGAAGCTGGCGGAGCTGGGCTACAAGCAGGAGCTGCGCCGCGGCATGAGCGCGTTCTCCAACTTCGCGGTCTCGTTCTCCATCATCTCCATCCTGGCCGGCTGCATCACCTCGTACGGGATCGCGATGACCTCCGGCGGTCCGATCGCGATCACGATCGGCTGGCCGCTTGTCGGCATCTTTGTGCTCTGCGTGGCGCTCGCCATGGGCGAGGTCTGCTCGGTCTTCCCGACCGCGGGTGGCCTGTACTACTGGGCCGGCCGGCTCGCCAGGCGGCACAGGCCGGCCTGGGCGTGGTACGTCGGCTGGTTCAACTTCCTCGGCGAGGTCGCGGTGACCGCCGCGATCGACTACGGCGCGGCGGTGACGTGGACGGCGTTCATGAACCTCACCTTCGACTTCCAGGTGACCCAGGTGAGCACCTTCGTCGTCTTCGTCATCATCCTGGTCGCGCACGGGTTGCTCAACACGTTCGGCGTCAACCTGGTGCGGTTGCTGTCGAACGTCAGCGCGTGGTGGCACGTCGCCGGCGTCGCGGTCATCGTGATCGTGCTGCTCGCGATACCCGACCAGCACCAGAGCGTCGCCTGGACCTTCACGCACTTCGAGAACTCCAGCGGGTGGTCCAGCCCCGTCTACGTGTTCCTCATCGGGCTGCTGATGGCCCAGTACACCTACACCGGGTACGACGCGTCCGCGCACGTTGCGGAGGAGACCAGGGGCGCCGCCCGGTCCGCGCCGCGTGGCATCGTGATGAGCGTCCTCGTGTCGATCATCGCCGGCTGGGTGCTGCTCGTCGCGGTCACGGCGTCGATCCAGGACTACGACAAGGCGCTGAACAGCCCCACCGGCCTGCCGCCGGCGCAGATCTTCATCGACGCCGTCGGGCACGACGCCGGCGCCTTCCTGCTGTTGATCGCCGCGGTCGCCCAGTTCTTCTGCGGGATGGCGTCGGTGACCGCCAACTCGCGAATGTCGTACGCGTTCTCCCGGGACGGCGCGCTGCCCGGGTCCCGGCGTTGGGCAAAGGTCAACCCGCGCACAGGAACACCGACGAACTCGATCTGGCTCTGCACGATCTGCTCGATCGTCCTGGCCAGCCCGGCGCTGTTCAACTACACCGCGTACCTCGCCGTCACCTCGATCGCGGTCATCGGCTTGTACATCGCGTACGTCGCTCCGGTGTTCCTGCGCCGGATCAACCCCTCGTTCCAGGTCGGGCCGTGGAACCTCGGCAAGTGGAGCCCGTTCATCGGCTGGGTCGCGGTGATCTGGGTGGCGTTCATCGTCATCTTGTTCATGCTGCCGCCGAGCAAGCCGATCACGGTCGACTCGTTCAACTACGCGCCGATCGCGGTGCTCGTCGTCTTCGCCTTTGCCACCATCTCGTGGTTCGCCAAGGGG
>JBOHBN010000131.1:0-17749 GCA_050698355.1 Streptosporangiales bacterium | reverse complement strand
AGGAGAACCAGGACTCCGCGTACGCCGGCCCCCACCTGGTCGCCGTCGCCGACGGCATGGGCGGCCACGCTCACGGCGAGGTCGCGAGCGCGGTCGCCATCGCCACCCTCGCCACCCTCGACGAGGAACTGCCGGGCAGCGACCTGGCCGACACCCTGCGGCACTCGTTCTCGGCCGCGAACGACTCGATCCGCTCGATGGTGGATGCCGACTCCAGCCTCGAGGGCATGGGCACGACGCTCACTGCCCTGCTGTACGAGGAGGGCAGGCTGTGCCTCGCGCACATCGGCGACTCCCGCGCCTACCTCCTGCGCGACGGCGCCCTCGCCCAGGTGACCAAGGACCACACGCTGGTTCAGTCGCTCGTGGACGAGGGCCGGCTCAGCGAGGAGCAGGCCGCGGTGCACCCGCAGCGGTCGCTGCTCCTCCAGGCCCTCGGCACCGCGGCGGCGATCGACCCGGACATCAACGTCTACGAGGTCAGGGCCGGCGACCGGTGGCTGCTCTGCTCCGACGGCCTCTCCTCGTACGTCAGCGACGACACGATCGGCGACGAGCTGTCCGGGTCGGAACCCATCGAGACCGTCACGGGGCGGCTGGTCAACCTGGCCAACCGCGCCGGTGGCGCCGACAACATCACCTGTGTGATCGCCGACGTCGTCGACGTCGACACCTCCGACCACCCCGTCGTGGTCGGCGCCGCGACCGAGACACAGCAGCCACGCAGCCTGGCCGGTGACTCGGCGGCGAGCCGGGCGGCAGCGCTGGCGAGCGCCAGGGGCCCGGAGATCGTCGGCGAGCCCGACGACGAGGAACCGGGTGCCCGGCCGCGACGGCGCTGGTGGCGGTTCGTCTGGCCGATCGGGCTGCTGGTCATCATCGTCCTCGCGGGCGTCGGCGCCTGGCAGTGGACGCTCTCGCAGTTCTACATCGCCCCGTCGCAGGGCAAGGTCACGATCTACCGTGGGCTCTCCCAGCCGGTCGGCCCGGCCCACCTCAACAAGGTCGAGCAGCGCACCGATATCGAGCTCTCCAACCTGCCCGCGTACGAGCGGCAGCGGGTGCGCAACGGGATCGAGGTCGCCAGCCGAGACGACGCCTTCGAAGCGGTGAGCAGGCTCGGGCAGGAAGCCGACAAGTGCGTCGCCCGCCAGCACCAGTCGCCCACGCCCTCACCGTCCGGTGACACCTCGGGAGGGTGTTCGCCGTGACGTCCGCCGCGGCCGACCAGAGGCGGGAAGGCGCCGGCAGGAAAGTCCGCACGCGGCGCAACGTCGAGCTCGCCATGCTCGTCTTCGCCACGTTGATCGGTCTCGCCGCGTACGCGAACGTCGAGATCGTCATGCACGGGAAGCTGCCGCCGCAGATCGGGTGGTACGCGATCGGCCTCGTGCTCGTCGCGACGATCACGCACGTGTTCGTGCGCATCTTCGCCCGCTATGCCGACCCGCTGCTGTTGCCCTGCGTGTTCCTGTTGAACGGCATCGGGCTCGTCTTCATCCACCGCCTGGACATCAGCGACTCCAGCGGCGGCAACCCGCTGATGCAGTTCATCTACACCCTCGTCGGTATCGCGCTGTTCGTCGCCGTCCTGGTGCTGGTCCGCGACCACCGGCTGCTACGCCGGTTCACCTACACTGCGGGGGTCGCGGGCCTGGTCCTCCTCGCACTGCCCGCAGTGCTACCCGCCTCGATCTCGGCCGTTCACGGCGCCAAGCTGTGGATCCGCATCGCCGGGTTCTCCATCCAACCCGGCGAGTTCGCCAAGCTGCTGCTCATGGTGTTCTTCGCCGGCTACCTCGTGGCGAAGCGCGACGTGCTCAGCCTCGCGGGCCGACGAGTGCTGTTCGTCGACCTGCCCCGGGCGAAGGATCTCGGGCCGGTGCTCGTCGCCTGGGTGGCGAGCCTGGGCATCCTCGTCTTCGAGCACGACCTCGGCTCGTCACTGCTCTTCTTCGGCATCTTCGTCGCGATGCTCTACATCGCCACCGGACGGGTCAGCTGGATCATCATCGGCCTCGTGCTGTTCGGCGGCGGGTCGTTCCTCGCCTACCACCTGTTCGCCCACGTACGGGAGCGGTTCAACATCTGGCTGCACCCGTTCAAGGACCCCGACAACAGCTACCAGCTCATCCAGGGCCTCTTCGGCATGGCCGACGGGGGGATCACCGGCACGGGGCTCGGTCAGGGCCGGCCGACACTCGTACCGTTCGCCAAGAGCGACTTCATCATCGCCGGGCTGGGTGAGGAGCTGGGACTCGCCGGCCTGATGGCCATCCTGCTTGTATACCTGGTGGTGGTCGCGCGCGGCATGCGGATCGCGCTGGCCTCCCGCGACGGATTCGGCAAGCTGCTCGCCGCCGGCCTGTCGGTCGCCGTCGCGCTACAGGTGTTCGTCGTCGTCGGCGGCGTGACGCGGCTGATCCCGCTGACCGGCCTCACCACGCCGTTTCTCTCGTACGGCGGGTCGTCACTCCTCGCCAACTGGGCGCTGATCGCGCTGCTGCTCCGGGTGAGTGACGCGGCGCGCCGTCCCACCCCCGACCCGTCCTCGACACACCGAGTCGAACCGGAGGACTCCCCGACCGAGGTGGTGCAGCCATGAACAAACCGCTGCGACACGTGTCGGTGGCAGCGCTCGTACTGTTCGTGCTGCTGCTTGCGAACATCAACTACGTGCAGGTGGTCGAGGCTCCGCACCTGCAGGCACGCCCCGGCAACACCCGCACGCTGCTGGAGTCGTACGCCCGTCCGCGCGGGCAGATCGTCGTTGACGGCAAGGCGGTCGCCCGGTCGAAGAAGACCAACGACCAGCTCAAGTACGTCCGGGTCTACAAGCACGGACCCCGGTACGCCCACGCCACCGGCTACTACACCTTCCTGCACGGGTCCGCCGGCATCGAGCGCGCCGAGGATTCGCTGCTGTCCGGCAAGGACGACCGGCTGTTCGTCCGCCGCGTCATCAACCTCTTCCAGGGCGGCAAACCGCGAGGCGCCACCGTCCAGCTCACCCTCGACGCCGGCGCGCAGAAGGCGGCCTTCGAGGGACTGCGCGGGCACCGCGGCGCCGCCGTCGCGATCGACCCGCAGACCGGCGCGATCCTGGCGATGGCGAGCAGCCCGTCGTACAACCCGAACAAGATCGCAGGGCACAACAACAAGAAGGTCAACAAGGCGTGGAAGAGGATCTCGTCCGACCCCGACCAGCCGCTGTTGAACCGCGCACTGGACCAGCGCTACCCACCGGGGTCCACCTTCAAGCTGGTGACCAGCGCCGCGGCACTGTCCTCGGGCAAGTACACGCCGCAGACGCAGATTCCCGCCCCGACCACGTACACGCTGCCCCAGACAAGCACCACGCTGCAGAACTTCGGTGGGGAGGTGTGCAGCAGCACCGGCAGCATGTCGCTCGAGGAAGCGCTCACGATCTCCTGCAACACGGCGTTCGCGAAGCTCGGCGTGAAGCTCGGCGACGATGCCTTGCGCAAACAGGCGCAGAAGTTCGGTTTCGGCGACGATTTCCAGGTGCCGATGGACACCGCGGAGTCGGTCTTCCCGTCCAACCCGAACCCGCCGCAGACGGCGATATCGGCCATCGGGCAGTACGAGGTTGCCACCACGCCATTGCAGATGGCCATGATCAGCGCCGCGATCGCCAATAGTGGGGTCGTGATGAAACCCCATCTGGTCAAGGAGGTCGAGGGCCCCGACACCAAGCCGATCGAGGGCGCGCAGCCGGAGCGGTACGGCAGGGCGGTCAGCCCGAAGGTCGCCGACGAGCTCACGCAGATGATGCGTTCTGTCGTGGAGAACGGCACCGGCGCGAGCGCCCAGATCCCCGGCACGACGGTTGCGGGCAAGACCGGCACCGCACAGCACGGCGAGGGGGCGGCGCCGCACGCATGGTTCACCTCGTTCGCGCCCGCGGACAACCCGCAGGTGGCCGTGGCCGTCATCGTCGAGGACGGCGGGAGCCTCGGGTCGGAGGCGACCGGCGGCGCAGTGGCGGCCCCGATCGCCCGCGCCATGATGCAGGCGGTGATCCACCAGTGACATGGCAGGATGACCCCGGCCGCCCACCACGGCACAAGAAACGAACGGACAGTGACGACCTAGTCACGGAAGCGGTTGGTATGAGTGAGCCTCGTGTGCTCGGGGGACGCTACGAGCTCGGGATGGTCATCGGCCGTGGCGGCATGGCCGAGGTGCACAGGGGCCGGGACATCCGGCTGGAGCGCGAGGTGGCCGTCAAGACGCTGCGCGCGGACCTCGCCCGCGACCCCACCTTCCAGGCCAGGTTCCGGCGTGAGGCCCAGTCCGCCGCGCAGCTGAACCACCCGTCCGTCGTCGCCGTGTACGACACCGGCGAGGAGTCCTACAACGGCACCGCGCTGCCGTACATCGTGATGGAGTACGTGGAGGGCCAGACCCTGCGCGACGTGCTGCGCGACACCCACCAGCTGATGCCGCAGCGCGCGCTGGAGATGCTCGCCGGGGTGCTGAAGGCGCTGGCGTACAGCCACCGGATGGGCATCGTCCACCGCGACATCAAGCCGGCCAACGTCATGCTGAACCGCAACAACGAGATCAAGGTGATGGACTTCGGCATCGCCCGGTCGGTGTCGGACTCGCAGGCCACGATGACGCAGACCGCGCAGGTGATCGGCACCGCGCAATACCTCTCACCCGAACAGGCGCGCGGCGACAAGGTCGACGCACGCAGCGACCTGTACGCCACCGGATGCGTGCTGTACGAGCTGCTCACCGGCCGCCCGCCCTTCAGCGGCGACTCGCCGGTGTCCGTCGCGTACCAGCACGTGCGGGAGGACCCGGTGCCGCCGTCGCGGGTGAACCCCGACGTGCCGCCGGCGATCGACGCCATCGTCCTCAAGGCGATGGCGAAGAACCCCGAGAACCGGTACCAGAGCGCGGACGAGATGCGCGCCGACATCGAGCGCGCGCTGGGCGGGCTGCCGGTGCACGCCACGCCCGTGCTCGACGCCGACCCGACGGAGCAGATCGGCGCGCCCACGGCGGCCACGGCGCTGCTCCCGGCGGGAGAGGACGACTACACCGACGAGGACGAGAAGCCCAGGAGGAAGAAGCGCCGCAAGGCGATCGGGCTCACCCTGCTCGCGCTCGCGCTGGTCGCGCTGCTCATCGGCGGGCTCATCGGTGGCAACGCGTGGATGGACAGGCAGCAGGCGCAGGCCATGGCCAAGGTGCCCGATGTGACCGGCGACAACGTCGACATCGCGCGTACGAAGCTCGACAACAAGGGCTTCGAGGTCAACACCAAGGAGAAGTTCAGTGCCAAGGACGAGGGCACGGTCCTCGGCCAGGACCCCAAGGCCGGCAAGCAACTGCGCAAGGGCAAGACCGTCACGCTCACCGTCTCCAAGGGTCGGCAGATGGTGACCGTCCCGACGCTCGAGGGCCAGCGCAAGAAGGACGCGAAGCAGGCGATCGAGGACGCCGGGCTGACGGTCGGGGCCGTGAGCAGGAAGAACTCCGAGGAGCACAAGAACACGGTGCTCTCCTCCGACCCGGCGGCGGGCGAGAGCGTGGCAAAGGGCTCGACGGTCAACCTGGTCGTCTCAAACGGCAAGGTCAAGGTCCCGAACGTCGTCAACGAGTCCAGGCAGCAGGCGAAAGCCGACCTGTCCGCCGCGGGCTTCGACGTCAAGACGGTGTGGCAGGAACGGTCCGACTACGAGGCCGGCATTGTCTTCGCCCAGTCACCCGACGGCGGCACCCACGAGAAGCAGGGCCACCAGGTGATCATCTACGTCGCCCAGGAGCCGGAGCCCACGGAAACGACCACGGCACCCTCGCCGACACCGACGGAAACAACACCTACCACCAGCACGCCGTCAGAGACCGACACTTTCCCGTTCGGCGCGAACCGCAACGGGCACGGCCACGCCACGCACGGGCCGCGAGCGCAGTAGCGAACCACGACTTGTCAGTACGTCAGCCTGCTGTGGCGGGCTGACGTACTGACACAAGATGAGGAACGTCCGCCCAGAGCGCGGTCCAGCTAGGCTAGGCTAGGCGACCATGTCCTCGAGTTCCATGCCCTTGGTCTCCCGTACAGCCTTCGCGACGAAGATCAGCGACAGCAGCGCGAACAGCGCGTAGATGCCGTAGGCGAAGCTGAGCCCGGCCGCGGCCAGGATCGGGAACGTGACGCTGATGAGGAAGTTCGCGAGCCATTGCGCGGCCGCAGCGACCGCGAGTGCGGCGGCCCGAAGCCAGTTCGGGAACATCTCGCCGAGGAGCACCCAGACCACCGGGCCCCACGACACCGCGAAGGAGACAACGAAGAGGTTCGCCGCGAACAGCGCGATGGTGCCCCATGGCTGGGGGAGGCCGACGTTCGCGCCTGTGCCCGCCGCCTGGGAGAAGCACACGGCCATGATTCCCAAGGTGACGGTCATGCCGGTCGAGCCGGCGAGCAGCAGTGGCTTGCGGCCGACCTTGTCCACGATCGCGATCGCGATGAGCGTGGACAGTAGGTTGACCACCGAGTTGATAACCGAGTAGGTCAGCGAGTCGGACTCGGAGAAGCCGACGGCGCGCCACAGCGTGGTCGAGTAGTAGAAGATCACGTTGATCCCGACGAACTGCTGGAAGACCGACAGCAAGATCCCGACCCAGACGATGGGCTTGAGCCCCAACCGCGGCCCGCGCAGGTCACGCAGGCTGGGTTTCCGCTCGCGTTGCAGGCTCGCGGTGATGTCGCGCACCTTCTGCCGGATCGCCTCGGTGCTGCGGGTGCCGAGTACCGTCCCCAGCACGTCGCTCGCGCGCCGTAGCTCGCCGATGGCCACCAGGTATCGGGGAGACTCGGGGATGATCAGCGCAAGGGTCGCGTAGATGGCCGACGGGATGACACCGACCAGGAACATCCAGCGCCACGCCTTGAGGCCCCACCAGAGCTCGTTTCCGGCGCTACCGGCGGTGGTGGCCAGGTACGCGTCGGACAGCAGCGCGACGAAGATGCCGACAACGATGGCGAGCTGTTGCAGCGACGCGAGCCGGCCGCGGACATGCGCGGGTGCGATCTCGGCGATGTAGGCAGGGGCGATCACCGAGGCCACGCCGATGCCGATGCCGGCCAGGATGCGCCAGATGATCAGGTCCCACACCGCGAAGGACAACGCGGCACCCACCGAGCTGACCGCGAACAGCGCGGCGGCGATGAGCATGACCCGTACCCGACCGAGGCGGTTGGCGGCGGGGCCGGCGAACCATGCGCCGACGGCCGCGCCGAGCAGCGCGCAGGCAACGGCAAAGCCGGAGAGCGCCGGGCTGAGCGAGAACCCTTTGGTGATCGCGTTCACCGCGCCGTTGATCACACTGGAGTCGAAGCCGAACAGGAAACCGCCGACAGCGGCGACGATCGCGATCAAGACGGCCTTGGTTGTGGTGGTCTGCCGGTCGCTATCGCGCGGGCTGTCCATGGAACTCATCCGGGCCCCCCTTTACCCATGCGTGTGTCCGTCCGACGCCGGTGACCGCCGGATGTGAGCAAAGCCCCCACCCGTCTCGCCGCATCGGCCGCCATTCAAGCTCTCACAACCGCGGCCAAGCTCGCTAGCGGACCCGCCGAGATACGCAAGGGCGTGCCGACCTCCATGATCGTGGGAAGGCCACCCGTTGCCCGCCACGGGTAAGCGTCCCACGATCATGCGCGACGCCTCACCAGGCAGGACGACAGAGGTGCCAGTAGATGAGGGGCGGGCAGGCTATGCGGGCGCGGCCTGCGCCGCCGGTGCGGGCAGCAGGGGCGGCAGGTCGCGGGCGCGGTCCACGGCGACGGCGTCGCCGCACGACACCAGCCAGTTGGCCAGCAGCCGGTGGCCACCCTCGGTGAGCGCGGATTCCGGGTGGAACTGCACGCCCTCGATCGGCAGGTCGCGGTGCCGCATCGCCATCACCACGCCCGAGGCGGTCCTGCCGGTCACCTCGATCTCGTCCGGGAGCGTCGCACCGTCGACGGTCAGTGAGTGGTACCGCGTCGCGGTGAACGGCGACGGCAGGCCGGCGAGCACGCCCACCTGCTCGTGCTGGACCTCGCTCACCTTGCCGTGCAGCAGCTCGGCCGCGCGTCCCACCGTCGCGCCGAACGCGACGCCGAACGCCTGGTGGCCGAGGCAGACACCGAGCAACGGCTTGCCGATCGCGGCCGCGTACTCGACCATCGGCACCGAGACACCCGCGTCCTCCGGCGTGCCCGGCCCGGGCGAGACGAGGACACCGTCGTAGTCAGCGGACTCCTCCACGGCTACCTCGTCGTTGCGCCACACGTCGCACGACGCGTCCAGCTGCTGCAGGTACTGGACGAGGTTGTAGACAAAACTGTCGTAGTTGTCCAGGACGAGGATCCGCGCCACGCGCTCATTCTCGCAGGCGAACGCAACCTGACCAGCGAAGGCATCGTCGAGGGTCTGGCCGCCGCGCGCCCGTGCAGGTCCAGTGTCACGCCAGGTCATGGCCGACGGCAGGCAGATTCAGTTGGTGTTGACGTCGTTGAGGGTGTTTTCGATCGCGGTGAGTCGCTGATCGATGCGGGCGAGTTCAGTGCGCAGCGCATCGGTCCCGGATCGCGAGCTACGGGTAAAGGTCCGCACGATCGCGGCGACCACTCCGACGATGACCAGGACGATGATGACCAGGATCACCACGTGCCAGACAACAGCCATTTACCGTTCTCCTCCTGCTAACTAGTCGTTACTCGGCTCCTCGAGGGTGGCGGCGATCGTCTCGGGAGTCAGCCGAACATCGAACCGAATCACCGCGCAGCGCCGTAACGCCTTGCCGTCAGAGCCGAGTTCAATCCTGGTGGCGACCAAACCGGCATGCTCCAGCTTGCTCAGGTGCACATGCAGCACCGGGCGGGAGACCTCCAACAGTCGAGCCAACGCGCTGACGTGATGCTCGCCATCGCGCAGGACCGCGATAATCCGCCGACGAGTGGGGTGATCCACCGCCGCGATCACCGCCGCGAGGTCGACCTGCTTGTCCCCCGGCACCCACAAACCACCTACCTGTCGCCTGAAGACTACATATGTCGTGACAGCGCATCAAGGCGCGAGTGATCAGTGGGTGCCGTGCGCGTAGTGCAGGTCTAGCGAACCGGTGTAGCCGGGGACGGTGACGCCATTGACCTCGTGCACGTCGTAGCCCAGCCCGTACGCGTCCACGTACTGCCGGTAGATCCGCACACCCGGCGCGCGGTCGACCGCCGCGCGGATGGCGTCGGGCGGGCCGATCGCGGTCACGGTGAACGGCGGGGAGTACACCCGTCCCTGCAGCACCAGCGTGTTGCCGACACAGCGCACCGCGCTCGTCGCGATGAGCCGCTGGTCCATCACCTGGACGGCGGTCGCACCGCCCGCCCACATCGCGTTCACGACCGCCTGCACGTCCTGCTGGTGTACGACCAGGTAGTCGGGAGGGACCTCGCCGTCCTCCTCGCTGCCCACCGAGCGTGGCGCGTCGTCGAGGGTGACGCGCAGGCCCGAACCGCTCACCTGCTCGAGGCCGGCCGGCTGACGCAGCCGGTCCGCCGCCCGCTGGGCGTGCTTGGTGCGCAGGTCGTCTCTCGCCCGCGCCCGGCTCGCCTGGTCGACGCTGCTACGCAGCCGCTGCACCTGGGCGGTGTGCGCGTCGACCTTGCGGCTCTCCTGCGCCACCAGGCCGGAGAGCTGCTCCTGCCGGCCGCCACCGAGCTCGACCTGCGCGGTGTTCGCGCCGGTGGCGAACAGCAGGCCGGCGAGCAGGAGTACCGCGGGCGCGCCGTAGCGCCACACGGGTCGCCTGTTCCCCACGCGACTCACCTGCCCCGAGCCCCGACGGCACCGCCTTTCCGGACAGCACCTGCTTCCGGCTACGCTACACAAGTACGTGGTAGTGGCGTAGCTGCCGCGCATCCGACGATGCTTGCGGGCAGGTCGCCGCGCGACCGCCTGGCAGTTCGAACGAGGAGACGCACCGATGCCGAAGTCGCGGGTACGCAAGAAGGCGGTCTACACCCCGCCACCGCGGTCGAAGGCCAAGAACCCGAGTCCCAGCTGGCTCGCACCGACGATGATCGCGCTGTGGCTCATCGGGGTCGCGTGGATCGTCGTGTACTACGTCGCCGGCGAGCGGGTACCTGGCATGAAGGAGATCCAGGACTTCAACCTGCTCATCGGGTTCGGGGTGATCATCATCGGCTTCATCATGGCGACCCGCTGGCGCTAGCTGGTTGATCGCTCCGGTACGGATCAGGGTTCGACCAGGGTCGTACCGGATGGCCGGGTGGCCTCATGACGGGCACGCTTGAAGCCATGGACACCACACAGACCACACCGGCAAGTGCCGGCCCCGGTGCCGGCTTCACCAGCGATCACAACGTTTCCCGCTCGCGCTCGCTCAGCGGCTTTCGGCGCTCACGCGAGCACCGCGTGCTCGGCGGCGTCTGCGGCGGCCTAGCCGAGGCGCTGAACCTCGACGTCGCACTCGTCCGCGTACTCGCGGTCGTACTCGCGGTCGTCACCAACGGGGTCGGCGCACTCGCCTACCTCGCCGCCTGGCTGGTCGTGCCCGAGGAGGGCAGCGAGACCACGGCACTGTCTGCCGTGCTACGTCGCTGACGTACGCGCCCGCTCGGTCCCCGCCGCACCGGTCCCCCACCTCGGGGCCGAGAGGGCGGTGCGCAGCGACGGCAGGACCGGTCGTGGCGGAGTCTCGGGGGCTTCGCCACGACCGGTAGCGCCTTTCGTACCCGCCCGTTTCCCACAGGGTTATCCCCAGGCTGGGGACTGCCTTACATGGCTGTAGTTCGCGGAACTACAGCCGTGTTGTTTACCCACAGCCGTTCTCCACAGTGGGGATAACTACAGGCCGACGAAGACCAGGGCGAGCGAGAGCACGACCAGCGCCACGGCTGCGCCGATGTGCACCAACAACCGCTGCGCGCGAGGGGCATAGGCGTAGGCGACGGCGAGCAACGTGCCGGCGACCAGGCCGCCGACATGGCCGCGCCAGTCGATGATGCCGTGGAACAGGAACGTCACGACCAGGTTGATCGCGATGACGCTCAAGATCCAGCGGGTGTCCAGCCGCAGCCGCCTGAAGACGATGACCGTCGCGCCGAACAGGCCGAAGATCGCACCGGACGCGCCGACCGACGCCGTGTACAGCCCGCCGACGGCGACCGACAGCCCGGAGCCCGCCAGCGCGGCGACGAGGTAGAGCACCGCGTACCGCCAGTGTCCTAACGCCCGCTCCATGTGCGGGCCGATGATGAACAGCGCGTACATGTTCACGAGGATGTGCCACCACTGGATGTGCACGAACGCGCCGGTGAGCAGCCGGTACCACTGGCCGTACGCCACGCCCTGCCCGGAGAGGAACAGCACGTTCGCCAGTTGCGGGGATATCTGGACGGCCAGGAAGACCGCCACGTTCAGGCCGAGGAACACCCATGTGACGACCGTGGTGCGGGGCATCCCGACCCCGCCGAACGCGGTGCGCGGACGCGTCTGCTTGCTGCCGGCCCCGGCGCAGTCCACACACTGCTGGCCGACGGGCGCCTCGCGCATGCAGTCGGGGCAGATCGGCCGGTCACAGCGCGAGCAACGCAGGTAGGTCTCGCGGTTCGGGTGGCGGTAGCACGTCGGCACCTCCGACCCGCCACCGCCCACACCCTGCGAAGGCTGCTCTGCGGTCATCGCGTAGCCGCCAGTGTTACTCGGCCCGGCGCTCGACGGTGACCCGCTCGATGACGACATCCTCGACCGGCCGGTCCGCCGGGCCGGTGTCGACCCGGTCGATCGCGTCGACGACGTCGGTGCCGCTGCTGACCTCACCGAAGATGCTGTGCTTGCGGCTCAGGTGCGGCTGTGGGTTCGTCGTGATGAAGAACTGCGAGCCGTTGGTGTTCTTGCCCGCGTTGGCCATGCCCAGCAGGTACGGGCGGTCGAAGCTCAGCTCCGGGTGGAACTCGTCCGCGAACTGGTAGCCGGGGCCGCCCCTCCCGGTCCCGGTGGGGTCGCCGCCCTGGAGCATGAACCCGCTGATCACCCGGTGGAAGATCGTGCCGTCGTAAAACGGGGCGGTGGAGCGCGCGCCCGTGCTCGGGTCCGCCCACTCCTGGGTGCCCTCGGCGAGCTCGACGAAGTTCCGCACGGTCTTCGGCGCGCGGTTGGGGAACAGCCGCAGCTCGATGGGGCCGTTCGTGGTGTGCAGCGTCGCGTAGAGCGCGTCGGACACGCGTCCCCTCCTGCTTCGTGAAAGGATTAGGTACGTCTGCATCCTCGCACGGCAGCTGGGTACCTAGCATGAGGAGGTTCCCCATCGCACCGTTTGGGGAACGAGGCTAGGGGGTTGCCGGTCAGAGTCGGTCCCCATTTGACCGTACAAGCGCATCAGGGAGGTTCCCGGTGGCCCTGGGTGGAAAGTCAAAGGGCGCGAAAGCGAAGAAGGAAGCCGAGAAGCGGCTGAGAAAGGCCAAGGGCAAGGCGTCCAAGGGTGCCGGCAACGCGCTCGACTGGGCGGCACCGCGGTTCGACTACGCCAAGGATGTCGCCGCCGTCACCGCTACGGATGCCCGCAAGTGGGCCGAACCCCGGCTGAAGTCGGCGCGCAACACCGTCGAGACCGAGGTCGTCCCGCGGGTGCAGAGCACGTGGAACGAGGCAGCTGCGAACGCCGGCCCGGCCTTCGAGGAGGCGAAGGTTCGCGGTACGCGAGCGCTCGCCGCGCTGAAGGGTGAGGTCGTCCCGCCGCCGCCGCGGAAGAAGAAGCACCGCGCGCGCAAGGTGATGCTCGTCCTGCTCGGCACGGCCGTCGTCGGGGGCGTCGCGGTCGCGATCTGGTCGCGGCGCACCGCGGACGGGTTCGACTACTACTCGCTGCCGGCCGACGACTTCGGCGGTTCCGCGGGCAACGGTGCCGGCTACGGGTCGGACGCCCCGCTCGGCAGCGTCACGGCGGAGGGCACGCGGGCCGGAGACACGCCCGCGGAGCCCTACGAAACGCCGGACACCGGCGCGACCGAGGCCGCGGAGGCCAAGCGCGCCGAGGCTGACGACGACGGGAGCGGCAAGCACCGCCGCGGCGACGGCAGCTAGGAGGGCGCTTCGACGGCCCGTCCGCGTACCACCGCGGGCGGGTCGTTGACGTCTCGGCGGCGGTTCCTCGAGCGCCCTCAGCCGACGCGCTCGCCGTCGACGCGCAGGTCGACGCCGTCGCCGGCGAAGCAGTAGTGGCCCGCGATCGCGCGGGCCCCGTCCAGTGGCTCCGGGTATACCCAGGCCACGTCGTCCACCTCGCCCGTGCTCCGGTACGACGCCGTGCCCTTGTACGGGCACACGGTGCGGGTCGGCGACTCCCGCAGCGCGCCGGTGCGCACGTCATCCGGCGGCAGGTAGTAGCGGTTCGGCAACCCCGTCTCCGAGAGCACCATCGGCCTGCTGCTCTCGGCCAGCACCTCACCGCCGACGGTGACGCGTATGTGCCGGCTTGCCGGGCGGATGTCGACACGGTGGTAGGGGTCGCGCAGGTGCCCGAAGACCTCTTCGTCCTCGTCGTACCAGGCGTCCAGCGCCGACCAGTACACCGCCACGTAACCGCGCAGCCAGCCGGCCGCCTGCATCGGCTCCGGGTACGCCCAGACGGCGTTCTCCGCGGTTCGGCCCGCGGTCGGCACCGACCAGTACGCCGCGTCGCCCTTGAACGGGCAGTGGGTGGTGTGCGCCGTGGGCGTCAGCGTCGCGCGCAGGTCCGCCTGCGGCACGTACAGCTGCGGCAGCAGGTTGCTCTCGTGCAGCAACATGCCGTCCCTCGTGTCGAACACCAGCTCCCCGGCCAGGTAGCCGCGTACCCGCCGCGGAAACGGCTCGAAGAACAGCAGGTGACCGGGACCGTCGATGCGGTAGTTCACGAGGTCGTGCGGGCGGCTGGCGAGCGGTCCGCGCGCGATAGTCAGCGACATGTCCCCAGTCTGCCTCGCGGTCACGCCGACAGGCGCGCCTCGCGCAGCCGCTCGTAGTGCGGCATGCAGACGGCGGCGGCCTCTGCCGCGGTACCGGCCAGCTGCGGCTCACGCGGTCGGTACGGTTCGAACCCGGTCGACCGCTGCACGGCGGCGTACCAGTACTTCGCCCAGACCCCGTCGGTCTCGCGCATGCCCGCGGGCCAGTGCAGCATCCGTGCGGTGTAGTCCACCCCGACCAGGGCGCACAGCGCGCGCAGGTGACCCTCGGGATCACGGAGGAAGTCGGCCGCGTCCACGACCGGTGGCGGGGGGCCGGCAGCTGCCAGCTCGTCGTACAGGGTCGCCTGCTGCGGCAGGCCGATGTCCTCGGGCGTGACGGAGTGCCGCGCCTTGGTGTACGACGCGATCACCTCCCGCGGGTCGCGGACGAGCAGCACGTTGGTGAGTGCGTGTATCCAGTCCCGGCTCATGTTCGAGAGCAAGTGGTGGCTCATGTGCTTCTGGTAGAAGACCGCGACGCCGGCGGGAAGCGGTCCGACGAGCCAGTCGACGACGCGTCGCCAGTCGGTCTCGCCCGCGGCGATCACCTCGTCCCTGCCCGGGTGGTCAAGGCCCGTCTGCTGCAGGTAGTGGGCGTACAGCGGCTCGTCCACCACGAGCGAGTCGGTGCGGTTCTCCCACGCGCGCATCAAGGCGGTCGAGATGTTTCGCGGGCCCGACCAGACGGCGAGGCGTGCGGACTGGCCGGTCATCGGCCCGCCTCGGCCCGAGCGGCGACGTCGCGGTCGATGAGGTCGGCGTACAGGCCCTGCAGCCGCTCGACCATCGGGCCGCGCTCGCCCGACCCGATCACGCGCCCGTCGACCTCGCCGACCGGCACGATGCCGGCGAACGTCCCGGTCACGAACGCTTCATCGGCCCCGTAGACGTCGGTGAGGCTGAACGTACGCTCGTACGCCGGTATCCCCGCCTCCGCACAGCAGCGCAGGACGTTGGCCCGCGTGATGCCACCGAGGCAGTACTGCCCGCCGGAGGTCCACACCTGCTGGACACCGTCCGCTCCGCGCCGCACCACGAAGAAGTGCGTGGAGTTGCAGGTGGCCACGAACCCGTTCGGATCGAGCATGAGCGCCTCGTCCGCTCCGGCCGCCGCGGCCTGGATGCACGCCATGATGTCGTTCAACTTGCTGTGCGCGTTGAGCTTGGGATCCAGCACGTCCGGCGCGCTGCGGCGCACGTGCACGGTGAACAGCCGCATGCCCCGCTGCGCGGTCGCCGGCAGCGGCTCCTTGTACTCGGCGATGATCACGACGGTCGGTGGTCCGGCGCTCGCACGCGGGTCCTGGTACGGCGTGCTCTTGACCCCGCGAGTCACCATCAGCCGTACGTGCACCCCGTCGGTCATGCCATTCGCGCGCAGGGTGGCGTAGATGGCCTCGGCCAGCTCCGCCCTGGTCATCGCGATGTCGAGTGCGATCGCCTTCGCACCCTCGTACAGCCGGTCGAGGTGCCGGTCGAGAAAGGCAGGGTGCCCGCGCTGTACCCGCAACCCCTCCCACACCCCGTCACCGAGCACGAAGCCCGCGTCGAAGACCGAGACCACCGCCTCCCGACGCGGCTTCAGCTCACCGGACACGTGGACGAGGACGTCGTCGTTGCGTGAATCCGTGAGGTGCTCGTGCGTGCCCTGCGCCGCGTGGGTCTCGCTCATGCGACCGCCGGCTGCTCGGTCGCGCAGTACTTGCACTTGGTCGCCGCCGCCGGGAGGTCGCCGGACAGGCACGCGGGGCACGTCTTGGTCGGTGCCGGCTCGCCGAAGACCTCCACGCCGCGCCTGGCCTGGTAGGTGCGGTACGGCACCACGATCAGGAAGTACACCACCGAGATGAAGATGATGAAGTAGATCACCGCAGAGATGAACGAGCCGATGTCGAGGTAGGTTGCCTCGTTGCCCTTCGCGCCGAGCTGCCATCCGAGGCCGAGCGCGTTGCCTCCCTGCGCGGCCGCGACCAGCGGGCTGATCACGTACGTCGTGAACGCCTGGATGAGCGTGCTGAAGGCCAGCGCGATGACGAGGCCGACGGCGATCGTGATCAGGTCACCTTGCATGAGGAACCGCTTGAAGCCGTTGAGCATGATCCACCCCCCTTGAACGGTCCGCGCCGGGTGGCGCGATCACCGCTGATCATAGGAGCGAATCGGCCGGCCGAGCGGCAAACCACGCCACCTGCGGCTGCGAATACCGGGTGCGGACTGGCCAGCGGGGGGTGACCCAACGCTCCGCCGGGCGCCACGTGGGGTGGGCCTTCGCGTGGCGCTCGGCGGCTCCATCCCCCGCGTACGGCCGTCAGCCGACTGCGTGGCGCCCGCGAGCGCGAACCAACCGGAAGGTGGCGAACCGCGCGAGTTTCAGCATTGGACGTGCCACCAAATAAACCACACCGACGAGCGGCACGACCAGAAGGATCATATTCACGATATTCGCGAGACCGGCGAGCACGTCCAGTGCCGGAAACGCGCGCGTCGCCGCGTCCAAATGCCCGACAAAGCTATGCGCGCCCACACCGACAATTCGCGGCAGGTTCCACAGCAGGTAGGCGAGATTCGCGGCCAGCAGCGGAATGACGACCAACACCCATACCGTCACCGCGACGCGCGCGCCACGTCGTAGGCCGGCTACCCGCGGGTCGGGAGGGTGGCCCGGTCGCATACTGAGCAGGATCGGCTTGACCTTCCCGAAGAGGTCGGGGATGCCCGCGAGGTCGCCGAGGATGAAGTAGCCGTCCATCCGTACGATCGGTACCAGCTGCTGCAGGATCTCCAGGTGGCTCAGGAAGGCGACGGCGAGGAAGATCGGTTGCCCGGTGAGCCAGTAGCAGCCCGCCATGGCGAGCAGGTAGATCAGGTTGAAGTAGACGCCGCCGAGGTCGGTGCGCAGGCGGCCGGACCGCCTGATCCGGTACACGTCGGTGACGTCGGTGTACATCGCGGGCCAGACAATGTAGATCCCGTACCCGATGTGCCCCGGACGCGCACCGCTGTAGCGGCATGCCGATGCGTGGCCGAACTCGTGGAAGACCATCGCGACGAGGGACAGCCCGAGCGCGGCAAGGATCCACGCGGGCTCTTGGAGTACGCCGAGCAGGGCCTCGACCGCACCGTGGATGCCGAACAGCCACGTATCGAAGGCGACGAACGCAGCGAGCACCGCGATGACGACCGCGGGGCGGTGCAGCCACGAGAGTGTGGCCGCGATGCGCCCCACGGCGCCTGCGGGAATGAGAACGCGGTTGGCCTTCAGGCCGAGCAGCAGCTCGCTGCGCGGCGCGTCCGCCGATGACTGGGCGGTCGTGTTCGAGACCAGACCGAGCGGAGCGAGCTTGTCGCTGAGCAGGTAGCCGACCTGTTCGGCAGTAAGCGCGCGCCCGTATTCGGCACCCACCCGGGCGGCGAGCTGCTCGTAGTCGGCGCAGTCGTCGACCGCCGCGAGTACGACGTACAAGAGCCGGGTCAGCTGGAGCACCTGGCCGTCGGCACGCTGGGCGAGGAACCGTGGCTGGGCGAAGCCGGAGTCCTGGTATTCACCGAGGAGCCGGAGGCCCACGGTGGTACGGAAGCTGGTCTGCCCCGCGTCGACCCGGACGTCGGTGTCCGTGGTCACGACCGACGGGGTAACGCCTGTGGCCGGATGCGGATCGCGGACAGTCACTGATCCTCCGCCCCAGCCGGTTGTCGATTCGTGGTGGAAGGGTGGTGGGA